>CAYWKT010000069.1:0-5406 GCA_964458985.1 uncultured Erysipelothrix sp.
ATAATACATGTGATCTCCTTATAAAAAAAGGTATCATCTGATACCTTCTGATTAAAATTCTACTTTTGGTTTCTCTAACTTAGTTTCATCGATTACAGTAAATAGTAATTCTTCACTAAATTTAAATATGTTCGCGACAATGTTTGCCGGGAATACACTAACTGCGTTATTATGATATTTAACAGTTCCGTTATAATATCTACGCGAGTTTTCAATTTCTGTTTCCATTGATTTTAAGTCATTTTGCATTTGAATGAAATTAGAACTTGCTTTTAGATCTGGATAAGCTTCCGCTACAACTAGTAATTTACTAATTCCAGCTGAAAGTTCATTCTCTGCTTCTAAACGCGCTTTTGGATCATTTGATTCAATTGCTCTACTTCTTGCGGCAACAACACTTTCTAAAGTCTCACTCTCGTGAGCTGCAGAAGCTTTTACTGTCGCAACTAAGTCAGGGATTAAGTCTGAACGCTTAACAAGTAAGACATCCATCGTTGAATATGCTTCTCTAACTTGATTTCGTGATCGGATAAGATTGTTATAATTACTTACAACAAATAGTCCGACTACTATAACTAGTATTAGAATAACTAGTAATACTATACTTGAAGTTGGCATAAATGTTCCTCCTTACTACATATAATGATACATTATTCTAAAATATATACAACAGTTTACGTCTAATAGCGACTAATATTTCACACAATGTTCACTTAAATATGTAATATTTTAACTTTATCTTCGTCTTATTTCTAATGCCATATTGAACAGTTTACTAACTAAAGGTTTAGCGATATATTCAAACTCACCTAAGTACTCATTAATTGTTGGCATAAAAGTAGCTTTAAAGCGATCGATTCCTTCATCAAAATGGCCTGAGTTTCCACCAAATGATAATATGCTACATCCACTATTACTTGCCCACTTAATCGCATCGACATAAGTTGCATTTGAACCTAAATACTTTTGAAAATCACGGTCCATTCCAGCATATAAAAATTCAGCTTTCGTTTTATTTTTAAGTGTTAATAGTACTGCAATATTTACTTCACTATATTCTTGTTTCTTTAAGTCGACAAATTCAATATCTTTTTCAATATTTTTCACTTGACTCTCATACTCGCGACGACGACCTTCTTTTATTGTCGGATTTTGTAATCTCTTCAGTAAATCATTTAATTTATGCTCTAAGTTAGATGCCTCTTCATTTAAATCTAAATAGGCAAAAGAGAGTAAGCAGTCTTCACCATACGCATCTTTTAAGCGTTTAAAATATTCACTACTTCTAAGTGATATGTTTTTATGTTCCTCTGTCTTGTGGATAACTTCATAAAATGCATCTATGTCCACACTGTCTCCATGCCTAATTTTTACTGACTCATTAATAGCACGTACACCTTGCTTATACGCACGACTCTTTTCATAATCTGAATTTTCTAAGTTTAAGAAAGGAGTAAAACGTGGTTGAAAACTATCGCGTAAATCAAGTGTGAAGCCAGTATGTTTAAAGTTTTTACTTTCAAATGCTTCAAGTAGATGATCATCGTAATCTACTTCTATTTTATTTTTCATTGCGCCATTCATATCATATTGTCCACGAATAATATACGGATCAATCGTTAATGATATCGCATTGTTTGACTTAGCTAATTTTTTTAACTCATTTAAATAAAACTCTAGTAAATCATTATCTTCCATATCTAATATCGGACCACGTGGTGCATACATTAGACTATAATTTAATACTATTTTACGTTTTAAAACTAGTGCTGTAGCTACTAGTTTATTATCCTTATATACACCAGTATAAAATGGTGTCCATTCCGATTTTACTTTTGACCAATTACTATGTTGAAAAAATGTTCCAATATCGTGATTATAAGCAAATTCATCAAACTGCTCAATGCTTATATTTTCTTTAAATTCATATTTCAAGTTATCACTCCTAGATAGTAAGATTATCACTATAAGAGAGGTGTGTCAATTGAGATATAAAAAAAGTAGTAACTATTGTTTATTATAGTTACTACTCATTTTATCTTTTTAATAATTCGTGAAGATCTACCCCAAGACCGTTCGCTATTTTCTCCATTGAAATAATTGAAACGTTTCTAGTTCCACGTTCAACGTCTGAAATATAGTTACGGTGTAGACCTGCCCTAAACGATAACTCTTCTTGAGAAATGTTTAAGTTTAATCTTTGCTTTCTCATATTTGCCCCAAAAGTTTGTTGTAAGGGGTTGACAGAATTTTTACTCATATCTATAACCTCGCTTCCTCTTATAAATAATAAGTGTTATTTTATGATAACTCTACCTATCTTGCGTTGTATTTACATTATATTTTCATTACAATCTCTTCGATACGCTTAAATCGATGATTTAGACCTGATTTTGTGATTTTTTTATTATACAATTCATAGTATTCATCGACTAATTCATTTAAACTTGACTCTGGAAATAGTTTACGAAGTTCGATAACTTCTAAATGACTTTCACTAAGTGAACTTCTGAGGTTTCGCTCTTCAATAACTTTAATAATTTCCAATTGCTTCTTCGCAGCTGTTAAGACTTTCACTTCATTCGCTAACTCACAGTTATCAAGACGTGTGAAGTTATTTACGAAATCCCGTTCTATTCTAGTTTGCTCAAACTCCATAACTGCATTTGAGGCACCTATTGCACGCAAGAAATCTGAAATCTTTTCTGCTTGCTTAATATAGACGACATACATATTACGGCGTTTAACGATTTTCGCTTCTAAGTTTAATTTGTTCATTAACTTTTCAATTAACTGTGCGACAAGTTTACGATCACTTGCGATCTCTAAATGATAATTTGTAGTTTGTGGTGAGTTTACACTTCCAGCAGCCATAAAAGCTCCCGCTAAAAATGCACGTTCACAACATTCTTTTGATAAGTGAATTGAATCAATACTTTCGTACAATCCTTTTTCATCATCATATAAATTCAACTGCTTTAACACTTCTAAGCCTTCACCAACGATTTGAACTTGGTATATATTATTTTGATTCAATGTTTGTTTTACTTTAACATTCAATTTTAAGTTTACTGTAAATAACTCTTTCATTAATTGCCAAACTCTTTTCGCAATATATGAGTTTTCAGTTGCAAACTGTAATGATATACCGTCATTATTAATAATAAGTGTTGATGACATCAAGATTAGGGCGCTTAACTGACTTCTTTGACAACAATCAAATAGAACATTTTGACTTATTTCATGTTTGACTGATTTTGCATACGACATTTACTCCACGACCTTCTCTCTAAACCATTTTTCTATCTTCTCTGAACTATGTCGGGCTTGATTATCTTCAAATATAAGAAGATCAGCTTCATAGATTCGATAACCTGCATCAATTACGGGTTTATCTAATCCGACATAAGTTGAGTTTTCTTTTGCATATATTTCCAAAATTTCTTCTGGTATGACATTGTTTGGATATATGATCGTATCTATTCGACCTTGTAAATGAGATTCAATTGCATTAATATGGTCACTAACTCGATAATTATCGGTTTCACCTGCTTCACTCATTATGTTCGATAGATAGATTATTTCTCCATCACTTGCATTTATTGCATCTCTAATACCATCAACGATTAAGTTGGGAATAATTGATGTATAAAGACTTCCGATTCCTAGTAATATATAATCGGCATTTTTTATCGCTTCAATTGCCTCATTTGTACATTCGACATCTTGATCATAAAAAACTCGTTTAATACCTACTAAAGATTCTCTAATATTCGTTTCTCCGCGAAGATACGTATCATCGCTCATTTGGGCAACTAAATCTACTACTGATACGGTTGCGGGAATAATTTTCCCTTTAATTCGTAAAACAGTTTCCAACATTTTAATTGCTTCCATTAAGTTTCCAGTACTTTGAGTTAATGAAGTTAAGATAAGATTACCTAAACTGTGGCCTTCTATATCTTCACCTTCCGATGAGTCTCCAAAGAAACGATAATCCATTAACTCTTTTAGTAAGTCTTCTGATTCCGCAAGTGATACAAGAACACGACGAATATCTCCGACAGCTGGAATGTTATATTTACTTCTTAATCTACCTGTACTTCCTCCATCATCTGCGACGGTAATTATTGCGGAAGTATTAATTCCATCAATATTTTTGATTCCGCGCAGAATTGAAGAAACTCCGCTTCCCCCACCAACTACAACTATATTTTTCATTAAACTACCTTGTTTATTAGAGGTAGTGATTTCGCATAGTTTTCTAAGTTTTCAACTACAAGCTCTAGTGTTCTTTTTTGAACTAAATTTGAGCTTGAAGAGTTGTGTGGTGTTAAACTCACTTGTGGATGTGTCCATAAGACTGAATCCTCAGGAGTCGGCTCAATTGGCATAACGTCTAAATATAAATGAGCTACATTTTTATCTAAAGCATCAATTGCCGCACTTTCTACCATTGACTTTCCACGACCAACATTTATAAAGATTGAACCATCTTTCATACTTGAGAAAAACTTCTCATCGTATAAATTGATTGTTTGATCATTTAACGGAAGTGCGCCGACAACGACATCCACATCTTTTAAATGCGTATAAACATTTTCTAATGCATAAGTTTCATCAAAGTTCTCGACTGCTCTACCATTGCTGTTAACCCCAATCATAACAGCATCGAAAGCTTTTAGTCTTTTGGCAATTTCTCCCCCGATACTGCCAGTACCAAGAACCATTATTCTTTTATTACTCACTTCTTGGATTGATAAATCTGGATACTTACTTCTCCCCCACACTCCTTGACTTTGAAGTTTTCTAAACTTACTTGCATCTTTGTAGTAATCTAATATTTTTAGGATTACATACTCCGCAATCGGCGCACTAGCTGTACCCGAAGCATTGGCATAAGTAATATTTCTATTTTGAATATTATCCATGTCAAGCATTTCATATCCAACAATTGTGGACTGGATATATTTTAAACCTTTTATATTATCTAGTTCAGAATATGGCTTACTTAACATTCCAACATATACTTCGCCTTCAATTTCATCTCCAGCATATTTTTCAATCGTATAGCCTAATGTTTTAATTTTTTCTAACTGCTCTAAAGTAAACTCTACATTCTTATTTATAACTAACTTCATCTAATCACCTCTATCATAATGATAGCATATTTTTAGCGTTATATTGCTTTTTCTTACTATCATTTAGAGACGTTAGTGAAATATAATTAAGATTATAATAAAAAGTTTTAAATAATGTTATACACACATTAGTATTATAAACTATTAGTATGCATAAATCTACTACAATACTCTTATAAGTGTCAAAATATTAATAATAACTCATAATTTACATATTTATTACACAAAAGTAATCCAAATTAAAAGGGGCTGTCTCTAATAAAAC
>CAYWKT010000070.1:0-5339 GCA_964458985.1 uncultured Erysipelothrix sp.
AAAAGTTTCCAATAAATGCCGCTATTGATAGCACTATGACAGTAAATAGTAAGAATGACTTCTTTGACTTAAGTGTTCTTTTTATATCTTGCATAATCCATTTAATCATTGCTATCACCATCCAATAAATCTATCGTATTAATATTTTTAGTTATAACTTTAAATAAAATATAGCTATAAACAATCGAAGTAAGTATGGCAATAATAAAGTTAGACTGACTAATACCACTCATAAAACTTTCGATATTAAATGCATATAATGGAATAATTAAACCTACATAGTACTTAATGAAAGTATAGTTAGTAAAAAGCATCGTAAGTAAAATAAAGACCCCAATTGTCAGAGTTGTCGAAGAAGACTTACTTTTAAAAGAAATCGTACTTATTAATAAGATCCACATCGTAATTATTAATATTCCACATACCATTACAATAATATTTTTTACAACTGACGGTATGATAATGTACAACGGTTTAAAGTTAAATATAGTTAGTGGATTAACGTTAATTATATACGGATGAAATATGTATCCCATACGTGATGGATTAACATTATAGCCAACTCTTTTCGTCATAATTAATATAGCACTTATTAAAAGTAGTCCTATTGTAATTAAAAACATCGTATATAATATCGCAAATAATATCTTTGATAAAATAATTTCATAGCGACTATAACCTTCACTAAAAACTAAGCGATAAGTTTTATAATGATAGTCTTTTGAAAATAAATCATAGTATAAAAGTAGTGAAAAGACTAAAATTACAAACAAAAATAAGTCATCAAATATTTTAGATAATACGTTACTGAATGTGACTGTATACTCATTAAAATCATCTGGTGTATTACTATTATTTAATATCGTTAAACGTTTTACTTCTTGTCTAATGTAATCTTCTTTTAAATTATAGTTTTGGGTAATTGCATTTTCCGCAATTGATGAATCAAAATTATCATAAATTTCTAAGTAGACTTGCGCAGTGCTCAAACGATTGAAAGTTAGTCCATAACTCATTCGTCCACCACCATAGATTGTCGCTAAATCATCTCGAAGTTTTGAATAATTCATCTCGATCAGTGCTAGTTTATCAAACTCACTCTCTTGTTCTAACTGCTCTAAAGTTGCATTATTGTCCACTTGCTCACCAAAACGATTGTATCTTGTATAAAGAAAAGTCGAATAATCAATCTCTTCTAAATAATCACTATTTTCTTCTTGGTACGCTTTAGTTAACTTAGCATCACTTAGAAAACGGGTTTCGTTAACTAACTTAGCATTATTAACTAATTCTAAACTATCGTATAGTTTCAACATTGATAATAGTGAAATGATAAAGGCAATACTTATTAAAATTTTCGGAATACTCCGTGTATAATAAATAAAGTTATTTTTAATTAGTTTTTTCATTTAATCACCAAACATTTCTAAGTATAATTTTTCTACACTAATATTATCTTGCGTAATATCTTCAATCAGAATATTGTTATCTAAAAGAAACTTCAAAACATCTTGTAAAATATTTGTCGATTGTAGAGTTAAAAAGATGATATTATCAATTACTTCAACATCGATTACTCCTTCAATATTTACCATGTTAGAAATAGTACTATCATTTATTTGCTGTACAGTTATTTTATATTTAGATTGTGTAAATAAGTCAGAATCAAAGCTCTTTAGTTCACCATTATTAATACTAATTATTCGATGAGCAATTTTCTCAATCTCACCTAACTGATGTGATGAAAATAAAATTGCGGTTCCTTCGCTCGCTAACTTTTCTAGTAATTTTCTTAACTCACTAACCCCACTCATATCTAAGCCGTTCATTGACTCATCTAATATTAATAGTTTAGGGTTTGATAAAAGCGCCACTCCCAATGCTAGCCTTTGCTTCATTCCAAGTGAATATTTTGATACTCTTTTATTAATAAAATCTCCAATATTAATAATCTTAATTATTTCATCGACTCTACTATTTGCAACATCACGCATCTGCGCAAACAATATAAATTATCAATTCCTCTTAAATCAGTATATAGTGCTGGAGATTCAATTAATGAAGCTTGATTTAGAAGTGCTTTATTTCGATCTATGACAATGTCGTTATCGCATACTAAAACAGTTCCTGAAGTTGGAATTAGTAAACTATTTATACATTTCATTACTGTCGTTTTACCTGCCTCATTTGGACCAATAAAACCGACAATCTCCCCTTTTAACACTTCAAAAGATACATCTTTGACAGCATGAAAATCTCCGTAGTATTTATTTAGGTTTTGCACGCTCAAAACTTTCTCTTGCATCCGAAAGTCCCTTTCTTAAGCAATGCTAATTCTTCTAATTACATCATATCATTTTTTTTTTTTACCATCAACTTTTATATTGTCAATAATTCCATTAAAAAAGACGTACTAGATTTACTAATACATCTTTTTACTTAGACTAACTGTTGGCAATTTGCACAATATCCATAAATTTCAAATTGATAATCAGTTATAATAAAACCATTATCTTTTGCGTCTTTTGTATCATATACGTTCATTGGACAAAAATCGATCTCAAATATTTCATGACACTTAATACATTTTAAATGATGATAATGATTATGAGTTAAGTACTTATATTTAAAAGCATTAAGTTGTTCGTCAAACTGTTTAATGACTAGTTTATGTTCATCAAATAAACTTAAAGTGCGATAAATTGTTGAGACATCTAAATCGGTTAAATGTTCATTTATTTCTGAGACACTCATGTAATTTTTATTATTATGCATTAGTTGTAAGATATCAATTCTTTGTGATGTCGCAACTAACTGGTTTTTCTTTAATAACTCTTTAATCATTTATCATTCTCCTAACTAATAGTATTGAAAATATAATTCCATTTATTATTACAATCGTACTTCCGGTAGGAATATCTAAAATAAAAGATGCGAAGACGCCAATGATAATTGAAGAGACCGAAATGATCGTACTTATAAAAATTGTATTTTTAAAACTTTTCGCAACTTGAAGTGCACTTAGTGTTGGAAATAAAATCATACTTGATATTAACATCGTTCCGACAACTCTAATTCCTAAGACGACAGTAATCGCACTTAATGTCGCAATTAAATATTTCATTCTTGATGTATTAATACCAATTACTTGGGCATACTCAATATCATAACTCATAATTAACAAACTATTAAAGTTGTAGATAATTAAAGTAATAACGATAATACATAAGATAATACTTAAGATTACATCTAACTCACTTATTACTAAAATACTTCCAAATAAGTAGCTATATAAATCGACACTAAATCCTTTTGATAAACTTGATATTAAGATTGCGAGCGCCACTGCCATTGATGAGATTAAACCGATTGCTGAATCATTAGATATATTATATTTATCATCCATCTTCATAATTAAGATTGATGATAGCACGACAATTGGTATCGAAACTAAGATTGTGGATTGATTAAAAAATAAGGCGATTGCTACAGTTAAAAAGCTTACATGAGCTAAACCATCTCCAATCATCGATTGTCTCAAAATCACAAGATAGACACCTAAGAAAGCTGAACTAATACCGATTAAACTTCCAACTAGTAATGCTCTAATTATAAATCCATACTGTAGAGAATGGAGTATTTCATTTATTATCATCATTTTATCTCTCCATGATACAGATCTACTACTTCAGATTCATAGTAATCTTTTATATCCCCAAAATATTTTACTTCATGATCTAAGTACAATATTTTATTTATGTATTTCTCTAAAACCGCAAGATCATGTGAAACCATTAAAATTGTCATCCCCAACTCATTAATTTCACTAACTAACGTATAAAACTCTTCTCTAAATTGTGGATCTAGCGCACTTGTCGGCTCATCTAAAATAAGAATTTCAGGTTCACTAATTAAACTACGACCAAGTAATGCGCGCTGTCTTTCTCCCCCAGATAGGTTTGTCATTTGCGAGTTTTTTAAATGTTTTATATTTAATCGATCTAACATTAAATCAACTTTTAGATTATCTTCTTTATCATAAAATTTTAATTTTCCTTTTTCACTATATAAACCCATTCTCACTACTTCAAAAACTGTGATTGGAAAGTTTTTATAATGAGAATAAACTTGTTGGCTCACATAAGATATTTTTTTACTTTCTAAAATATACTCATCAATCTCAACTTCTCCACTACTTGGTTTAATTAGTCCTAGTATTAACTTCATTAGTGTCGTTTTTCCACTTCCATTAGGACCTATCACACCGATATAATCTCCTTCTTTGACTTTGAAATTAATATTTTTTAATATGTAATTATCTCTCTGAGAATAATTTAAATCTTTTACACTAATTATAGTCTTACTCATCGTTTAAGCCCCTTTTTAAATTATCTAAATTTTGATACATAATATCTATGTAACTTACTTCTTTTCTTAACTCTTCTTTACTAACATTATGAGCTGCATGAAGCATTAATGTTTCAGTATTTGTCTCACTTGCAATCATGTTCGCAAGTTTAGGATCAACTAACTCTTCAAAGTAAACGACACTAATGTTTTTGTCATTAATATAATCAATAAGTTCAGATACCTTTTTTACTGATGCTTCGGCATTTGCACTAAAACTTTCAAATGGCGTTATGTAATTTAATCCATAACGATCCGCAAAATATTCAAATGCAAAATGTCCGGCAAAGACAATCGTATCATTACTACTGTCTTTAAACATTTCTTGCATATCTCTATCTAACTTATGTAACTTCTCAATATACTCATTCGTATTCTTTTCGTAAAAATCTGTATTAACTGGGTCTAACGCAATAATTTCTTCACAAATTATTTCTGTCATTTTTATCATTTCCATAGGATCTAGCCAAAAATGTGGATCTTCAGTCTCAACATTTAATACTTTCTCTAAATTCATAACATTTAACTCTTTACTTACACTTTTTGAAATACTAGATGCATAACTTTCTAAATGATTACTCGTATAAATAAATAAATCGCTATGACTTACTGTTACCATATCTTTTGGTGTCGGCTCATAACTGTGAGCTTCAACTCCCGGCGGTAACATTAAAATGACATCAGCCTTATCTTTTGTAATTTGCTTAGCAATATCATACTGGGGAAAAAGTGTCGTGACGATGACTAACTTGTCCGATGTTATACTATTTTCAATATTACAGCCAGTAAGTGCTAATAAACTTAAGACTAATATTATGATTACTTTTCTCATACTACCTCCGTTGCGACTCATTCGCAACTAATATAATACTCAATTTGAAACTATTAGTCAATTGATTCACTCAAATTAAAAAACCTCACTAGTAATTTAG
>CAYWKT010000071.1:0-5326 GCA_964458985.1 uncultured Erysipelothrix sp.
CTACTGTGAAAAATGTTGGTGTTTACAATTATATATTACAATATACATTTAAGATGTTATAATATAGGTACTTGTTATTAGGAGGGCTTATGTTTAAATTATATTCGAGTGAAGAGTGTTTATTAGAAGTAAAATCAGATCCGACTATTGAGGCTAGAAAAAAATCTAGTTATTTGCTAATCTTGGGAATTATTCTACTTGTCGTAGGTATTTTCTATCAATATGCAAGTACGCAAGATAATATTCTATTATTTGTTGCCTGGGGATCACTATTTGGTGGAATAGGTTCAATTATTGCTTATTTCTATCAGTTAAATAAAGCCAAAAAGAATGGCGAACAAGCTACATACTATATTACTAATACAAGAGTTGTAAAAGTAGATGAAGAAGGTAAGGTAGTACAAGAAGTACTAAGAAACAAAATCAAACGTATCCACGTTGAGAAAATTAAAGGAAGTGCTGGAAATGTAGTAATTAACCCACGAGAAATTAGCGATCAAGAACGCTACAAACGTGAGCTACAAGGTAAGCGCGGTTCTAACTATACGAAAGATACATTTGTTGTTTCGGGCATTAAAAATGCAGAAGCATTTAAGGCGGCTCTAAAGGCTTAAAGAAGCCTATTTAGTTGCTTATTTAAAGAAATTAGTATATATTATTATAAAGGATGGAGGTATACAATGAAAAGTTTTACAGCAGAAATTATTGATCCAGTAGGATTACACGCGAGACCAGCAACAATAGCAGTTTCGGTAGCAAGCAAATTTAAAAGTGATGTAACTATTAGCTTCGACGGACAGGAAGTAAATATGAAGTCTATTCTTAATATTATCTCATTAGGGGCTACGCCAGGTGCGATGATCACAATAAAAACTGATGGTGAAGATGAAGAAGAAGCATTAGAAACTATCAGAGAAACGTTACAAGCACAAAAAGTAATCGCTTAATAAATAAATTAAGAAGGCTATGCCTTCTTTTTTTAAAGTTTAGAAGGGAAATATGTATGCAAAAAACAGTTAATTTATGGCTAAATAATGATAATGTAAGTGAACAGTATAAAGAAGAAATCAGAAGTTTAAGTGAAAAAGACCTTCAAGATTCTTTCTATAAAGATGTTGAATTTGGAACTGCAGGAATGCGTGGACTTATGGGTGTTGGGACAAATCGTTTAAATGAATTTACGATTAAACGTGCAGCCCTAGCTTACGCACAATTCATTAATAGCCGTAGTGTAAATAAAAAAGTCGCTATTGCGTATGATAATCGTAATAATTCAAAATTATTTGCGGATATTAGTGCAAAAGTTTTAGCGAAGCAAAATATTGAAGTTGTAATGTATGATAAAGTGATGGCAACACCATTATTATCATATGCAGTTAGACAATTAGATTGTGGTGGAGGAATTATCATTACTGCATCACATAATCCTAAAGAGTATAACGGATTTAAAGTTTATAATGAAGAAGGATGTCAATTAATTACTCAATACGCGAATGAAGTAATTAAAAACGTGAATAAGTTAGATGATTATTTAAACATCGATATAAACTTAAATGAAGAAGAAGCATCAAGAATTAGCTATATTGATAATAAACTAGTTGATGAGTATATTGAAACAGTATTAGATAGCCAATATAATCTAAATTCGAATGATGACTTTAAAATTGTCTATTCATCACAACATGGTGCTGGTATTAACGTTATACCAGAACTTTTAGAGAAAGCTAATTATAACTTCCATATTGTAGACTCACAGGCAACATTAGATGGTGATTTTTCAAATACATTATCACCAAACCCTGAAGATAAAGATGCTTATATTGAAGGAATAAAAATTGCGAAAGAGCAGAATGCAAATATCGTAGTCACTAGTGATCCAGATGCTGACCGTCTTGGGGTGGCAGTATTACATAATGGTGAATACCAACTATTAAATGGAAATGAGACTACAGCTCTTATTCTTTATTACATTTTATCGCAAAAAACACTTAACCAAACATTACCTAAACATCCAATTGTCGTTAATACTATCGTTACAAGTGATATTGGTGAGCGTATTTGTGATGATTATAATACTAAATTATTTAAAACGTTAACTGGTTTCAAATACATTGGAACATTAATTGATGAAGAAGATAATTTAGATAATTATGTTTTCGGATATGAAGAAAGCTATGGATCACTTCCACTCGCGATCGTTCGTGATAAAGATGCCGCAAGTGCGACACTATTATTATGTGAAATTGGGGCATACTATGCAGCTCAAGATAAAACTTTAATTGATTTATTAGAAATGATTTACAGTAAATACGGATATTTCCATGACACACAAGAAAGTATTATGGCACCAGGTGTTGAAGGTCCTGATAAAATTAAGGCAATCTTAGAGAAATTTGAAAATGAAACACTAGGTAATAAAAATGGTATTAACTTAGTGAAAATTGAAGACTACAATAAACTAATATGTATTAGTGAAAATAAAGAAGAAAAATTAGACTTTGAACAATCAAGTGTTTATAAACTATTCTTTGAAAATATTGGTTGGATTGCGATTAGACCAAGTGGAACTGAGCCAAAAATCAAGTTTTATTACAGTAGTACTGGAAAAGATGCGCAAGAAGCACAAGATAACTTTGAAAAATTAAATGATTATGTGAAATCGGTCGTAAAATAAAATGGATAATCGTCAACAATTTATCGTAGAGTTAGTTTACGAAGCACAAGCGATGATTAAAGAAAGATTGTTAGAAAACTATACAGTCAATATTAAAAATAATAATCAATCTGACTTAGTAACTGAAGTGGATGTCGAGATTGAAAAGTTTTTAGTTAGAGAAATTTCTAAAGCCTATCCAAACGATGGTTTTATTACTGAAGAGAAGACAGTTGAAAGTAATGATGCCGAGTACATTTGGATAATTGATCCAATCGATGGTACATTAAACTTCGTTTACACTTTACGTGATTTCGCAATCTCAGTTGGACTTTATAAAAATAAAGTTGGGATGGTTGGCGTAGTTTGTGATGTCGTTAATGATGAGATGATCGTTGGTATTAAAGGTGAGGGAGTTACACTAAATGGTGAGAAAGTTGAAAAACTACAGCCAGTAACTTTACGCGAAAGTATTGTCGATGTCTCACTAAGAACGATGGACCGTATGCGTGAAATGAACGTTGCAAACTTATTAGATATGTCGACAGCGATCTTGTCACATCGTAATTTAGGTAGTGCGGCTTTAAGAATTTCACACATTGCTCTAAATCGTGTTCACATGTACATTTCAGATACGTTATGTATTTGGGATTTTGCCGCAGGAATTATTATTTTAGAGGAACTTGGCGGATATCATAACTTTATGGATGAAGATATAATCTTTGGATCTGATAAAGTTAACTTCTTTGGTGCAAATAACCGCGAGATCGCAGAAGATTTAAAAGAAAGATTTTACATTAAACAATGAAAATGATGTAACAAAATGTAAATGAGTGATATAATATTCATATAACAGAAAAGAGTGAAAATATGAGTGTTGATTTAATAAAACGATCAGATGTACCTGTCGAGGATACATGGGATCTTACTACAATATTTGAAAGTGATGAAGCATGGGAAACTGCGTTTGAAGAAGTTGAAAAAGCTTATGGAGCAGTTAGTAAATATGAAGGTCATATTTTAGATAGTCCACAATCTTTACTTGAATTATTAAAATTTGATGAAGATATTACATATAAGACAAGTCATTTATACGTTTATAGTCATCTACATTCAGATACAGACGTTAGTGATTCTAAATACTTAGGTATGCAAGCACGAGCAATTGCTCTAGCTACGAAGATTGATTCACTATTCTCATTTATCATCCCAGAAATATTAGCGGCTGATGAAAATTTAGTTAGAGGATATTTAGAAGAGTTAGAAGAACTTCGTGTTTATGAACACTTCTTTAACCGTATCTTTGCGAAACGTCCATATACACTAAATCCAAAAGAAGAGAGTATTCTAGCTAGTGCTGGTGGAACTTTATCAATGTTTGGAGATATTTATAGTGTATATACTAACTCTGAAATGAAAATGCCACTAGTACATGATGAAAATGGTGTTGAAATGCGACTATCATACGGTCGATATGCGAAATTAAGAGAAAATGCGAATAAAGATGTTCGTAAAGAAGCTTTCTTAGCAATGCATAATACGTACGGTGATAATAAAAATACACTTGCGACGATCTTAACTGGTAACGTTAAGTCAAATAACTTGAATGCAGAAGTCCGTGGTTACAATAGTGCACGTCATGCAGCACTTTTCACGAACAATGTCGATGAAAGTGTTTATGATGGACTAGTAAACAGCGTTAATAATAACTTAGATGCACTGCACGAGTATGTAAGTGTTAGAAAACAAATTTTAGGTTTAGATGAAATTAATATGTATGACTTATATACACCACTAGTTGATGACATTGATTTAACGTTCACATTAGATGATGCTAAAGAGATTATAATTGAAGCTCTTGCACCACTTGGAGAAGAATACATTACTGTCGTTAAACGTGCGTTTGATGAGCGTTGGATGGATCTTACAGAAAACGAAAATAAACGTAGTGGAGCATATTCATCAGGAACATATGGTACAAGCCCATATATTTTAATGAACTGGCAAGATAGTTTAGATAATGTATATACATTAGCGCATGAGTTAGGACATAGCGTTCACTCATACTACACACGTACTTATCAACCACAAGTTTATGGAAACTACTCAATCTTTGTCGCTGAAGTTGCATCGACAACGAATGAGCAACTACTTACTGACTATTTCCTTAAAAAATATCCACAAAAAGATATTCAAGCATACATTATTAACCATTATTTAGATGGTGTTAAAGGGACAGTATTTAGACAAACTCAATTTGCAGAATTTGAACATTTTATCCACCAAGCTGATCAAAAAGGTGAAGCATTAACTGGTGAAATGTTAAGTGAAGCATATTTTGATATGAATAAAAAATATTATGGAGAAGCAATGACTTATGATAATGAGATAGGTTATGAGTGGGCACTTATTCCACACTTCTACTATAACTACTACGTATATCAGTATGCGACAGGATTTAGTGCAGCGAATGCTTTAGCGTTAAACATATTATCTGGTGATCAAACTAAGATTGATGCATACATTGATTTCTTAAAAGCAGGATCAAGTGCTTATCCAATTGATGTTCTAAAACAAGCAGGTGTCGATATGAACAGTGCTCAGCCAATTGATGATACATTAAAAGTATTCAAGCAAAGATTATCACAACTAGCGGAGTTATTAATAGACTAA
>CAYWKT010000072.1:0-5304 GCA_964458985.1 uncultured Erysipelothrix sp.
ATTTAAAAAAATAAATTATTATGTAGGTCAATTAAGATAAGAAAAAGTAGCTAAGTGCTACTTTTTTTAGTAAGGTTTTAAATAGATTATTTGACTATATATAATAAGGATGGAAATATACAAATTGTTTACTGTATTAGATTCGTTAAATCTAATATAGATTTATAAGGTTATTATCATTTTATTTCAAACATTGTAATTTTATCTGTTTTTCACTGTTTTACTGAAATTGAAAATATTTACATTTTACAGTCAATGTTACTTAAATCTGTATACAGGTGTAAACGTAATTACGTAATTTGCTAGTAGTGTAGTAAATTATTCAGAGTTTCGTTGAAAGACATTTTAAGGTCGATATTATCACTTACTTACTTAAAACCTTCATTTATACATACTATAGTACTTATTTCGTTAAAAATAGCTTAAAGTACTTCCATTTTTTATTAAATAGTGTATGATGTAAACAGGAATGAAAGAAATATCAATTAATGTAAATTGTTTCATTGATAAAATGTAAATATGACAATTAGTTGTTGACATTCAACTCATTCAGGTCTATAATGTATATTAAGCAGAAATGCTCTTTATTCAAGAAGGAGGAATAAGAAATGAAAAAACTTATCACAAGAATTACTGCTCTTACAGCAGTAGCACTTATATTAGTCGCTTGTGGTGGCGGAGGCGGCGGAAGCACTGGCGGATTAGTTACAGAAGAAAACGGACGTAAATATCACGCATTTGCTTTAGCAACGAGTTTCAATAACTCACCTAACTTTGACCAATACCACTCGAAATACTTAAACGAATGGGGTGTACAAGACTCATCTAACACGGCAAGATATGCTACAGATCGTCAAGACGAACTATTAGATATAATGAGACTTTCAAACCCTAACACTGAGCAGAAAAAATTCAAAGATGCATTCCTTGAGTATGTTAAACTTTGGAACGAAGAGTTACCAGAAATCCCATTATATGCGAATCAATACCATGACTTATATAATGGAAACGTCTTAAAAGATTTTACTACTGGACCTCTATGGCAATGGCGTCATTCAATTGTTGAAGCGACATCACCTGAAGATACAGTTACAGTTGGAGTTTCTTCTGATTGGAACGGTGACTTTATTGTAGGATGGACAAACTCATCTTATGACGAAGACGTAAGAACATTAGTATTCGGAGACGGTTTATTAACTGGGGACGAAAACGGAACACAACATGCAAACTACATGGTTGACAGCTACGATGTATCTGAAGACCAAAAAACTTGGACTTTCAAATTAAAACAAGGTGTTAAATTCTCAGATGGTGTTGAACTTACAGCAGATGACGTAATTCACACTTGGTTATTCTATACTCACCCAGACTTTGCAGGTAAAGCAGGTGGATCAGCAGCTCGTGGTTCATTCAAAGATACATACCAAGGATGGGAAGAATTTGAAGCAGCTATGACTCCTGATGGACATGATCCAGAAGCAGTTGGCGAAGATGGAAAACCAGTTGGAGCAGCTTGGGACAATTCTAAATTAGATGCAGCTCTTGCAAACTTTAACGGATTCAGAAAAGTTGATGACTACACAGTAGAATTTAACTTCGTAGACGTAGAATTCTCAACTTGGGGATCATTCCAAGCTCGTGACATTTTACCAGCACACCACTACTCACCAGAAGGATTAGATCCTGAAACAGTACGTAACACATTAATGACTTCTCCATTAGGATCAGGTCCATACGTATTAGATGAGTATGTTGAAGGACAACACGTTAAATTTAGTAAAAACCCTCACTTCGAAGGTAACTTCAGAGGAGTTAAACCACAAATTTCTAACATTATTTACAAACGTACAGCTAACGAAACTGACGTAGATGACTTACTACAAGGTGGAGTTGACCTATTAGCAGGACAAATCCAAGGAGCTAAGATTGATCCAGTATTAGCAGCAGAAGGTGAAGGATATACAGCAAGTATTTATCCTCGTCACGGATATGGTTACTTATCATTCCACAGTGACTTTGGACCAGCACAATTTAAAGAAGTACGTCAAGCATTCGCTTACGGATTAGACCGTGAAGAATTCATCGATGACTTTACAGGTGGATATGCAGTAACTCTACAAGGACCTTACTCATTACCATTCGTTAAATCAGCAGCAGAATATGATGAAAACGCAGCTTGGGATATTTCAGAAGATTGGATTAAAGACAACTTAACTAACTATGCAAAAGATCCAGAAAAAGCTGTTAAAGTAATGGAAGATGCAGGTTGGGTACGTGGATCTGACGGAATCTTCGCTAAAGAAGTTGATGGTGAAGAAATGAAAGCAGTAATTGGTCTTGCAGCAGGAAGCCAGGACTGGGCAGATTCACTTAACTTAAGTACTGATAAGATGGAAAAAGAAATTGGTATCAAAGTAATTGTTGAACCAATCGAGTTCGCAGTATTAATCGAACATTTCTACGGAAGTAAAAAATAGTAGATATTAAGTCGAAAGTATGATAAAATCATATAGATATTAAGTCAGGATTAGCCAATAGAAATATTGGCTATTCCTTTAAATGTTTTAGGAGGTAGTATTATGGAAAAAGAGAAAGACAGTGGATTTCAAGCGTTTCTTTCAAAGACAATGCCATTAATTAGATATACATTTAAAAGAATTTTATATTTAATACCGGTAGCTTTAGGAATTGCATTAATCTTATATGTAATTATTGATCAGATGCCAGGAGATGCGGTTGCAGCTCTAATGGACCCTGACAAGCCGAAGGATCCAGTATTAGAAGCAGCTATTAGAAAGCAATTAGGATTAGATGGGCCGTTTATTGAACGTTTCTTTAAATGGTTATTAAACCTATTAAAAGGTAACTTCGGTTATTCAACATTAATTGGTGGTAGACCAATTGGACCTTATATTGCAACAGCGATAAAGAATACATTTAGAGTTAACTTTATCGGATATATTCTAGCTATAGTAGTAGCGTTAGTCGTTGGTATTAAGGCAGCGGTAGATCGTCGAAGCTTCTTCGATAATTTCTGGACCGTCTTTACACTAATTGGTATTTCAATGCCAAGTTTCTTTTTTGCGATGATATTAATCTTTATTTTTGTTATTCAATTAGGATGGTTCCCAATGAATGGAATGGTCGATCCCAAGCTGCCATCTGACGCATCACAGTGGGTCATATGGAAGGATATGTTAAAACATATGGTTTTACCAGTATTAGTAGTAATGTTAGGGTCATTACCAGGATTATTCCGTTATATTCGTAACTCAATGTTAGAAGTATTAAATCAAGACTATATTCGTACAGCACGTGCTAAAGGTTTAAAAGATAAGACAGTTATTTATCGTCATGCCTTTAGAAATGCACTTCTTCCAATAATTACAGTTATCGGAAGTATGTTACCAGGTCTATTTAGTGGATCTATTACAGTTGAGAATATATTCGTTTATCCAGGTGTTGGACAACTATTAAATAGAGCGATCTTCTCACGAGATCGAAACATTACAATGGTTCTATTAGTGTTCTTTGCGGTATTACAATTAATTTCAAACTTAGTTGTGGATATTTCGTATGCACTAGTTGATCCAAGAATTAGAGTAGGAGGAGATTCAAATGAGTAAGAAAAAAAATAAAAAGAACGAAAAAATTAAAGAATTAAGTTCTGAAGAAGTCGTTGATTCTCCATTTAAAATTTATTTAGATCGTTATAAAAAAAATAAACTTGCAATGTTAGGTTTATATTTAGTAGGAACAATTTTCCTTCTAATTATAATTACATCAATCTATATTAAAGTAACAGGTTATGACTTAGCGGCAATGAATCATGCTGACCGTAACTTACCACCAAGCTTCAAATATCCATTTGGAACTGATAAGAGTGGTCGTAGTTACTTCATCCGTGTATTCTACGGTGGAGTTATATCTTTACAAGTTGGTTTAACTGCAACAATCGTTTCTACGACATTAGGAGTTCTAATGGGTGGAATTGCAGGATATTACGGTGGAACTGTAGATAACTTAATAATGCGTGTTGCAGAAGTTATTTCATCACTACCATTAATTCCATTAGCAATTACAGTTCAAGCTACATTTAGCCAGTTAACAACAGAAACGCGTTTTATGATTATGATTATATTTATCGGGGTTACAGGTTGGACAGGTCTTGCACGTATGATTCGTGCGCAAATAATGTCACTACGGGAGCAAGAGTTCATGCTTGCAGCTAAAGCGATGGGTATTAAACCGAGTGAGCAAATTACTCGTCACTTAATTCCTAACGTTATTGCACATGTTATCTTATCTGCAATTTCAACCTTCGCAGGAGCAATCATGGTTGAAGCAACACTATCATTCTTAGGTCTATCAGTTCAAGAGCCTACACCTACATGGGGACGTCTGTTAAACTTAGCTAAGACATCTACTATAATGAAGGATCAATGGTGGCTATGGGTCTTCCCAGGTATTATGTTAGTTACATTAATTATTGGAGTTAACTTAATCGGTGAAGGACTAAATGATGCAGTCGATCCAAAATCTAACGTTAAATTTAATCGTGCTGCAAGTGATAGAAAAATATTCTCTTTAAATAGAAGAACTGAGGAGGTATTAGGGTCATGAGTGAAAAATTATTAGAGGTTAAAGGACTACACACATTCTTTGATACAGAAGCTGGAATGGTTAAAGCGGTAAACGGCGTCGACTTTCATGTCGAAGCCGGAAAAACTTTAGGTATTGTTGGTGAATCTGGATCAGGTAAGAGTGTTACTGCAATGTCAGTAATTCGTCTATTAGATTACCCGGGTAAGATCTACTCAGGAGAAGTACTTTATCGCGGAGAGGATCTGACTAAAGTATCTGAAGCGCGCATGCGTTCAATTCGTGGGAACGAAATTTCAGTTATTTTCCAAGAGCCAATGACATCATTAAATCCGGTATTTAGAGTTGGTAAGCAAATTAGTGAAGCACTAATTTTACACCAAAAATTAAGTAAAAAAGAAGCAAGAGAACGTTCAATACAACTACTTAGAGACGTGAAAATTCCACGTCCTGAAGTAGTAGTTGATGATTATCCACACCAGTTATCTGGTGGGATGCGTCAACGTGTTATGATCGCTATGGCATTAGCTTGTAATCCGTCAATCTTAATTGCGGATGAGCCGACAACGGCATTAGACGTTACAATTCAAGCACAAATTTTATCATTAATGAATGATTTAAAACATGAACAAGATACAGCAATTATGTTTATTACTCATGACTTAGGAGTTGTAAATCAAATGGCTGATGATGTTATTGTTA
>CAYWKT010000073.1:0-5303 GCA_964458985.1 uncultured Erysipelothrix sp.
GATTGTCGGACTCTAAATTTAACGCTTCAAAGTATACTTCATCATAATTATTATCTTCAATATAAACTTTTTCATGATCTAGTTTTCTTCCAACTAGTAAATCGGTTGCGATTTTCTCATCAATGTCTTTAATTAAACCTTCTTCAATAAAACTTCCATCCCGAAGTACGACATAGCGATCACAAATCTCAAATATTTCAGGCATCTTATGCGAAATGTAAATACTACTAATTCCTTTTGCTTTAAAATCTCGCATTAAACGAAAGAGAATCTCAATTTCTTTTTCGGTAAGCGCCGTCGTAGGCTCATCAAATATAATTACTTTACTATTAAATAGTAAGGCTTTAGCGATCTCAACTAACTGTTTTCTTGAAGTATCAATATCGCGTACATACTCTTCTGGATTAATATCTAACTCCATCTGCTTAAAAACTCTTTTACTCTCACTAATCATTTTCTTTTTATCTAACAAGTTTTTACTCGTTAATTCATGATTTAAAAATAGGTTCTCATATACTTTTAAATCATCAATCAAATTAAGTTCTTGATGGATAAAACTAACGCCTAACTCAAATGATAGATTCGTATTTAATTCATCATAAACTGTATCATTAATGACGATTGTACCGCTCGTTGGACTAATAACTCCGCCTAAAATATTCATAAGTGTCGATTTTCCAGCCTCATTTTCGCCTAAAAGTCCAATGATTTCACCTTCATTTATTTCAAAACTAACACCTTTCAGTGCTTGAGTTGCATCAAAGTGTTTTACTACATCTTTAAACTCTATCTTCATCTTTCTCACCTATCTATCTTATATAAAGAGGTTGAGTTATCCCCAACCTCTATAACATCAATAGCTAATTATTCGCCCCAACCAGTAAATTTATCTACATTAGTCTTATCTACTGCTTCAGTTGGAATTAAGTATTGTGCAGGAAGTTTTTCCCCATCTAAATACTCAATCGCAAGTCTTACTGATTCAACGACCATATTTGGGTTAAATGTGTAAGTTACAACGTCAATTCCTAGCTCATCATAATGATTAATTTTTTCTAATAATTGCTTCGGCTCAGAAACCGCACTTACAAGTTTTACTTTAGGTGTAATATCTCCACTATATCCTTCAAGTGCTGTCAGAACACCTAGCGCTACTTCTGCATCATGTGTAAAGATCGCATCTAACTTCGCAAAGTCCGCAGTTCCCATAAACTCTTCCATGAAACTTTGACCATTAGCACGTTGCCAGTCAGTACTCCACTCATTTAATTTCGTAAATTTCTTGTCGATTGTCGATGCAAATCCATCACTTCTTTGACCTGGAACTGATGAGTTATCACCTTTAAATTCTACGTAGAAAATTTCTTCGACTGAATCATCAGCGATTTCATCTTTAAAGAATTCATTAAAGTATAATCCTGTTTGTTTTCCAATCTCAACGTTATCACCCATAACTTCTGATACTTGATCAAATCCATCAAGTAGTCGATCATAAATAACTACTGGAATTTCTGCGTCGACAAATGATTGTGCCGCTGATTTTAAAGTGTCATCATGTGGCCATAAAACTACAATACTTGGCTTATCAGCGATTACTTGCTCAATCTGTGAAGCTTGTTCAGTTGCGTTTGCCGATGTAACGACTTTATAATCTAATTCGTTTTCTTCAGCTAATTTTTTCGTACCGTCTTGAGCGTCTTTAACACTTTGACCAGTAAATCCGTGTGTCGCGTTAGGAGTCATAACTACAATTGACTTCTTACCTGATGATTCATTTCCACCACATGCGACTAGCGCAAGTGAGATTACAACAATAACTAATACACTCAATAATTTTTTTATAAATCCTCCTTTATTATTTTCTATTGAATATAACCAAATACTATAAATCTTTATTTTATTTAAATCTTTATACTAAGCCTAATCCTCCCCTCTTTTATTTTTATATTTCTTCGACTATAACCCATCTCTCTTCCTTACTACTCTTAAGTGCGGCTTCCACAAGACGCATTAAGTAATATCCTTCATTAAAATCTACATGTTCATTAACACTATCATCGTCTAATGATAAATAGAAACTGTAAATTGAATTTTTAAAAGCATCTGCCCAACCGACCGCATGTCCATTTGGGAGCGCAATATAATTTCTAACATTTTCACTTACGTATTTTGGATCCGCATATAAAACTTCATTACCTTCATCACGTTTTCCAATAACTAACTTATCAGCACGCTCTTGATTCCACGTTAATGATGTTTTAGATCCACTTACGACTAGCTCAACTGCATTTTTATAACCACCAGTTACTTGTGATATATCCATTGATACTTTCGTCTTACTCTCAAGCTCGACAATTAAAAATGCCGCATCTTCATTCACTATATCTTGAGTTGCAATGACATCCCCATACTCTAAGGCGAATGTTTCACCAAACTGTTCACGCTCATGACGCTGTGGATATGCAATGATTAAATCACAAAATACTCTAACTATTTTCTCATCATATACATATTGAATTAAATCAAATAAATGAGTTCCAATATCCGCAACTGCACGCGATGGTCCGACAAGTTCTGGATTAAAGTGCCAATCATAATCAGTATCATACATAAGCCAATCTTGAACATATTGAGCTTGACCTAAAAGAACATCACCAATTTCTTTATTTCTAATTCGCTCACGCATTTCCTTAACCATAACATTTCCTCGGTAATTTAAATTAACCGCTGACTTGACATTATGTTTTATACTTAACTCACTTAATTCTTGTGCCTCTTCACTCGTAAGTGAGAGTGGCTTCTCACAAAAGACATTAATTCCAGCTTCAATTATTTGCTTAGCCATTGGATAATGTAAATAGTTTGGCGTACAAATATGAACGACATCTAAGTCTTCTAACTTTAAAAGCTCATCTAAGTTGTCAAAGTAGTTATCAATGTCATAAGCATCCGCAATTACTTCGGCTTTATTAATATCACTTTGAACAATCCCAATCACTCGTGTTTTTGGAATTCTTTTAATTGCCTCAATATGTTGTTTTCCAATAAATCCAATTCCAACAACACCGACATTAATTACTTTTTTCATTTTTCTGCCTCCGTTACAGTAAATATGTGCTCGTTACACTATTTCAACTAAATTGTATGCGATTACAAAATGTTTGTCAACAGTATTTACGATTTTTTACTGTAACAATGTATATTGTTAATGTAACGCTTGTCATCCGTTACATTATTGTGTATACTTGGGTTATAAATATAATACTAAGGAGTGCTTATGAAGAATAAATTAACGATAAAAGATATCGCACAGTTAGCTGGTGTTTCAACCGCGACTGTTTCGCGTGTCTTAAGTGGTAAAGATAAAGTAAAAGTAGAAACTAGAGATCATGTCTTAAGTATTGTTGAGGAATACGACTATAACCCAGCATCTAACTTAAATCTTGCCAATCAAAAAAGTAAGACAATATTAGTTTGTGTAACCGAACTTAAAAATCCATTTAACGTCCCGATTTTTGATGGAATTCAAAATTCAGCGAAAAAACATGGATACGACGTTTTAATCCTTCAAACAAAAGATATGTATACGACATTTAACGATTTTGAATCTGTATTAAAATCACAAGAGTTTGCGGGAGTAATTTTTGTCTCAACTTTAACAAATGAACAGTTAACTGATATTACTGAACAACTTCATTATCGTAGTCCAATCGTATTATGTTCTGAGTTTGTCGAAAACAGTCCCGTTCCATACGTAGGAATTGATGACATTGAAGCAATTAGTAAGGCAACTAATTACTTACTATCGACAAATCGAAAAGATATATTATTTTTAAACTCTAAGCTATCACATAATTACGCAAAAAAACGTGAGAAAGGTTTTCGCTTAGCGATGGAAAAAGCTAATGTAGTCGTTGATGAAGATTTAATTATTCGACTATCTTCAGTTAATCACGCTTTAGCTTATGCCTCTACGATGCACGTTTTAAACAGTGATAAAATTCCTAATGCCATCTTATGTGCCTCTGATGTCTTTGCCGTTGGCGCTTTAAAGGCTTGTCAGAAAAAAGGGTTTAGAGTACCTGAAGATATCGCAATAATCGGCTTTGATAATATTGAGTTAACGACGATGGTTCAACCATCACTTACGACAATTGATCAGCCAAGTTATCAAATTGGATATCAAGCATGTGAACTTTTAGTTGAGCGTATTTTAAATCCGCTTAGCAGTACGAAAAAAATTATATTAGAAACAGAGTTAATCATTAGAGAGTCTACCCCTCTAAATATTTCTTAGAAAGGATTTTTTATGAAACTTGGATTAAACACCGCAATACTAGAACATTATGATTTTTTTGAAGTCGTAGACTTCGCAAGCTCGATCGGTTATGAATGTCTAGAAGTTGCCTGCTGGCCACAAGGAGCAGCTGAGCGCAGATATGCCGGAGTATCACATATTAATGTCGATACATTAGATGAACATAACGCTAAGGAAATATTAGATTATGCTAGTAGTAAAAACATTGAAATTTCAGCACTTGCATACTATCCAAACCCTTTAGATGAAAACTTAGAAGCAAGAGAAGCTAGTATTAATCATCTAAAAAAAGTAATTAAAGCCGCCAAACTTTTAAACGTTAATTTAGTTACTACTTTTATCGGGAAAATGAAAGGCAGTACGATTAAACGCAATATCGAGGAATTTAGTAAAGTTTGGCCAAGTATTATTGAATACGCAGAAAAGCATAATACGAAGATCGCGATAGAAAACTGTCCAATGTTATTTAGTGAAGATGAGTGGCCAGGTGGTAATAACTTATTTACATCACCGAAAATTTATCGCAAACTATTTTCGATCATTGATAGTGAATACTTTGGAATCAACTTTGATCCTTCCCACTACATTTGGCAGCAAATGGACTATATTAAACCTTTGTATGAGTTTAAAGATAAAATATTCCACATTCATTTTAAAGATATTAAACTATATGAAGATAAACTTGATGATGTCGGAGTATTAGCTTATCCACTTGAGTATATGTCACCAAAACTTCCAGGACTTGGCGATGTTGATTGGGCTAAATATGTTTCCGCATTAAATGATATTAACTTTAAAGGTTATGCTTGTGTTGAAGTCGAAGATACATCGTTTGAAAGTACACTTTCAGATGTCGATAAATCTTGTGAGTTATCGTATCGTTATTTAAGAAATTTCATAATATAAAATATAAAAAAGGTAGTAACTTATATAATTAGTTACTACCTTTTAACTTGTTTATTATTGATTCATCGTTCTCATAATC
>CAYWKT010000074.1:0-1125 GCA_964458985.1 uncultured Erysipelothrix sp.
ATTTATATTGTATATGTTTTAAGCAATATTATGCTTTTAATCTTCAATCTCATTGACATCGGTATAACCGGCAAAGCTAGGAAAATCAAAAATAACATCATCATTGAAATTAGTGAACAAGAAACTAACGACAACTAAATTATTTTCAGCATTTAACACTAATTCAAATCCATAAAAGTTACTGTCTTTTACTAAAAAGGTTAACTCATCTACTGTAATATTTGCAAATAAATTATCATTCATTTCTTTAACGTAATCTATAAGATTATCAACTCTATAAAGTTCAGCTTCCTTAAGTTGAAATCTTAAGATTCCATCTTTTTTACTGATATCAACGTCACTCTCTTTAATGTTATTAATAACATCAAGCATTTCATCTCCAGACTCAGAGTCCATAACTACGATACTTCCACCATAACCATAGTACGATTCAATATCTTCGTCTTTAAATTTATAACCGTTCTTTTCGAAATAAGAAACTCCATCTTGGCGATAGTATGTAATCTCATTAGACAAACTAACTATATCTGGCGCATAAATAGATTTTTCAATAATTTCAGCTTTTTCTTTATCTTTACCATCTTTAAACTTCAACTCAGTATTTAGTAAAACTGTATCTAGAAATTTATCACTCATCGTATATAAAATTTCGACACTCTCTATATCGTTAAATACTTTTAACAAACTGTGTAAATCTTCAACTGTTTTATTACTTCCATTACAACCAACTAATAAGAAAGTGCAAACAATAAAAGTAATTAATATTTTTGTCATTAAATTATTTCCTTTAATTTTCAAATGTGACAAACTCATCAAAGTTTGGGAAATCAAAATCTACTTCGTCATTATAGGCATTAAAAATTATTGCCATTGACATTTCAGTTTTTTCATCATCTTTACTAAATCCTGAAAGTTCTAGACCGTAAAATTTTCCATCTTTCATTAAGAATGATGCAGAACTTAAATTTATATCCTCTGCTTCAGGATCTAGCTCATCAGTTATTTCCGAAATAGAAGATAAGTACTTAACATAATCGCTATCTATTTTTAATGTTGTGATTCCATCTTTTTCAGAAATTTCAAAATCTTTTGCTTCAATTTCTTTTATTCCGTCAATTGATTCTT
>CAYWKT010000074.1:1225-5241 GCA_964458985.1 uncultured Erysipelothrix sp.
ACTAACAACAGCATAGATGCTAACATTAAAACTATAATTTTTTTCATTATTTTACCCTCTTTCGTAATGATTGTATCAAATCACACGTTAGTGTGCAACAATCGTTACTTAATCTAAATATTTACAATTAAAGAAAATCCTGTTTAACTTAAGTTGACTAAAATAGTATATGCTATAATTAACTATTCAGGAGGTACACTATGCTTAATTTAGTAAATATAACAAAGACATATAGAACCGGCGACTTAACACAAGATGCCCTTAAATCAATTAGTGTCAATTTTAGAGAAAATGAGTTTGTCTCAATTCTTGGTCCAAGTGGATCAGGAAAAACGACAATGTTAAATATAATCGGGGGATTAGACCGCTATACTAGTGGAGATCTTATAATAAATGATCGTAGTACAAAAGACTATACAGATAAAGATTGGGATAGTTATCGTAATCATAGTATTGGCTTTATCTTTCAAAGTTATAACTTAATTCCTCATCAAAGTGTTTTATCAAACGTTGAGATTGCCCTAACTTTAGCGGGAGTATCTAAAAGTGAGAGGACAAAACGTGCCAAACAAGCTTTAATCGACGTTGGACTAAAAGATCATATGCATAAACGTCCTAGTCAAATGTCTGGGGGACAAATGCAGCGAGTCGCAATTGCGCGAGCACTCGTTAATGATCCAGAAATTTTACTTGCCGATGAGCCGACTGGTGCACTAGATAGCGAAACTAGTGTTTCAATTATGAATCTCTTAAAAGAAATTGCGAAAGATAAACTCGTAATTATGGTTACTCATAACCCCGAACTTGCAGAGGAGTATTCAACGCGTATTATTAACTTACTTGATGGTGAGATAATCGATGATAATGATCCATACATCCCACAAGTAGAAGAATCAGTTAAGTACGAGAAAACTAAAAAAGTCTCAATGAACTTACTAACTGCCCTATCTTTAAGTTTAAGTAACTTAGCAACTAAAAAAGGTCGAACATTACTAACTGCATTTGCGGGAAGTATCGGAATTATAGGTATTGCTTTAATCTTATCATTATCAACCGGAATGCAAAGTTACATCTTAAAAGTTCAAGAAGATACACTAACATCATATCCAATTACAATTACGAGTGAAACTATCGATATTAATAGTATGCAAGAGAGTAATAAAGATATGATCTTACGTGAGGAAGCTGAACATGAGTTAGACAAAGTATACCAACGTGGCTTTGCCGGAGATATACTGCGCATGCAAAATGTTCAAATTCAAAATAATAACTTAGAGAAATTTAGACAGTTTATTAATAGTAGTGATGGTGAAGTTATCATTGATAATACGAGCGCAATTCAATACGGATATGATTTAAACTTACAAATATATAAAGAGTTGGAAGATGATTCATTCATCCAAGTTAATCCAAGTCCACTTTTAGAAAATGAGAATCAAGATGAAATGCAAGCAATGATGGAAACATCATTTGGCATTAGCAATAGTGCCTTCAGTGAGTTAATGGATAATCAAGAAATACTAGAAAGCCAATATGATATTTTAAGTGGTAAATGGCCAGAAAATAAAAATGAAGTCGTCTTAGTTACTAATTCAAACAATGAAATATCAGATACGAGTATGTACGTCTTAGGACTGAAAGATGCGGATGATTATTATGATATAAAAGAGAAAATCAAA
This sequence comes from uncultured Erysipelothrix sp., assembly GCA_964458985.1. GTDB lineage: Bacteria > Bacillota_I > Bacilli_A > Erysipelotrichales > Erysipelotrichaceae > JAAZDN01. Next base: position 2,905 of record CAYWKT010000074.1, read on the forward strand.
AATGGTGAAGAAGTACAACGTGATGATTACAGCATTAGTGAATTCTCATATGATGATATATTAAACATTAAATTTAAACTATTATTAAATAGTGATTACTACGTTAAATCAGGTGATATTTATACTGACAAGCGTATTGATGATGATTATATGAATGAGATCTTAGATAAGGCATTAGAACTTGAAATTGTCGGTATATTAAGACCAAACGAAAATGCGGCATCAGAAAGTATTGAAGGTACAATTGGCTACATTCAAGCGTTAGAAGAATATGTCATTGAGAATACGAACAATAGTGAAGTTGTGAAGTATCAAGAAGAACATAAAGATATCGATATTTTCAACAACAAAGAGTTCTCAACGGAAGATGTAAGTGAAGAAGAGTTAGTCAAAAACTTATCAGAACCTGAACGTGCTTACTTCTTAAGCTTAAGTTCTGAAGAACGTGAAGCATTCATTAATCAGTACTCAACAATGTCAAAATCGACATACGACAACAACTTAAATATATTAGGCGTTGTCAGTCCAGATAAACCTTCATCAATTAACTTATACTTAAAAGACTTTGAATCACGCGATTTAGTCATTAATGCAATTGATGATTACAATCAAGCTCAAATTGATAGTGACAATGAAGATTACACAATTACCTTCACAGACATTATTGGAATGATGATTTCATCAATGATTTCAATTATTGATATGATTACATATGCTCTAATCGGCTTTGTCTCAATATCACTCGTAGTATCATCAATAATGATTGGTATTATTACGTATATATCAGTCCTTGAGCGAGTTAAAGAAATTGGAATTTTAAGAAGTGTCGGTGCATCGAAAAAAGATATAACTCGAGTATTTATCGCCGAGACGATGTTAGTTGGACTTGTATCTGGAGTAATCGGTATTGGAGTTACATTACTAATTAATATTCCAGTCAATGCAATAATTCAATCATTAACTGGTGTTAGTAAAATATCACAACTACCGTACTCAAGTGCTCTAATCTTAATCGCAATTAGTGTTATCTTAACGACTATTGCCGGATTAATTCCAGCCCGAATGGCATCTAAAAAAGATCCAGTCGCAGCTTTAAGAAGTGAATAATATTTAAATAAGTAAAAAGACGATGTCTCTAATTATGAGAACATCGTCTTTCTTTTTAATCAATCTTTATATCTAATGAGTAAAGTAAATTATTTACTTCAGGATATGAGAAGTGGGCATCTTTTAGTTTATTATTGTTTATATCGATATAGTAATTTTTCGCATTTCTAAAGTCTGCTTTTCTTAAATCACTATTAAAGATTTGCGTTCCACTGAAATCACAATGGTTAAACTTAGCATTTACTAAATCACAACTTTCAAATGTACATTCATTAAATGTATTTTTTTGCATGTTTGTGTTTTTTAAGGTTATTTCAAAAAATGAGTTATACTTCAAGAAGCAATTTTCCATCGTATCAATAACACGTGTATAACCATAACTTTGACTAGATAACTCAGAAAAGTTAATTCCAATTAAGTTACAGTCAGAAAACTTAGCACTCTTTACATCGACATTTTCAACATCAAGGCTGACAAAGTCGCAATTAATAAACTCACAGTTTAAAGCATCAATACCGTATAAGTAAGTATTTTCAAACTTACAGTTTTCAAACACACAATCTAATAGTTGTATGTCCTCAATACTATCATCTTTAAACACTAAATCTTTATATACTTTATTCTCAATATAATCTTTCAAGATACTACCTATCTTTCTTTTAAAATACTACTCTCTACAAAGTGCGGGAAATTATCCCAATATTTCATACATATACTTTGCTTACTCAAATTAAGTTGGTATAAACGGATATCATCAACACCATCATTGTAAGTATACTTATACTTCATTTTTAGTTTCTTAACTAAGTTGTTAACACTATCGTTACTAACTTTTATCGGACTAGTTACGTAAGGATATTCAATATTCTTTAAATGGTCAATGATTAAGTTACAAGCTTCACTCGTATACCCTAATTTTTGATAATCACTATGAATCACACAATTTAACTCATGTGAGCTCTTATCATTTATATCTAAAATACCAATCACTTTATTACTATCTTTTAAGACAACTGCATAATGATAAGTATTATCTTCCTTATACTTATTTAAATACTCTTTTGACATGAATTCTAAGGCGTCCACTTCGCCGTTATACAAATTCGATTGTAGTGATTCATCACTATATAATGCCAAGAAACTCTCTAGATCTTTTTCATTAAATTGTCTTAAAACTAGACGCTCACTACTTAATGTAGGACTACTATTTTCTACTTTCAACGCTATACT
>CAYWKT010000075.1:0-5148 GCA_964458985.1 uncultured Erysipelothrix sp.
ATCGCAGACTTCTTACAATTTTTTTAAACTCATTTATTTTATTATTTAAAATTAAAATATCATAATTAATTGCTTGCGCAGTGTATTTCTCAATATTACTACTAACATACAAAGTTAAATTATTTAAATAAGAGTCAATTTGAATATTCAATTCACTAAGTTGAATAAAGTTCGACCTTAGTATCATTGCGACACTATCTTTTAAAAACAGTTCGGCAAAATCATCTTGAAACTCTTTTATAAATTGCCTTATAACTTCTTTAAAATCTATATTGGTTCGAAGTGACTTAAACTGTTCATACAGTTTTTTATTTCCATCGCTCTCTAAATCATCATATAACACTTTAATAATTTCATCTAACATTTCATTAATATACTTATCGATATTTTCTAAATTGGCATGGGTATGTTCTGTTAACTCATTTAGCGATAATTTCGCATACTTATAGTTTTCTTCAATTATATTAAGTTTTAAAGACGGCATATCAGTTATACAATAATTATGATACTTACTTATATTAGCATATAGTGATTTAGGCAGTTTTCGTTTATTAGATATTAATGCCATTTCAACGTTTTCATTAATAATGTTTAAATCATTAATTAACTCAACCTTAAACTCATTTACTAAATTTAAAATCTTATATAAATCCACAATGTATGAATCTATTTGAGTTTCAGTGAATTTATCCGTAGGTTTAAAGCTACGATTTACCGCAGTAAATAAATTAAATATAAAAGACCAATTCTTCTCAACAATAGATGCTATCTTTACTTTAAGTGTGAGTGGAATATCTATGAATATTTTGAATAAATCCCAATCAAAATCTAAAGAGAACTTAACTGTATCACTTAAAAAACTTTTATTTTTATAAGTTACCGACACTTTCTCTTTTAACGAATCTAAATTATACTTACTATTATTAATGTAAAAATCAAAAGTTGTTGATAATTCAACAATTGTATTATAATTATTCGCGATAAAATTAGAAATATTATCAATCCCATAATTTGAGTCATACAGTAATCTACCATCACTATTAATCAAATTTAATGTATCAATATCAAAAATCATATAATTATCTAAGTTCGGATAATCCTTGTACGTATTATAAATACTCATAACAGAAGTATTTAATGCTGTGTAAACATAGTTATCAAAAAAATCTATATTTTGAACACGATCGAGCATCTTATATTGTCTTTGAAGTAAGTATTTAGAGAATTCGAGGCGGTTTTTATGTGAAGCCACGATTCTCGCATTATAATGCAGTGAGTTTAGTTTATATATGTCTTCTAATATATCACGGTAGTTGATCAAGCTTCCTACATGACCTATTTTTATATTATTCGCATTTGAGTAAGAGATGCTTCTATTCACAAAATAAGCATCATAGCCATAGACAGACTTTATTTTACTTGTACTTTTCGCTTCATTATCTTCGATTCTAGATGTATCAGTTAATAGACTTCTAGATAATATATCGCTACTAGTAATTAATATTGTCGCATTATTACTATTGTAAAACTCTTTATTAAACTCGGGTGGTGCTGGGTTCAAACCAATTATTCGAATATCTTGGTAATCTTTCGCTAAGTTTAGTGCATATGCCCCTCCTAGCGAGTTACCGCTTACTGCAGTAATCTTGTACGATTTAAGTAAGTACTCAAATTCTAACTGCGCTTGCTTATAGTTTTCTAGTTTAAGATGGACGGCGCTACTAAAATTATTTGACCAATCTAAGTTTTCTCCAGTAAAAATACTTAAGTATGAATCATCACTACCTTGGTATATCATTGCATACTCTTCACTTTGATTATCTTTAACTAGTAAATATCGAATATCAATCAATTTATCATCACGATAGAAAGCTGAAGGTTCAGCTTTTTCAATAGTATATCGATGTAAAAAGTCTAAGTTCATACTTAGTTGGACATTAAAGAGTGGATTTTCATACAAACAAGTATCCGACATTTCATAAGCATACAAAGAAGCAGCCTTGATTAAAAATTTATCACTAAAACTTGTAACTTTCAACATAATATCACCTAGTTAAATTATAACATTATCTTATTAAATATTTACTTCCGTTATCTACGTAAAGATAAGGGAGAGATATGTCATAACAAATAACATTATTAAACATATTGTTTATATTCCAACAATAACTCCAGTCGCTCTTTGTTATAATGATAAACACTTTACAAATCTTCTGCATAATTTAGATATAATATGGCTTAGTTAGATGATAATATTATGCAACAAAAAAAGACATCAGTTATAACGTCTTTCTTCTAAACTCCTACTTTTGGTATAGAGTTTTTATTATTTGTCCCAAGCCGGAATAAACGCACCATTGTAATGTCCGTTTAAAACGTCAATTACCGCTTGTGATTGGAATGCTTCTTTTAATTTTTTATACTCATCTTTATCAATATCTGCAGTTCTAACTGCAATTAGATTTTTTAATCCTTCTTGATCTGGATTTGCCGCAAAGTCAAACTCTTCAATGTAGATTGAATCTGATGATGGTTTTAAACCAAATGAAACTGCAAGGTCACCGTTAATTACTGCTAAGTCTGCATCCTCTAATAATGAAGGAATAAGCGATGCTTTAACTGGTTTGATTTCAAGGTTTTTAGGATTAGAAGTAATATCTAAATCAGATGGTAAAAAGCCTTTGGCAGGATCAACTTCAATTAAACCAGCACCTTCTAATAGTTTTAGTGCACGTCCACCATTTGATGCATCATCAGGAATAAGTACTACTGCATTATCTTCTACCTCATCTAATGATTTATACGCTGATGTATAAATACCTAATGGGTCTAAGATTGTATCGCCTAGTGAGCTAATTTCATAGTTGAAATCTTTTACTTCTTCATCAAAGAATCTATAGTGTTGGAATGCATTCGCATCAATATCTCCATCATTTAAAGCACGGTTTGGAATTGTATACTCTGAGAAGACTTTTAATTCTAAATCAATTCCTTCCTCTTTTAAACTTTCGATTACTGGATCCCAATATTTATACGGTTGCCCAACAACTCCAACGACAAGTTTTGTACGTTCTTCATCTTTTGGTCCATTTGAACATCCAACTAAAACTAATAAGACAACTAATAAACTAACTAATATTTTTTTCATCATTTTTCTCCCTTGTTGATTTTATTAACAACTAAACTTCCAAATATTTCTATCATATAAACTAAAGTTAAAATAATTATTACAGCTAAGTTAATTATATCGCGCATGTTTTGGCCTTGACCATACATTAACGATACATCACCTATTCCTCCTCCACCAACTGCACCAACCATTGCGGTAAGTCCAAGTAGATTTACGAGTGTTATCGTTACTCCTCGGATAATGCCTGGTAATGCTTCTGGAATGTAAACTCTAAAAATTATTTCTAAATTACTTGCCCCCATCGATTCGGCTGCCTCGATTACCCCCCCAGGGACGTCTAACATAGCACTTTCGATTTGTCTGGCATAAAATGGTGTTACTGATATTACCAGTGGAACAATGACCCCAGCGAAGCTTAGTGGATTACCAACTAAGAATCTTGTGAAGTTCATTATCCATACAATTAATATTACGAATGGCAGTGCTCTTAATAAGTTAATGATTGCATCTAAAACTGCATATATATACTTATTAGGACTTAAACCATCTTTTCTAAATAAAACTAAGCAAATTGCAACTATTAATCCGAATACTAATCCAATTAATCCGGCAACGATAACCATTTTGATTGTTACCCATGTTTCTCTTATAATAATTGGCTGAAGTTGTTCTAAGTTTGGAAAGATATTATATAAATTCATTAACGATTACCCCTTCCTCTTTTAAGTAGACTAGCGATTCAACTACTTGACGATTATCTCCTTTAATCTCTACGACTAAACGTCCAATCGATACGTCGGATACCACTTCAATTGATCCGGCAATAATATTTACATCTAGATTAAACTTAGTAATTAAGTTAGATAAGATTGACTTGTTAGAAGTTTCAGCTCCATAAACAAGTTCATATGTGCGCTTAATATCTAGATCATCACTTTTTTCAATTAACTGACTAACACTGTCTAAGTTATATTCTTCCGAAATAAATGCTTTACTAATTTTTTCAGTAGGATTTGTGAAGAATGTCAATGTATCATTAACCTCAACGACTTTCCCATTTTCCATAACTGCGACTCGATCACAAATACTTTTAATTACATTCATTTCATGTGTAATTAGGATTATTGTTAAATTGAGTTTTTTATTTAAATCTTTTAATAAAGATAGAATAGATTTAGTCGTTTGTGGATCTAAGGCACTAGTAGCCTCATCACATAAGAGTACATCTGGATCATTAGCTAATGCTCTTGCGATCGCGACTCGCTGCTTCTGACCTCCTGAAAGTTGAGCTGGATAACTATTTACTTTATCTGACAAGCCAACTAACTCAAGTAGTTCTAAAACTCGTTTATTAACTTCTTTCTTACTTTTACTTCTTAAAGGAAAAGCGACGTTTTGATAAACATTCTTAGAATTTAATAAATTAAAGTTTTGGAATATTACTCCGATTTTTTTTCTTTTCTCTCTTACTTCATTTTTTGACAATGATAATAAATCTTGACCTTTAAATATGACTTCACCTTTATCAGGTCTTTCAAGTAGATTTAAACATCTAATTAATGTTGACTTACCAGCTCCACTAGAACCAATAATTCCAAAAATTTCATGCTCATTAATATCTAACGATACATTATCTACTGCTTTGACGATATTATCGTGACTTACGAATGACTTGGATACATCTCTTAACTTATACATAACTTTACCTCCAAAAATAAAAAAAGCTCCATCCCTACATAGGACGAAGTTCTCGCGGTACCACCTAATTTTGTAATTAATCTAATAATTACCTCTTCGAGTACGCTTTATATAAAAAGTTATACTCTAGTAGTTTAACGGGTACAACCGGCATAGCTTACTTAAGTTCAGTATGCAACTCCTGGGCCATTTTCAGTATATACTCGTTTATCTACTTCCACCAACTGTAGACTCTCTTTGAAACTTATATAGACTTACTTTTCCAATCACTGTCTTTAACAATAAAGAAATTATACTATCTCTTGAAAGTAATGTCAACT
>CAYWKT010000076.1:0-5088 GCA_964458985.1 uncultured Erysipelothrix sp.
TAAAAAAGGCCGTACACCAAACCCTGATATTTTATGTAATAAATATATTAAGTTTCAAGCGTTCTTTGATTATGCAAAAGAGAACGGTTTTGATTATGTCGCAACTGGTCACTATGCTAAGATTGTAAAAATCGATGATGCTTATCAAATGGCTAAAGCTTTAGACGATAATAAAGATCAAACATACTTTTTATCGCAAGTTGATCCACAAATATTAGATCAAGTATTATTTCCACTAGGTGAATATAATAAAGAGGAAATTAGAAAAATTGCTTTAGAAATAGATTTATCAATTGCTAAGAAAAAAGATTCGACAGGAATCTGCTTTATTGGCGAAAGAGATTTCAAAGAGTTTTTAAAAAATTACATACCGGCTAAAAGCGGTAAAATAATTGATGTTAATACTGGCAATGTTTTAGGAGATCATGAAGGTGTTCTGTATTATACGATAGGACAGCGAAAAGGATTAGGCATTGGCGGAAGTAAAGGTCCATGGTTTACAGTTGGAAAAGACGTCAATAAAAATGAACTTTATGTTTCTAATGGTGATGATAGTGAATGGTTATTCGCTGACTCATGTTTAGTAAAAGATTTAAACTGGTTTAGTAATGTTGAATCAAATACTAAAGCTTATGCGAAATTTAGATATCGTCAAAAAGATAACGCTGTTACGATTGTTAAACAAGGGGATGATGTTTTAGTGAAGTTTGATAACTTAGTTGCCGCAATTACTCCAGGTCAAGAGGCAGTATTTTATGATAAAGATGGAACTGTCTTAGGCGGAGGCGTAATCGAAGAAGCATATTTAAATAAAATTTCTATTAATGATCGTTTAAACGAGGCATTACATGGATAATAAAGAATCAATCACTGGCCATTTTGAGCGAGTGATTTTTCAAAATGCGACTAACTTTTATACGGTCGCATCATTTTATACAGATTCGATGTCACTAGATGATATCGTAGTTGTCGGTCATATTAGTGATTTAGATTATGATCAAGAATACACTTTGTATGGAAGTTTTGTAGAACACCATACTTACGGTATTCAATTTAGTTTTTTAAATTATAAAAAGAGTGAACCTAATGACCGTGAATCATTAGTAAAATTTTTAAGTAGTACATTATTTCCTTCAATTGGAAAGAAGACTGCCGAGAGCATTTATGATTCGCTAGGCGATGATTTAGTTCATATGATTAAAGAAGATCCTAAGATTATCGAAACACTCAAACTATCAGATAAGCAAGCTGATTCTCTATATAGCGGAATTATGGAAAATAGTAATGATTTTGAACATTTAGTAAATTACTTTAGTGCATTTGGTTTAACGATCAATCAGATTATTAAGATTGAGAAGCAATATGCGGAAGAAGCAATTGAAAAGATTACTGAAAATCCATATCGAATGATGGAAGACATAGCTGGTATCGGTTTTAAAACGTGTGAAAAGTTAGCTAAAAATATGGGTTTTGACATGAATAGTTCATATAGAGCAGAAGCGATCTTAATTGATATGGTTTTAAATCATATCGCAAGTACTGGTGATAGTTATATTCATAAGCAAATGCTTGATGAGCAATTTTCAAAAAACTACTTTGAACACAACTTTGAACAATCATTAATGAACACACTAATTCGTAGAACGCTTATTGATGAGAATAATAAAATTTATCATCATACACAATTTGATAGTGAAAAAGTAATTTCTCAAGTTTTAAGTATGTTTCCAAATGATCCACTTAAAACAGTGAGTGAAAAAGAAATACTAAATCTATTATCTGAGATTGAAGCAGAGATAAATATTGAGTATGATGAATCACAGAAGCAAGCAATTATTCGTTTTCTAAGTTCGGACTTATCAATTTTAACCGGAGGTCCAGGAACTGGAAAGACAACGATTATAAATGCGATGGTTAAAGTTTATAAGAAACTATTTCCGCACATAAATATTGCGCTTTGTGCGCCCACAGGACGGGCTGCGAAACGTTTAAGTGAACTTACAGGCAGTGATGCATTTACGATTCACAGTCTCTTAAAATGGGACTTAGAGAACAATACGTTTGGACAAAACAAAGATGAGCCATTAGAATATGATATTTTAGTTATTGATGAGTTTTCGATGGTTGATCAATGGTTGTTTTCCAAACTTTTAGAAGCAAGTTCTAAAGTCAAAAAAATATTAATCGTCGGTGATGAAAATCAGCTACCATCAGTTTTACCTGGTGCTTTACTATCGGACTTGATTGAATCTGATATATTCCCAGTAGAAAAACTCTCAAAGATTTATCGTCAAAAAGATGGATCGAGTGTAATCTTCTTAGCAGATAAAATTAATCGCGATGATTTTGATAATATCGTCTTTGAGGATGAAGTTCGTTTTATCGAAGCATATGATAATCAAGTCGATGATGCGATACTTCAAATTATTAGAAATTATATAGAACATGGGTATACGATTGATGACATCCAAGTTTTAGCGCCGATGTATCGCAATAGTAGTGGAATCAATATTTTAAATAATAAGATTCAGCAACTACTCAATCCACCATCAGATGAGAAGGTGGATTATCGTTACGGTTATCATACGTTTAGAGAAGGTGACAAAGTACTTCAGCTAAAAAACATCGTCGACTTAGACGTATATAATGGTGATATAGGGACAATTCTAGAAATAGATAATACGAATAAAGCTAATATCAGTATAATGGTTGATTTTGATGGCAATATCGTTGAATATACTGGTGAGAATGTTAGTTATCTAACTTTTGCTTATTGCATTTCTATTCATAAATCTCAAGGTAGTGAATATCCAATTGTCATTATGCCAATTGTAAAGTCGAGTACATTTATGTTAAGAAAACGTTTATTATATACAGCGATTACTCGGAGTAAGAAAAATTTACTTTTAGTTGGCGACAAAGATTTATTTTTAAATCGAATTAAACGCGATGATGATCATTTACGTGAGACGACTCTAGTTGAGAATCTTCATCTCTTTAATCAAATGTTGAAATAATTTTAAGGTGAACTCTAATGGAGTTTACCTTTTTTACTACCAAAATACTAAAAAACTAATAATGTGCATAACTATGGTAATTCATACTATATGTGAGATAATGAAAGTGTATAAAGATGTCAAGAAAGGAGTGTGAGTACAAATGAGTAAAGGGAAAATTTTCACAGTTGCGGCAATCGCATCCGCAATCGCAGTGGCTGCATACGTTGCACTAAACTTAGTGGAAGTATATGAGGATGATTGTGAATGTGGATGTTGTGATGAAAATTATATTGATGAGTTTTAATTAAGGGAAGTAAATCAGAAATGGTTTACTTTTTTCTATTAAAAATATAATAGAAGCCTATATACAAGGTATGCAACTAAAAGTTGCATTGATTCTACCATAATTTGCTAGTGTCAAAATACATTTAGTGATAGTGTATATATATATATATATATTAGAAGGTGAGGACATTAATGATGACTTTTGGATAGAAACTGTTATTACTTAGGAAGAAAAAAGGACTGTCGCAGGAACAACTCGCAAGTGAGTTGTCTGTTTCAAGACAAGCAATATCAAAGTGGGAGATTGATGATTCATTTTTTGAGTTGAAAAACATTATTCAAATTAGTGAACTTTTTGATACATCACTTGATTACTTACTTAAAAATGATAAAAGTTTAGAAGAAGATGTAAACTTAAATGTTAATGAAAATAAAATGTATTTAATGATTGGGCTTGGTTGCATGATCTTCTCTGTAATTAGTTTTTCAATAGTTTGGGTATTAGAGAAAATTTATCCAGCACCATTATGGAACTTCAATTCTAAAACTGGCTTATGGACGGTTGGTTTAAATAACTTTGTTATTACGCATAGTTTAGAAAACTTTATGCGCTTAATTACACTTATATTTATTGTCGGTTCAATACTAGTATTTAACAAACAAATCAAACAATTATACAATTATTTGATTAAAAAGATTAAAGTGCGACAATAGTTGACATTCATACTATAAGATTAGATAATAGATAAAAGTGGGGAATGTATATGATATTAATGACATCAAATGGTTTATCGAGTTCAAACTTGATACAAGTAGTAACAAGTGAAGTAAAAAAAAGTTCATTTAAGGAAGCGGCGATTATCGTAACTGCAGATAATGAATATAAAAAAGATAATTATAATATTTTAAGGTTAGTTAATGAGCTTAATCAATGTGGATTAAATGTTCGCTTATTTGATTATGATGAAGATGATGTAAGTGAATTAGATGATTGTGAAGTAATTTTAATTAATGGCGGAAATCCATTTTACTTACTTGATCGATTAAATAAATATAATGCGAAAGCTTTTTTTGAAAAATTCATCTCAGAAAATAAAATATTAATCGGCTATAGTGCGGGTAGTGTTGTTCTTCAAAATAATATTGAACTGTTAAGTAAATATGCAATAATGACTAATTTTTTAAACTTGACTGATTTATCAGCCATGGGTTTAGTTAATATTGAAGTATTGCCACATTATGCGAAATTTTCTAATATATTTAATAACTTTAAGGAAATTTGTAGCGACTATGAGACAGAGAAAAAGATTGAAGTAATTAAACTAAATGATGGCATGGGTGTTTTATATGATGTCAGTGATGATAGTTTTGAAATAATTAAGTAATGAAATGGAGAGTAGTATGAATAGACGTAACTTAGATATATTGATATTTTCAAGTTTGAGTGCTTTTCTTTTAGTATGTATGACATTTTTAAGTGATAAGTATTTATTTAATTGGATAGCCTTTAATTATAAGTTTTACTTAACGCTCTGTATTGTCATTTTACTTCTAGTTATTAAAGAGAAATATACTATAGCCTTGTTTATGAATATTGGAATAATTGTCGGAACTTTTATTGGCCAATACTTAGGGGATTATTTAAGATATTTAAGTATGCTAAAGATCGATACGTTAACAAGTGCTGAAGAATTAAGTCGTTTATCACTACATCATGGTTTTACTATTTTGATAATTATATTATTTATTAGTCTTATTGTTGGACTTATATTTGAAAAGAATCGACCTATAAAGTTGAAGTAGT
>CAYWKT010000077.1:0-5066 GCA_964458985.1 uncultured Erysipelothrix sp.
TGCGACTGTATCAATTGGCTATGCGGATGGAATCTCACGCTCACTATCAAATAGTAACTTTCAAGTTTTAATCAATGACAAGTTATGTAGTGTAGTTGGAAACATCTGTATGGATCAGCTTTGTGTCGATGTTTCAAATCTGTCTAATGTGAGCCTATTTGATGATGTAATTTTATTTGATGATAACTATACGATTTATCATATGAGTAAATGTGCACAGACAATTGTCAATGATACCCTGTCAGCTTTGAATATTCGCGAATAAAGTATTTTATCTACTACACTTATGAGTTATGCTATAATAATTGAGAGGTGATTTAATGTATACTATTGTTTATGATGAAATCGAAAACTTAGACGTTCCATCAGAAATTAAACAATCGCTATTAGATGATAAAGAGTTCTCACACATTCACGAGATTGATCATACGACGTACTTTATCTTAAACTATCCAAAAAACTCGAACTTATTAAACGTAATTTGTTTAAGTCATAATCTTCAGGATGATTTTCAAATTTATGTGAAGAAAGATACAGAACATAGTTTTGAAGAAGTTAATGATATTAGCAAATTATTATTTTCGATCTTAGATATGTATGAAAATTTAATTATGGAAATCGATCGTAATTTAACTATTTATGAAGAAATGCTTGATGAGTTAGTAACTAAAAAGTATATTACTAAACTTTTTAACGATAAAAAAGAGTTGATCGAATATGGTAGCGCCATTGATTCAATTCATGAAGTACTCACTTATATCATTACCGAAAAACCAGAAGGTGTATATACTGAGGAGATGAGTCCACTATTTACTACACTTCAAATCGAAATAAATCAAATTAATAAAAAGATGGACATTACCGTTCAAAAGATTGACTCAATGCAACAAATCTCTGAATCAATGTATTCTAATAAATTAACACAAACGATGAAATATTTAACTCTAATTACACTTCTATTTTCTGCACCTAACTTTCTAACTAGTTTGTATAATACTAACTTGATACCAAAGGTCGTCTTAGAGTATGTTATACCAATATTCTTAGGTTTAAACTTCATCTTAACTATTATTACGGTGTACAACTTAATTAAAGAGAGCAAATAAAAACTATAGGCGATTACCTATAGTTTTTTTGATTATTCAATTGCTGAGAAATCATGTTCGATAATATCTTCGAGTATAAATGTATTGTCCTTAAATGTGTATTTAAAAATTGAACAGTTTGGTATTCGAGATCGCTCATCTCGATTAAAATTATTGTGAGCTTCCCATTTTAAGTAAAATTGGCCTAAAAACGCTCCATGAACAACGACTAGCACATTGCTTCCATCAGTATTGTTTGCGATATCCAACATCGCTTCATTTATTCGATCTTGAAACTCAATTCATCTTCACCACCATATTGTACGAAGAAATCTCGATATGGAAGCTGTGGGTTTAAGTGTTCTCCTTCACCTTCCAAGCGTCCAAAGTTCCATTCTTTTAAATCTTTACGACTAGTGTATGGAAGATCCGTCATAATTTTTAATGTGTCGATCGCACGTTCTGACGTACTACAATATGCATCATCAAGTTTAATATTTAAATTTTTTATATGTAATGCCGCAATCTCAGCCTGTTTAATACCTAATGGTGTTAGTGGTGAATCACATGCCCCTTGAATCTTATTTTGCGAATTAAATAATGTCTGTCCATGTCTTGTTACATAAAATGTTTTTGCCATAATTATCCCCCTCTAACTTGAATTATATCGTTTACATAAACTATTGTAAAGGATTAAAAAAGTGAGTAATAAACATCACTCACTATATAATTTACTTATCTCTATTAATTACTTCAATAACCGGTTTATATGATCTTCGATGAAAATCTAGTACACCAAACTCATCTAGCATTTCTTTATGCATTTTAGTTGGATATCCTTTATGATTTTTAAAGCCATAGTTTGGATAAACTTCATCTAAGTTAAGCATAATTTGATCACGAACGACTTTCGCAACGATACTTGCAGCGGCAATACTAATACTTAATGTATCACCTTTAATAATACTATCGACTGATGCATCAGTGTCAACTTTCATTGCATCAACTAAGTAGTGATCGGCAGTATTCAAATTTATTATTTGCTCCATCGCATTTTTTGTCGCTTGGTAAATATTTTCTTCATCAATCGTTTTTTCATTAATAATCATAATTTCAATTGATGTTGCGACATTAACTATTTCTTCAAACAGTTCATTACGTTTCTTCTCAGAAATCGCCTTAGAATCGTTTATAACCGGATGATCGTAGTCTTTAGGTAATATGAGTCCACAGACGACTAATGGCCCTGCAATGCAGCCTCGTCCGACTTCATCAATCCCGCAAACTTTTTGATTTAAATCCCAATGTTTTAGTTCATAATCACGCATTTGGTCGTTCCCAACTAATTCTAGTCAGTTTACCATTTCTTAAGTTTCTTAAAAAGTCCGTCATACTACGTTCACTATCTACTTCATTTTCTAGTAAGAAGTTTCGGGCCTTACCATATTTTTCAACCATTTCTGGGTATGAGTCAAATTGTAATTTGACTAAGTCTTGTAAGTTATCTAAACGATTGTATGCGACTTCGACTAATTTTTCATAAGGAAGTATTTCCTCATTAATTGCTCCAATTAAAGCTAAGTTTAATCCGACGCTCTCATCCTCAAATCGTGGCCATAGCATTCCCGGACTATCTACTAACTCAATATCTTTATCGATTTTAATTAGTTTTAAAGCTCTTGTTAGTCCTGGCTTGTTTGCCGTTTGAGCTACTTTCTTTTTCGCGAGTCGATTAATTAGGGTTGATTTTCCAACGTTTGGAATTCCAACAACTAGAGCACGACTAGCTCGTGGACGAATCCCACGTTTTATTTGTCGATCATGGACCGGTTTCATTAATTCTTTTACTTTGCGGCTAATAATGCCTTTTACATCATCGTTTATAACATCTAAATAGATCGCTGTGATACCTTCTTTTTTAAAGTGTTCAATCCATTCATCAGTAATTTTTTGATCTGCAAGATCAGCTTTTCCTAAGACGATTAAACGTGGTTTATTGCCCGCTAAATCATGTAGTAGTGGATTCGCACTACTTTCTACTGCCCTTGCATCACGTAGTTCAATAACGATATCTGTTTGCTCCATCTGGACTTCAAGTTGACGAGCTGCCTTTGTCATATGACCAGGAAACCATTGAATAGTCATTATTTCACCTCCTATTTTCTATTTTATTCCAAAATTATCAAAAGGATAGAGGATAAATAGTGAATTGGATTGAATTGAATCAAAAGTAAATGGTCCATAATCACGTGAGTCTTTTGAGTTAGCACGGTTGTCTCCCATTAAAAAATACATTCCTTCTGGTATTCTAATCTTATTAAAGTCCTTCGTAAAGTTACCAAGACCACTATCTTCGTATTCTTTTCTAAAATCATTTTCTAAATATTTTTCATCTAAAGCTTTATCATTAATGTATATAACACCATCTTCAGCATATATAGTTTCATTTGGCATCCCCACAACGCGCTTAACTATATATTGATCTTCTGTCTCAACGTAAGCTGTGACGATTACCCCTCGTTCTACACCAAAAAGTTTCTTCGTTATGACGTATGATAGTCCAACATCTTTATTTTCTAAAGTTGGCATCATACTTGTCCCCCTAACAATTACTGGCTTCATAATAAAACCATTAAAAAGATTCATAATTATAAAAGTAATTACGAGTAATTTTAATAATGAGATTATTTCTTTTGTTAGTCGTTTCATTTACTTTCCTCTTTTTCTTTTGCTATGATAAAACAAAAGCTGGCGTACGCCAGCTTTTTATACTATCTTTTTTCTGTAAGACGAGCTGATTTACCAGAACGGCTACGTAAGTAATTAAGTTTTGATCTTCTGACTTTACCAATTTTAAGAACTTTAATGTCTTTAATAATTGGTGAGTGGATTGGGAAAGTTCTTTCTACCCCAATTTGTGAAGAAATTTTTCTAACTGTAAAGTTTTCAGCAATTCCTGTTCCAACTCTACTAATAACTACTCCTTCAAATACCTGAATACGTGACTTGTCACCCTCAGTAATCTCAACATCAACCGCGACTGTAGCACCTGGACCAAAGTCAGGTAAGTCAGTACGCATTTGATTTTTTGTAATCTCTTGTACTATTCCTAAATTCATATGTAAAACTCCTTTTCTTTTAAACTATTGCTCTTTAGTAAACTAAGCGGAACATAGCTGCCTTTTCAAGCCATACTATTATAACACATAACATCTCTACATACAAATATTACATGAAAGTTTTTAAGTTATTTTTTATTAAAAAACATGTTTTATTGTCTTCAGTTCAACATTTACTTATTATCGGAAATTTAAACTATTAATAATACTCATTATTTAACCACGTATACGCATAAGGTGTATAATGTAGGTAGATGTTTAAGTAGAATCTTAAACACCATATATAGATAGGAGTGTTTATTATGAGTTTTGATTATAGTGATCGCGGTAAAACGCCAGTTGTTGAAGATATTGAAGGTATGACTTTAGATAATGATAACTATCGTACAACAATTTGGACAGGTTCTAAATTACAAGTTACATTAATGTCAATTGCCGTAGGTGATGATATTGGTCTAGAAGTTCATCATGGAATTGATCAATTCTTAAGAATTGAAGAAGGTATGGGTTTATGTCAAATGGGATTAACTGAGGATAACTTAACTTTCGAAGCAGTCGTTAGATCTGATGATGCGATATTTGTACCAGCTGATCATTGGCACAATGTAGTAAATACGGGCGATATTCCTTTAAAATTATATACAATTTACGCCGGTCCTGATCATGTCGTAGGTACTGTCCACAAAACGCATCAAGATGCGATTGACGATCCTAACGAACATTAAAGTTAGAAAGCACCACTACAAATGGTGCTTTTCTTATGACATAAAATAAAAAACTGAGGATAGTTGAACTATTCTCAGTCTAATATTATTCTTCGTCATCGATATCTTCAAATGAAGTATCAATTTTTAGCATTTCA
>CAYWKT010000078.1:0-5008 GCA_964458985.1 uncultured Erysipelothrix sp.
TAATTAGTTCATGATTGTTTACTCTTAAAATTAGCTCTTTACTATCTAATTGATAAGATGCCAATATAATTCTTTTTAGACTTCTATATAGGTCAATTTCTTTGTTTCCCACAAACGAAATAACATTTTCTACTTTTTCACCTACTAATTGATCATTCTTTACATCTTGAAAAATTAACTGCGATGTACCAAAATCTAATTGTGTATCTTCTTCCTTATAACCTAAATATAAATTTCCATTAGGGATTTTCTCATGTCGAAATTCTTCATTATTTAAAGTTCTATCTGTAGCGACAAATATATTACCCCTGTATTCATTATTTCGTTTTAGTAATTCTCCATCAGATTTGAAAACTAAAACATCTCGTGAAATTATATTACCACTATTATAAATTTCTACGTTATTGCAAGTAATTCTATATGATAACTCACCTATAAAAAATTCTGTTTCAATAACATATGGATCTATTCTAACTCCTCCCAGTACATTTTTAACTACTAAGTTACTAGTTGTATAGACAACATTACCATTATTAATAAGCTCAAGTACAAGTTCTTTATTGCTTTCTTCATTAATAAAATGACGTTTTGTCAAAATAATAGCCTTACGTGTCGCATAGTTAAATCTTATTATACGGGGTACTGTATTTAGTCCATCATTGATTACATTATTTTTAACTTTAATACGATTTTCATTATTTTTAATCCATTGATTGTAACCATACTTGTAGTAATCATTTTGAAGAAGTTCTATTATTGGTAGATCATAATAATCGGCATGCAATATCTTCATCATGTGGATAACAACTGGAATAATTGCGTCACTATATGATTCATTTGATAATACTAACCTTGTCGATGTTATAAGTTTATATGTTTTCACTTTACTCTCGTAACTAATATTATAGTTATCCGTAAAATTATCCTCAGTAAAAAGATGATGAAAAAGAACTTTAAGTTCTTCAGTAATTTCATCCTCTGACTCTTTATCAAAATCAAGTACAAAATCGTAGTTGTAGTTTAGTATATCAAATATAAAATCATAAAAATCCGCCAAATATTTTAATGGCACAAAAGAGTCTACCAATATTGAGTTAATGATTCGACTGTTATCATGATTATTTACGTTATATACTTTTCTTATAGCTTCTCGGACTTTATTATAAATAGTTTGCTCAGATACATCTTCTGAGAAAGTCATTACATAATATTCTTGTAAGTATTCATAAAACTTGCCATCATAATTTTCCATTGCGATAATGATTAAAGAGACAAGTAAAGCTTTATCAAGCGTCAAAAATGATTTATTACCTAAAACAATTGATCTTAGTTCGATATCTGCTTTTCGGTGTATTTCTTCCTTCAACTTATTGTCATTATAGTAGTCAATAAGCCAGTCCCCAATAAACATAACCCCAACATTATTACCAATTCTTTTAATACGTTTTTCCATTTAATCTCTCCATTTCATAAAATATAAGAATAACGCGTAATATCAATAATATGATAATCATAAATGACTATATAACTTAACTGAGCATTCCATCAATATAAATATTACCTTCTTTATCACTCGCTATAAATCCGTCATATGAGCCTTCAATATGCGCTACTTCGCCCCAATACTTACATGGATCAATATACGCACCTTCTACCATATATTTGTAGTTCTTAGGGGAAATATAAATAACGTCTGACTCATAACCAATAAAGATTTTATGTAAAAGTTTAAAGATTAGAAACTCCATAGAGTAAAGTTCTATTCGTCTCTCTAACTTAGGTCCGGACCAGCGTTCGGTCGTATCCTCAAACTTTATTTCGATAAAATTAGTTTCATCTCCCCATGTGTAACCATGGAAATCCCAATTATAATTAATCTCGATAGGAGCAGTAAAAACTGCTTCATAATCTGAATTGTAGTCAAAATCTTTATGAACAATCAGTCCAAAAGACTCATATAAGTTTGAGTTATATGAGTTTACATTGAAAAAAGTAAATTGATCTTCTCTATTGTGAGATGAAATATTAGGTACAACTCCAAATGACTCTACAGTGTTATCAAAGTAATGAACAACTGTAAATAACTTTCCACAGTAAATATCCTTTATCTTTTTCGTAATAGAAGATAGCTCTATTTGACCCCAGTAGTTACTTCCTCTACCTAATACAGTCCCATCTTCAAATAATGTAACTTCATGAAAAAGACCATTTGAAACTTTAATTACATTAGAAGTAGATATAGAATCATAATCTTCAAGTATAATTCCATTTAACTTATTATCATACTTTATCTTTTGTAACTCCTTTAAATCAACTCCTTCTTCTTTTCTAAAATGTTCGTTATTTTCTGGTCCAAAGTCTTTAGCAATTGGAATAGAACTATTATGGTAATAGTATCTAATTCCATTTTCCCTTACATGAATAAACAACTCTCTTGGATACAGTTTGACTAAAACCTCGACAATTTTTTCTTCCAAATCTTCAGAAATAAAATAATTAGCTTCCGCAAATCCACAATTTAAAAATTCATCTTCAATCTCATCTGTCGGTTTTTCAAGTTTAATCACTATATTAGGAAATAGTTTTTGAAGTAAAATATTTACTTCAATCTTATGATAATCATCTAAATCATGAACAAAAAGTTTTGAAATAATATCATCATTAATATCCACAACACCTAGTTCATCACTCTCATTAGACTTATCTATAATGTCATTACTTAATGTATAATTTAAAGACATTAAAATCTTATTTACATCCAATAACTGCTCCTCATCGTCTGTATCATATTTGATTTGAATAAAGTAAATACCATTTAATGTAGAAAAATAAGCTATTGTACGATCTACTAAGTCTACAGTCTTATATACTATTATGTTTTTATTTTCTTTGTAGACTTCATACTTGAAATCATTATATTCCATTTGTGATGCTAGTAGATCATGCACCGCTTTATTGACAATTGGATTATCATGATCGAGTCCATCTGGCATATTAATTGAACCTACTAATTTGGCAATATATATTGAAGTTTCAAACGAGTCAAAGTCGCCTATTTCATTAATAATATCTTCATAATTTTTATTTTTAGAATTTGATTTAACTGCACTAAAAACCTCATGAAAATCATCTTCACTCTCTTCATCAATTACCCTATAAGAAAAGTTTGAAGGTATGTTGATCGATATGTTGTACGGTAAAAATAGATCGAGCCATTGTCTATTAAATAAGTCTGCAGCATTGCTCTTATCGTAATCTACGCTTGAAAGATTAAACATTTGTGCGATAAAATCAAGCTTAGTTTGAGTACCGTCTTCTACTGCAAGTGTTGCAACGATAAGAAGACGAGTTAATAGTTCAACTAGATTCTCCTCAACATATCCTTCATAAAGTTCTATAGTACTTATTAACACTTCTAATACCTTTGTACTTTGAGAAAAAACCTCATCACGATTATTGTTCAGCGTCCATAAGTCATCTGATTCAATGCCTATAACACTATTTAAATACTTGTACTCCGCATACTCGTCTTCTGTTACAAGTCCTTTTGATTGGTATAGTGTAATCAGAGAGTCTGTGACTAATGCTGAAAAGTCCATATCACTTTGAATACCATATTTTTCAATTACGATTTGTGCTTTCTTTATACCTATAAGTAAGTCTTTAGTTAACTCAAATGTAGCTCCTTTAAGCATAGAACTGGATAGATCATTGTACTCGTTTAGTATCATCTTCATTTATATTGTCCCTCTAATTATTGTATGAATTAAGTAAAGTTCCATACATTAACTTTCTAGTTTATTCACTCTTGTAATTCTACTGATCCACTCTTTAATAGCTTCAACCTTATATGATTTATCCATATTTGATTGAAGGTTAATATTAACTACATACATAAAACTACCACCATTAATAAACATAACAATACTATTTAATGTATCTTCTGTTGTGATAATAGAGAACTCTAAGTCATTGACCTTAAATTTGTCAGTTTTTAGCCCACGTCTACTATATCTAACATCATTAATAAGATTCTTAATAGTTTTATCTAGTTTATGATAGTTTGTCCTATAATTTGGTTTCTCTTTTTTTTCTTTCTTTACATATTCACCTTCAAAGATTATCCAATCAAAAGCAGACAAGTTATTTATACTTTCAAAACTACTAAAATCATGATTAATATCACTTGTAAGTATCAATGGATGTACTTCATACTTTGAAGTGTAAGCATCTGGTCTTTTAATAATATCTTGTAATACTTCAAAATTTTTAAATCGCGGTATTCTTAACAAGTTATCTATTTCAAAATAATCATCAGTTAAAAATACATTAAGATAATCTTCTTGACCACTTTTTAAACTATGATAATAATTAGAAAATAGTTGATCTACATTTACTTCAGAATCTGTTTCTAATCCATAGGCATAAGGAAACTTAACAGATGAAAAAAACGCTTCTATATTACTTAATGATTCTTTATAAGATGATGATTTAGTATCAAAACCATACCCCTTAAAGATATTTTCCTTATTATTAATTGAAAACTTGAACTGACTTAGATCGGTAAGAATATAACTTACTGTAATATTACCTACATTCAAGATTCTAATAACACCATCTCCACCTTCTTCTTCAATAATCTCTAAAAACTCATCATAAATAGTTTTTTGTAGATCACTTACAAGCATATTTTCTTTTAAAGGTTGTGGTACAGTTTCAAAATATAACATATTAAGAAAATCTTCTTGACTAACCGGTGAAAGAAGAACACCTGATCCATCCTTCTCAATAGTAAAATTATAACCTAAGGGAAGGTTTATTCTAAAACATCCCTCAAATTCAATCTCATAATCAGATAACTTTAATCCAGAATACTTCTCAATATAATTGATGTCTTCCGATAGTTCATAGATTTTCTCCCCTGATAATAATAGTTTTTCATCTTTGTAAACATTAATTTTTGCCAACTTCTCTTCCTCCTCTTAAATATTAAAAATTATGCAAAACA
>CAYWKT010000079.1:0-4957 GCA_964458985.1 uncultured Erysipelothrix sp.
ATATAAGCACTTTGAGCTAAAGCCTTCTCATCAATTACTTTAATATTTATAAGTTCATTTTCAATATCGTCTTTACTAATCTTCGACTTACTGTTCGCAGTTGCGCTTCCTGCCGCAGCCGCATACTTCAGAGCATTAAACTCTGTATGTCCATCAGAAAGTTTTCCGATAAATACTCCAAGCATTGCATCACCCATCCCCACATCATTTTCATTGTGGATAACTTCTTGTTTTACACTTAAATGATTACTGTCGGAAAATAATATAGCACCATCTTCTCCAAGAGAGAGTAATATCGTATGGACACCACGATATTGAAGCTCATCAAATGCGTCATAAATACATATATCGTTGTCAATTGGTTTTCCCATGAGTATTTTTAACTCATTTAAGTTAGGTTTTATTAAGTATGGCTTTATTGCTTCAAGTAAGTCTAAATCATTTTGCTCCATATCTAAAACTAACTTAGCGCCACTTTTATTTACGTACTGTGCAAACTTAATTAGCCACTCATCCGTAATCCCTTCGATGCGTGCTCCACATAACATGACATAGTCATTTTCACTTAAATCTATTAAGTGGTTTAATATTTCATTCTTAATTTCATCTGTCGCAACTGCCCCTTTGGCGTTAATCGAATACTTAACATCTTTGACATCAAGTTTGACATTAATTCTCGTTTGCTCTTCAGTTTTTATCTGATTCAGTGTGCAATAAGCTAACTTATTCATCTCACTTTTTATGTAATCCCCACTAAATCCTCCAAGCAATACAATCGCATTTGATTCGATTTCTAATGTATCAAGTGTTTGAGATACGTTGACACCTTTTCCACCACTTCTAAAAGAAGTGCGATTAGCGCGATTAATTTTATGCTCATCTAAATTAGAATCAACTTCGATAAAATAGTCAATTGCGGGATTTAGGGTAATTGTATATATCATCAGTAACATCCTTTCACTCTAATTTTAAAACTAGTTTAATTTCTACTCATAAAATAGTATAACATGTCATTTTAGATAGTGGCGAATTACTATAACGAGGACTAGTTTACTAAAATAAAATGGAAAGTAAATTTAAAATAGTATATATAATACAGTAATGTGTTTGTACTTTATATATATTTTGTTTTCAATATAATTTACTAATAATTTAAGTTAAAATGAAAATATTTTCAAAAGATGCGTGGCATGAAAATAATAAGTATGATAATTTATATACATAACAAATAAGTTGTACTCATAATAGTAATATTATCATTATTAAATCAATACGAAACTTAATGTGGATTAGTTTAGTAATGTGGTAGTGATATGTATTAACGTATAACTTAAGGTTAATAAATGGTAACGATATTTAGTACTCTAAAAAATAATAAATTAGTTATAAGAACTTTTATTCAGTGATCTCTAATCTAACGTAAGTTCTTATTAAATCTAAGTAATATAATGTTATCATTGCACTTCGTAATTGATACCTCTTAGTGCATTATATAAATAAAAAGGGCTGATGCCCTTTTTATTATGCTTGTAATGTTTCAGTTAAATCGCAAATCTCATCAATCATGTCTGAAATATATTTTATCGTTTCAAGTAATGGCTCTTCAGTACTTAGATCGACATTAACCATTTTCGCTAATTGTAGTGGTGTTTTAGTTCCACCAGCTTTTAGTACATCTTTCCAATCCTCAATACTTATTTCATCATTAAGTAATTTTTTAGATGCCTCAGTTGCGACAGTTAATCCTGCTGAGTAAGTATAAGGGTATAGTCCTTTGTAATAGTGTGGTTGTCTCATCCAAGTTAGTTCCGAACCTTCAGAAATTTCAACTGCATCAGACCAAAATGTTTCAAGTGATTGTCTAAATAGTTTATTTAATAAATTAGCGTTAACTGGAACTCCATTATCGATCGCACGATAAACTTCGCGTTGATAATGCGCTTCAATTAAATGAGTTACGAAGTTATGATAGTAAGTACGTGAGACCATCGTTGAAAGTAGCCAACGTTTGAAACGATCATCATCAGAGTTTTTAGTTAAGTGATTCGCCATTAATAACTCATTCATAGTCGATGGTGCTTCAATGAAGTATAAAGAAGGACGAGTATTTAAAATATTATTTGCTTGACCTGATAAGTAGAAATGGCCGGCATGTCCTAACTCATGGGCAAGGACAAATACTTCACGCATTTTTTCTGTCCAGCTAATTAAAATATATGGGTGAACTCCATACGGGCTATTACAAAAGGCCCCAGTCGACTTACCGGCATTTTGTGGGAAATCAATCCAACGCTCATCATAAGCACGGTTAATCATATTTAAGTAATCATCACCTAAAACACTTAAACCTTCTAATAATTCTTTTCTTGATTGTTCAATCGTGATATTTGGTTCAAAATCAGGGTCGACGACTAAATGTAAATCTTTATACGTCATTTTGTCTAAACCATGAATACTTTGAAGTAGTTTCGCATACTTTCTCATTGCCGGAGCTAAGTGTTCCATAATTAAATCAATTTGGCGATCATACATATCACGAGTAACTTCTTGATCAAATAGTAAGTAATCAATTGTATCGTCAAATCCTTTAAGTTTAGCCATCGCTTTCTCTTTTTGAATATGTGAGTTATAAATTGCGGCAACTGTATTTTGTGAATCGCGTAGTCGATTATGGAATGTATCAAATGCGGCATGTCTAACTGCTTTATCTTCACTAAATGCTAACTCATCTTCAAAGTATCCAAATGTCATTGGAATAGTCTTATCGTTAACGACGACATCATCAAACTTCATATCGACTAATTTATGTGTATTGTAAGTATCATAAGAGCTATTTAGTGATTGAGAAAATTCACTTAGTGCATCCTCAACTTCTGGTGTTAATGTATGTGGTTTTTCTCTTAGTAAATGAGAAATTGTATTACTTAATGTCGGCTCAATCTCACCAATTTCAACTAAGACATTTTCATCAAGTAAAAGTAACTGTTGATTCACAAAGTTTAATAAAGGTTGAACTTTACTTAATACTACTGAAAGTTTCCCACTTAACTCCATTGCCTCTGTATTACTTTGATCACCACTTAAGTTTAGACTTCCGTAAGTCGCAAGACGAACTATCGCCTCATTGATAACTTCATATTCTAATAATGCTTCACTTGCTACTTTCGCATTTTCTAACTTATTATTATATTTTTGATTATAATCGAGAGTGATTTTCTCAATCTCATTTAAGCTACTATAAAAAGCCTCATCGCTTTCAAATAGATCACTAAGATCCCATGTAGTATTCACATCTACTTCGTTACGTTTTAATATTTTCATAAAATCCTCCTTAAGTATCTTTATATATTATACACTATTTCAAAGTGTTTTCATGAAAACTTTTCTTATAATGTAAGTGAAATGAAAGTTAGTTTTTCATAATAGTTTGCTATAATCAAGAAGAGGTGAAAGAATGAGAAATATTAATACAATAGTTTTAGATATTGATGGAACAATACTTAATAGTGATCGTAAGATTAGTGAGAAAACTAAGAATGCACTAATTAAGGTTCAAGAAATGGGGATAAAAGTTGTCCTTGCATCAGGCAGACCTACTGCTAGTATGATGTGGATTGCGAAGGAGTTACAACTTGATAAGCATCATGGTCTACTCGTATCTTTTAATGGGGCATGTGTTGTGGATGTAGAAAGTCAAAAGATACTATATAGTCAACCGATCGATCAAGCAGTTGGAAAAACACTTTTAAATCACTTAAAAGATTTTGATGTTCGTCCAATGGTTTATGATGGAGATTATATGTTTGTAAACAATGTTTATGATGGTCAAATTGAAATTGGGGATGTCTTTAAAAATGGAGAAACGACAATAAACATTATTGAATATGAATCACGTAATGGAAATTACTTACTATGTGAAGTTGAAGACTTAGAAGAGTTTATCGATTTCCCACTATATAAAGTTTTAATCGCAGGCGATAAAGATTACTTAAAAGCTACGTACAAAGAGATTGAGGCACCACTTAAAGATAAATTAAACTGTGTTTTCTCAGCGCCATTTTACTTTGAGTTTACTGATAAAAATATCGATAAGGCAAATACTTTAAAAACTGTGTTAGAGCCAATGGGATACAAACAAGAAAATACAATTGCTTTTGGAGATGGCCATAATGATTTAAGTATGATCAAATATGCGGGTGTTGGAGTTGCGATGGCAAATGCCGAACAAGCAGTATTAGATGGTGCTGATGAAATTACGCTATCAAATGATGAAGATGGAATCTATCATACTTTAAGTAAATATTTTGATTTAAACTAACATTAGAGGGGGATAATTATGGTTAAAACTTTTTATATTATTCGTCATGGACAAACACTATTTAATTTACGGCGCAAGATTCAAGGAGATTGTGACTCACCTCTAACTGAGCTTGGAATTAAGCAAGCTGAAAAGGCGCGTAAGTATATTGAACATATAAAATTTGATAAACTGTATTCGTCCACATCTGAGCGTGCAAGTGATACGTTAGAAATATTAATGGGCACTGATGCGAAGTATACACGTTTAAAAGGTTTAAAGGAAATGAGTTTTGGACTTTTTGAAGGTGAAAGTGAAGATTTAAATCCAACTTGGGAAGATGGATACGATCAAGTATTTCCAAAGTATGGTGGCGAACTTCGCAGTGAAGTAAAGTTACGTATGAAAGAAGTATGTACGAATATTATGGAACAAGAAGATCATAATACAGTGCTAGCTGTCTCACATGCCGGGGCAAGTTTTCATTTTCTCAGAAACTGGATCGATGAAGAAACACAATTAAAAATAATGAGTGACGGTGGTTTTCCAAACTGCTGTATCGTGAAATATGAGTATCAAGATAAACAATTTAAGTTTATTGAAATAATTAGAGTTGATGACTAGGTTTTAGTAAAAAAAGACAATTGTTACTGAAAGCGC
>CAYWKT010000080.1:0-4916 GCA_964458985.1 uncultured Erysipelothrix sp.
TTATTTTTGTACTTATTGCGAAAATAGTAAAAAAACAGAATTTTTACATTCTGTTTCTTTAATAAGTTTATTTAGAAGTCAATACTTCTTGTCGTGCGTGGGAATGGGATGACATCACGAATATTTGAAATACCTGTAATGTACATTAAGAATCTTTCGAATCCTAGTCCATATCCAGCATGTTTAACGCCACCATATTTTCTTAAGTCTAAGTACCAATCAATTGAAGCAGGATCAACTCCTTCTTCTTTAAGACGAGCATCTAAAACATCAAATCTTTCTTCACGTTGTGATGATCCGACAATTTCTCCAACTCCAGGAACTAATAAGTCAGCTCCTGCAACTGTACGTCCATCTTCATTAGCACGCATGTAGTATGGTTTTAAATCTTTTGGATAGTCTTTAACGAATACAGGTCCATTAATTACTTCCTCACAAATATAGCGCTCATGTTCAGATTTTAAATCCATACCCCATTCAACTGGGAATTCAAATTTTTTACCTGACTCTAATAATATATCAATTGCCTCTGTATATGTAATTACTTTAAATGTACTGTCAACAACTGCTTGTAGTCTTTCAATTAAACCTTTTTCAATAAATTGGTTGAAGAACTCCATTTCAACTTCACAGTTTTTAAGAACGTACTCAATTAAGTATTTAACCATATCTTCAATTAAGTCTAAGCAGTCTTCTAAGTCCGCAAATGCAATTTCTGGCTCAATC
Organism: uncultured Erysipelothrix sp.; assembly: GCA_964458985.1. Classification (GTDB taxonomy): domain Bacteria; phylum Bacillota_I; class Bacilli_A; order Erysipelotrichales; family Erysipelotrichaceae; genus JAAZDN01. The sequence goes on from CAYWKT010000080.1 coordinate 727, forward strand.
ATCCAAAACTCAGAAGCATGACGGTTAGTATTTGATTTTTCAGCTCTAAATGTCGGTCCAAAAGTATATACATCTCTAAATGCCATTATGAATGCTTCGGCATGTAGTTGTCCTGTTCCTGTTAAGAATGAATGTTTTCCGAAGTAGTCTTTTTCATAGTCGCCATCACTTCTTGTAGTAACTGTGAATGTTTGACCCGTACCTTCTCCATCACTAGTCGTTAAGATTGGTGAGTGTAAGTATACGAATCCTTGGCTTTGGAAAAATTCATGAACTGCCATTGACAGAACTGATCTAACTCTAAACACTGCATTAAATGTATTTGTACGAGGGCGTAAATGCGCAATCTCTCTTAAATATTCAAATGAATGTCTTTTCTTTTGAAGTGGATAATCATCTGCAACATCACCTTCTAAAGTAATTTCTTTCGCAATTATTTCAAATGGTTGTTTTGCATCAGGTGTTAATACTAACTTTCCTGAAATCGTTAGTGCTGTACCTGTGTTGTACGTTGTTACTTCATCAAAGTTATCTAACTCTGTACTATATACAACTTGAGTACTCTTGAAATAAGTTCCATCATTAAACTCGATAAAACCAATTTTACCACTATCTCTATTCGTACGAATCCAACCTTGAAGTTCCACATACTCTAAACTGTCAATCGCAATTTTATCATCACTATAAACTAACTCATATAATTCTCTTACTGTTACAAATTCCATTTTCTTCCTCCTAAAATAAAAAACACGCACAACAAGGAACGTCATGCGTGGTACCATCCTATTTCACTTAATAAAAATATTAAGTCTTAAGCAGTTAACGCCTGCATACGTAGTTGTCTACTTAATTTCTCCAACTAAACTCATAAAGTGTTCTACTATATTTACAATGACTTAGCTTTCACCAATTCTAAGTTCGCTTAACATTTTAAAATATGTAGTCTTTAATCATTGTTATAACGATCAGAAGTTTCAAATACAATCTCTTGAATACTTGATACGACGTCTACATCACGAACGACAACACCATCTGGGGCATTGATATGCTCATGTGTAAAGTTGACTATCCCTATTATACCACAGTCGACTAGTTTGTCAACAGTAGCTTGAATGTCAGTAGACACAGTTAAAATCGCGATTTTAATGTCGGGTGTAATGTGTTCTTTTAAGTCATTTACATCATAGACTGGGATTGCTAATTCTTGTTTGTCTTCATAGTGTTTATCAAATCCAAATTCGATTCCACCTACGACAAAGTCCCAATTATTGTAGTTTATTAAAGCTCTACCTAAGTTACCAACTCCGACTAGAATAATTTTCTCTTCAAAGTTCATACCTAAAATTTCATTGAAACGTTCTTCAAGAAGTTCGACATCATATCCATAACCTTGCTTACCTAGCTTTCCTAATAAAGAAAAGTCGCGTCTAATTGTAGTTGGTTTAATTTTTACTAACTCACTTAACTCGTGTGACATCACTTTGTCGACACCATTACTGCGTAATTTACGTACTGCTTTTAAATAAATCGGGTATCGTCTTAATGTAGACTCCGATATTTTTTGTTTACTCATATTATCACCATCACTATAATAACACATAATTATCTTATTGTGAATTGTTTATCTATCATTTGTTAAAAAAATATTTTATATGACGGATTTGCTCCATCTCCTAAATCACTAAATAGATTTTTTTTGTATAAAGTATACGCTGCAGCCCCTATCATCGCGGCATTATCTCCACAAAATTTTAACTGTGGATAAGAAAATTTGATATGTGGATACTCTTCACTTAATCGATTAATTTCTGATCTTAATCGTGAGTTAGCGGAAACACCACCTGCTACGACAAACTGTTTAATATCTACTTCGTTTAATAACTTATCACTAACTCTTATTAATTGGTTTACTGCTACATTTTGAAATGTTGTCGCTAAGTCCGCATTATTAATTTCACGACCCGCTTTAACTTCACGTTGTGCTAGTTGTAAGACACTTGATTTAAGTCCACTAAATGAAAAGTTATTTTCACCTTCCGCAACCGGTTCTTTTAAATCATAAATAGGTTGTCCAAACTTAGATAGCTTATCAATCTCAACTCCACCAGGATATGGGATATCCATAATACGTCCAACTTTATCGAATGCCTCACCAATCGCATCATCAGTCGTCTTACCGATAATTTTATAAGTAGTTTCATCCTCGAATAAAATTAGTTCACTATGACCTCCTGAAACAATTAATGATAATAGTGGATAAATTAAATCATCACTCTCTAACTCATTTGACTTTACATGTCCATAAATATGGTTAACTGCAATTAGTGGTTTGTCTAATGCTTGTGCTAATGTTTTTGCTGCGACAATTCCAATGTGTAAAGATCCAATTAAACCTGGTCCTTTCGTATAGGCTATCGCATCTAGATCCATTGGATTAATGTTTGCTTCCTTTATCGCTAAATTAATTACCTTGGAAATATTTTCCGTATGCATGCGTGATGCACTCTCTGGAATAACTCCACCATAATGTTTGTGAAAGTCAATTTGACTGAACACAATATTACTTAATATTTCTTTTCCATTTTTTATAATTGCACACGCAGTCTCATCACAACTCGTCTCAATCGCAAGTATTACTACATCATCCATTATTGACCTCCTTCTGCATAAGATATGCATCTTGTTTTAATTTTGAATAATAGTTCTTTATCGTACGGATATTTACATATCCTAGTTTTTCATATAATTTTATCGCACTCTCATTAGTGACATTTACTTCTAGAAATATATTTACTACTTCTAAGTCTTCTGCAACTTCCAATACTTTTTCCATAAGTTTAGTGGCAATACCTTGACGCTTATTTTCTCGTCTTACACTTATATTAATAATATCAATGTAATCGATCATATGCCAGAATCCTACATATCCGACAATTTCTCCATCAATAAATGCTCCATAAAAAGTACTATTTGGATTAATTTGGGATTCATAATATAGTATTTTATAATCCCATGGTTCTTTGAAATTTTGAATTTCAATTTCAACCATATCATTTATATCATACGGATTAATCTCTTGAATTATCATAAGTTATCTTTTAAATATGATGGTTTTGCATCAAAGTATGATTCAGAGTTCCAGTAATCTTTTAACTTTAAAAAATTACCTTCTAAATTCTGAAAATTATCTACACCATCAACTAAGCTAGCTTTACCCAAATAAGTTTTATTTAGATCGACATCTGAAATCATTGAGATTGACTCACTCACAATCTCTCCTTCATTATACTCTCCAATAAATACTTTTTTTGATCGAGCATCTAAAATTACTGGAATACTACTTAATCCGCTATAATATTGCATTGATGATACTGAATATAAAGGTATGTCTAATATCATTGCGAACACTTTTGCGAAACTAATTCCAATGCGAACACCTGTAAAGCTACCTGGTCCTCTTGTAACGATAACCGCATCAATTTGATTTGCCTTAATATTTAATTTTGATAATGCTTCATCTACCATGACGTTAGTAATCTCACTCGCATTTCTTAGTGATTCTACTTGTTTAAAATAAAGTTCTTTTTCATCATTAAAGATACTTACTATTACATAATTATTTGATGTGTCTATTCCTAAATAATACATTTTGCTACCTTCTCTACTAATTGATTATAGTATTCTCCATTTGGAGTAAAAATTAATCTACGCATTTCATCTTCATATTCAATCTGAATATGTAAGTATTCATCAAATATAGTTTTATCAATAAACTTACTCCATTCAATTACAATAACTTCTTCATCAAATACGTAATCTTCAATTCCTATATCTTCATTTAAACCTTCTAAACGATAAACATCAAGATGATTTAAAACTTTATCTCCTTCATACTGCTTAGCAATCGTGAAAGTTGGGGAATTAATCATTTCTTCAATACTTAATCCCACACCAATTCCTTGGGTTAATGTAGTCTTTCCAGCCCCTAGATCACCATCTAAAAGGATTACAGTTTTTTCTGTTATATTTTTGGCGATACACTCACCAATCTTTTTTTGCTCATTCGCATTCTTTGCTATTAATTCCATCTAATCACCTCTTAATATTGTATCACAATTGATTTACTTACCCCAATAAAAAAGACTCCCTAAGGAGTCATATTTACCTGGCAACTTACTATCTTCTCATAG
>CAYWKT010000081.1:0-4812 GCA_964458985.1 uncultured Erysipelothrix sp.
TGCATCCCATAATATGATTTGAAGTTAATCGGATAATAGATTAAAATTAGTAATAGTATCAATGGGGGGAGTCAATTTAGGAGGTATATTGATGAGTACTAATAAGCATTTAAATAATGTTTCGTTAGGAATTGATATTGGTTCAACGACATTGAAAATGGTCTTAATAGATAAAGACAGAAACATACTATTTAGTGAGTACGAAAGACACTTTGCGGATATCCAAGGTGTACTTTTAATATTACTAAAAAAGATTAGAAAAGAGTTTAATAATATAATTATTAGTCCTACGATTACAGGATCAGGTGGACTTTCAATCTCAAAATATTTAAATACAAATTTTACACAAGAAGTAATCGCAGTAACGAGTGCACTTAAATATTTTGAACCTAAGACTGATGTTGCTATCGAACTTGGGGGCGAGGATGCGAAGATCATCTACTTAGGAAATACAATCGAGCAAAGAATGAATGGAATTTGTGCAGGCGGAACCGGATCATTTATTGATCAAATGGCAACATTGCTTAATACAGATGCTGAAGGATTAAATATGTATGCAAAGGACTATGAATCAATATATCAAATTGCTTCAAGATGTGGAGTATTCGCAAAGTCAGACATACAACCATTAATTAACGATGGTGCAACGAAAGAGGATTTATCGGCTTCAATCTTTCAAGCTGTAGTAAACCAAACAATTAGTGGACTAGCCCAAGGAAAACCAATCAGAGGCAATGTCGCATTTTTAGGTGGACCACTACATTTTTTAGAAGAGTTAAAACTAAGGTTTATCGAAACTTTAAAGTTAGAAGATAATGAAATAATTAACCCAAGTAACTCACATTTATATGCAGCACTTGGAGCAGCGTTTAATAGTAATTTGGACTATGATTGTCATATTGATGAAATGATAGAGAAACTTGAGTTAGGCTTAAAGATGAAGTTTGAAGTTAGTCGCATGCCAAAATTATTTGAAGATGAAGAAGAGTATAAAGACTTTAAACAACGTCATGCACTATATGAAGTTAGCAAAAAAGATATTAATAATTACCAGGGAAATATTTATTTAGGAATAGATGCTGGTTCAACTACGACTAAAGTAGCTCTAGTTGATGATGATGGTGCACTTCTATATTCTTTTTATAGCAACAATAATGGAAATCCAATAAAAACAGTAACTAAATCACTTAAAGAAATTAGTGAGATATTGCCTGATGGAGTTAACATTACATACTCGTGTTCAACTGGATATGGAGAGGCATTAGTTAAATCCGGCTTTCAACTTGATGAAGGTGAAGTTGAAACGATCGCTCACTATTATGCTGCGGCATTTTTTAATCCTGAAGTAGATTGCATTATTGATATTGGCGGTCAAGATATGAAATGTATTAAGATTAAAAATGGTTCGGTAGATAGTGTAATGTTAAATGAGGCATGCTCATCAGGTTGTGGCTCTTTTATAGAAACATTTGCGAAAGGATTAGATTATGAAATAGAAGACTTTGCAGAGGCAGCTTTATTTGCGAAAAATCCAATCGATCTTGGATCACGTTGTACGGTGTTTATGAACTCAAATGTTAAACAAGCACAAAAAGAGGGGGCAAGTGTTGCTGATATTTCGGCAGGACTGGCTTACTCTGTTGTCAAAAATGCACTGTATAAAGTTATTAAAGTCGTTGATGCAAAAGATTTAGGCGACAATATCGTCGTGCAAGGTGGAACATTTTATAATGAGGCAGTATTAAGAAGTTTTGAAATGCTGTCTAATACTGAAGTAGTTAGACCGGATATTTCAGGAATAATGGGCGCCTTTGGTGCTGCCTTAATTGCGAAAGAAAGATATGAGAATAAAAAAACTTCAATGTTAAGTATAAGCGACATAATGCAAATGGAAGTTAATACTGAAATGAGCCGTTGTAAGTTGTGTGCAAATAATTGTCAGTTAACGATTAATGAGTTTTCAAGTGGCGTCAAACACATATCAGGAAACCGTTGTGAAAGACCATTAGGTATTAATAAAACTAATCAAGAAATTCCAAATTTATATGCATATAAACTACGACGTACATTTAAATACAGTCCACTAAAGAAAGAAGATGCATATCGCGGTACGATTGGCATACCACGTGTATTAAATATGTACGAAAACTATCCATTTTGGGCAACATTTTTAAAAGAGTTAGGATATCAAGTAGTATTAAGTCCAATCTCAACTCATAAAATATATGAGTTAGGTATTGACTCAATTCCAAGTGAAAGTGAATGTTATCCAGCCAAATTAGTTCATGGCCATATTATGTATTTATTAAATAAAGGAATCAAAACGATTTTTTATCCGAATGTCGTTTATGAGCATAAAGAATTTGAAGACTCAAACAATAATTTTAACTGTCCCATTGTTGCGACATACAGTGAAAACATTATTAATAATGTGGATGAATTAAAAAGTGAAAACATTACTTATATTAATCCGTTTTTATCACTAAATGATGAAAGACAAGTTGAAAAACGCTTAATTGAAATTATGAGTAAATATAGTGATGCATCTAAAATTGAAATAAAAAATGCAGTAAAGGCAGCTTTTAAGGAAAAGTTGAACTATGAAAAAGATATTAAAGATGAAGGAGAGCGGGCTATTAAGTATGTTGAAGAAAATAACTTAAAGGCAATTGTCTTAGCTGGAAGACCATATCATACTGATCCAGGAGTGCATCATGGAATACCGGACTTGATTGCGGGTTTTAACGTTGCGGTTTTAACTGAAGATAGTGTCTCGCATTTAAGTAATGTCAATCATCCTTTAAAAGTAGTTGATCAATGGGTATATCATTCAAGATTATATCGAGCAGCGACATTTGCCGCTTCGCATCCGAATTTAAATTTTGTACAATTAAACTCATTTGGTTGTGGACTTGATGCGGTTTCGACGGATGTTTGTCGAGATATTATAGAAGATAGTAATAAAATATATACGAGTTTAAAAATTGACGAGATAAATAATTTGGGAGCAGCTCGTATTCGTATTAGATCTCTACTTTCGGCGGACAAAGATCGAAGTCGAAAAAACATTGAAAATAAAAATAATAAAGAAGTAAGTGAGCGAGTAATCTTTACTAAAGAAATGCGTGATACGCATACGTTCTTATTCCCACAAATGTCCCCATTTCACTTTTCGCTAATTGAAGAAGGTTTAAAAGCATCAGGATATAAGGCAAAAGTTTTAGGTGGTAATAATCAGTCGGAAGTTGATTTAGGTTTACGTTTTGTAAACAATGATGCTTGTTATCCGGCAATAATAGTAGTAGGTCAAATTATGGATGCATTAAATAGTGGAGAGTATGACTTAGATAAGGTCGTAATTGCAATTACTCAAACTGGTGGTGGCTGTCGTGCGACTAACTATATTAATTTTATCAGACGTGCCTTAGAAAATGCGAACATGAAACATATACCAGTTGTATCTATTAATGCCCAAATGTTAGAGAAAAATCCTGGCTTAGTTTATACTCCAAAACTTATTACCTCATTAACACACTCATTGATCTATGGAGATTTATTGATGCGCTTAGTTTATAAGACACGACCTTATGAAAAAAGTAAAGGGTCAGTGAACGAGTTACATAAAAAGTGGGAAGATAAACTTAAGTTATCTTTACATAAAAATAGTTGGCGAGAGTATAAGAAAAATATTTACAAGATTGTCAAAGACTTTGATGAGATAGAACTTAATGATGAAAATAAAATTAAAGTAGGAGTAGTTGGGGAAATTCTCGTTAAGTTTCTACCGGCTGCCAACAATAATCTCGTTGAATTATTAGAGAAAGAAGGGGCGGAAGCTGTAGTACCTGATCTATTAGATTTCTTCTTATATAGTTTGTACAACGCAAATTTTAAAACAGATAAATTAGGGTTTAGTAAAATGTCTGCCTTTATTAACAATAGTGTAATTAAAATTATAGACTTGGCTCGTAGAAATATGATTATGGCCTTAGAGCAAAGTAAACGATTTGATCCGCCGGTGCAAATTGCGACGATTGCTAAATCAGCTGAGAAGATTGTCTCACTTGGTAATCAAACAGGTGAAGGTTGGTTTTTAACTGGTGAAATGATGGAGTTAATTGATAGTGGAGTAAATAATATAGTTTGTGCCCAACCATTTGCTTGTCTTCCGAATCATATTGTTGGAAAAGGAGTCATTAAAAAGATTAAAGAGTTATATCCAAATGCGAACATTACTCCGATTGATTATGATCCAGGGGCAAGTGAAGTAAATCAACTTAATCGAATTAAGTTAATGCTTTCCGCTTCAGAACATTTACAATAGTAGTATAATAAGAAGAGGAGTGATTTTATGTTAAAGGAAAATACAATTGTCGAAGACTTTGAACTTTTAGATGATGAAGGTAATAGTTGGAAGTTATCAGATCATTTAGATAAGAAAGTAATTATCTATTTCTATCCACGAGATAATACACCAGGATGTACGACACAAGCTTGTAGCTTCAGAGATAACTATGATGAACTACTTGATTTAGATACTTATGTAGTTGGAATTAGTGCGGATAGTGTTAAGTCACATCAAAACTTTAAGACTAAGCAAAACTTACCATTTACACTACTATCAGATCCAGATCGTAAAGTTATTGAATATTTTGGGGCATATGGAGAAAAGAATATGTTTGGTAAAAAGGTAATGGGAATTAAACGTAGTTCATTCATTATTGATACTGACCAAAAACTAGTTAAAGTTTTTGAAAAGGCTTCTCCAAAAAATAATGTTGGAGAAATTATCGAGTTTTTAAATAGTTAAGT
>CAYWKT010000082.1:0-4775 GCA_964458985.1 uncultured Erysipelothrix sp.
AATTTTATACAAAGAAGTGGCAAGATCCTTTCTTTGGTAGTCAAGCTACAAGGAAGTTAAACAAATACACATTCACAATTCAATTCTAACAAATAAATTAACTTAAGGGTTACCAGCCCTAAGTAGAAAGGAAAAGGTATATCATATTTACTCATTTGATGAGTCAATTAGAATATACCAGGAAGTGATCACATGAATTATTTAATCATATCTGATATTCACGGTTCCCATCAAAGATTGAAAGAAGTATTAGAAACACCACTTCAATATGATGGCATCATTTTAGTAGGCGACAGCCTGTATCACGGACCAAGAAATCCAATTCTAGAAGACTATAATCCTGCTGCAGTTGCGGATATCCTAAATGAAGTCGATGTGCCAATACTAGCTGTTCGAGGAAATTGTGATGCAGAAGTAGATCAAATGTTACTTCATTTTCCAATGATGCAAGATTACACAATCTTAAACAACAATAATAAAAATATCTTCATTACTCATGGTCATGTCTATGAACCAAAAGATGCTGGAAAAACAAGATCTGATATATTTATCTCAGGTCACACACATTTACCAGGATTTACAGTAATTGATAATGTACTTTGTGTAAACCCTGGTTCCATTTCTTTACCCAAAGGTGGACATAAAAACACTTATGGCTATCTTCATGAAAAAGGTATTGATATTTATACACTAGAACATAAAATATATGATACATATAAAGAAAATGAGTCGATCTAATTGATCGACTCATTTTCTATCTATTATTATTTCCAAAGTTTTTCAGGGTACACGCCTGTTGTTTGGAAGTTTTTAAATGTTGCAAGAACATTTGGTTTATCTTCTTGGTATGTAACCCCAAACCATTGTTCTGTTGTTTGAAGTACACTGACTTTAAGTGTTCCTTCATTAATCAGTTCACCCACATCATTTGGAAGTAGTGCTTCTGATTTTAATGGATTTCCTGCGACATCATTATCTAAGAAGTGAATCATTCTTGATTCCATCTTTTCAAAGATATCAGGTGTGAATCCCCAGAAGTTCATTGAGCAAAGTGCATTGTCTCCAAGAACTCTTTCATCATCTCCACCAACAACACCTGCGTCTGTACGCTTGATGCCATCTGTTTCAACAATTTTACTTAAGTATCCATCAACACTTTCACAAACACCACGTGTTACTGTTCCGTGATCTGTAAGTGTGTTGTCTAAGATATAACCCATCATTGCTGCTTGGTCTTCTTCAACTGTGTTTAGGAATTCTGCCATTTTTACAAAAGCTTCTTTTCCATAATAGTCATCAGCATTACAAATCATGAATGGTGTATTCACTTTTGTACGTGCTGCAAGAAGTGCATGTGTTGTTCCCCATGGTTTCTCACGGCCTTCAGGTACTGAGTAACCTTCAGGAATATCATTTAAGTCTTGGAATGCGTATTCCACTTCAATATGAGGGCGTAGTTTTGAAACTAAGTTCTCTTCGAAAATTTCCTCATGTTCTTCTCTAATAATTAAAACGAGTTTGTTGAAGCCTGCTTGAATTGCATCATAGATTGAGAAATCGATGATTGCTTCCCCGTTAATTCCAAATTCGTCAATTTGTTTTAAACCACCGTAACGGCTTCCCATTCCAGCAGCTAGAATTACTAATGTTAAGTCCTTCATTTAAGTATCTCCTTTTTTTCTTTGTATCTATTGTACCATAAAAAGAAAATGTTTAATTGCTCATAATTATGAATTACTTGCTTTATTCGCTGCATCATATAAATCTTTATAATGACCTGCTTCAAGAATTAAGTCTTCATGCCTACCTTCTTGAACAATTCCACCTTGTCCCATGACTACAATATTGTCTGCGTGATGGATTGTGGATAACCTGTGTGCAATCGCAAGTACTGTACGACCTTCAGTAAGAAGCTCTAAACTTTCTTGAATCTCACTTTCAGTAATATTGTCCAGTGCAGAAGTTGCTTCATCTAAGATAAGAATTTGTGGATCACGCAGGAAGATTCGTGCAATTGAGATTCTTTGTTTCTGTCCCCCAGATAACATAACACCTCTTTCACCGACCATCGTGTCATAACCCTCAGGCAAGGCTTCAATAAAATCATGTATCTTAGCACGCTTGGCACTTCTTACAATTTCATCATGGGTTGCACCTGGCTTTCCATAAGCAATATTATCCGCAATAGTTCCCCAGAATATTGTGACATCTTGTTGAACATAGCCAATATTTTCTCTTAAAGATTTTAATGTCACATCTTGAATATTTTGACCATCTACTGTGATTGATCCTGATTGAATTTCATAGAATCTTGGTAAGAGTTGTGCAATGGTTGTCTTACCGACACCACTGGGTCCAACAAGAGCATGCATTTCTCCTGGTTTAATTGTTAGATTAAAACCGTCAATAACATTCTCTTTATTCTCACCATAACCAAAACTAATATTATTAAACGATATAGAGCCTTTTACTTTTTCTAAATCATAGGCTGTTTCTTTGTCTTTAATCTTTATTGGCTCATTCATCAGCTCTTGGAAGCGTTCAAATCCTGCCCACCCTTGTTGAAATGTCTCAAGCATCGTCATCAAGCGTCTTATAGGCCCGACAAGCATCGAGAAGTAAATATAGTAGGCAAACATATCACCAGGAGTAAATCTTCCTGTAATGACAAGTAGAGAGCCTGCAAGCAAGACTGTAATATTTACAAATTGAACAAAGAACTGGTTTGTCGCATTGGCACTACCCAATGCATGATAAGCATCTTTATAGGCTTCAATATAAATATCGTTGTCATCAATAAACTTATCAATCTCAAAAGACTCATTGGTAAAGGCGCGTGTTAAACGAATGCCTGATATACTACCTTCAAGTCTAGAATTAATTTGTGCATGTTCCTTACGTAATCGTCTGAAACCATCAATCATTTTTCTTCTTGAATACATCAACATAAACATTGAAGACAAAAAGATAACAAAAAGAATCGTTGTAACCACAAAATCTAACTGGATAAGATAAATATATCCCAAGACCAACATCAAACTCACTGCAGTCACTTCTTCAAAACCATGGTGCGCAAGCTCCGCTACTTCATGAAGATCAGAAGTAAGACGCGTCATAATTACACCTGTCTTATTCGTATCATAGTAATCAAAAGATAAAGCTTGAAGTTTTTCGAAAGCTTTAAGTCTCATATCTTTTTCAATTGAGATTCCCCAAATATGACCATAGTACCCCACCATATAGTGGAAGAATGCATACAATATCAACAACATAATTAAAATAACTGATATCTTCAGTATTGTATTAATATCATGGGCTGGGATTAAATCATTTAATATAATTCTTGTAAATATAGGGATGGATAACTCAATCAAGGCAAACATCACAACCATACTTAAAACAAGAAACATTATTTTCTTATGTGGTTTAAAGTACTTAAGAAATGCTTTTAACATAATTATCTCTCTTTTCTAATACTTTTTAGTTTATCACAGTATGCATATGATAAATACTCAAAGGCAATCGAGTAGGTGACATTTAAGTCCCTCTCACACCACCGTACGTACGGCTCCGTATACGGCGGTTCAATTAAATTTCAGTTGTCTTCGTGTTAAGTAATAATCACAACCAGTAACTAGCCCCGCTTGGGCTAGTTTTTCTTTACTTATTGCTCTTACCACACATGTTTTTGTTACTATCCATTGATAGTGGTCTCCCATATATGATGTTTGGCGTGCTTGGTCTTTACTTATTCCTAACTTTTGTAAAGCCCATTGTCTTTGTGATGGGACTTTCCATTCTTTCCATAATATGACTCGAAGTCTTGTTCTAAGATGCGCATCTATCTTTGTTAACGCAGTTTTCATATCTGCTATCAGATAGTAGTTTATCCATCCTCGAATAACTTCATTAAGTTTCTTTATTCGATATCTAAAATTCATTGACCTTTTTCGTATTGTCCATTGTTTTAGTTTTCGTTTGAAACTTTGTATCGAGTCTTCATGAACTCTAGCTTTAAATATCTTTTGCTGTGAGTTATAGTAGAAACCAAAACCTAGAAATTTTAATTTGGTTGGTTTTGTAATTTTCGTTTTACTCATATTGACTGTCAGTCCTAATTTACGTTCTATCCATTTTGTAATTGAATACATCACACGTTTCGCGCTTGATTCACTCTTTACTAAAATAAGACAGTCATCTGCGTATCTTGCAAAATTAAGACCTCTCGCTTCTAACTCTTTATCAAGTTTATCTAGAAGTATATTAGACAATAGTGGACTAAGATTTCCTCCTTGCGGAGTTCCTACCTTAGTCTCTTGTTTTACACCATCTACCATGACTCCTGATACAAGATATTTTCTAATTAATGACTCCGTATCTCCATCATTAATAATTTCATGGACATAACTCATTAATTTATCTTGTGGAACTTTATCAAAGAAGTTCTCTAAATCAATATCAACGATCCAACTAAAACCATCATTCAATGTGTCCAATACTTTTAGTATTGCCATCTCACAACTTCTCTTTGGTCTAAAACCATAACTATATTCTGAGAATGTAGGTTCTACTATCTGACTTAACACTTGAGTGATTGCTTGTTGAATCATTCTATCAACGACCGTTGGAATCCCTAGTTTTCGAACGCCTCCGTTTGCTTTTGGTATTTCTACCCTTAATACTGGACTTGGTTTATATGTTCTTGTTCTTATTTGGTTTTCGATTGTTTCCCAATTATTATCCAGATACTCTTTTAGTTCATAAACACTAACACC
>CAYWKT010000083.1:0-4639 GCA_964458985.1 uncultured Erysipelothrix sp.
TAAAAAAAGAGACTATTACGTTTGTAATAATCTCTTTACTATATTATTTAGCTACGTTCAGCATTGCCTCTGGTAGTTCATCTAAATCTTCTTCGACAAAGTTTCTTTCGATTCTTTGTTCTCTTAATTGTTCCGCAAGTTCGTTAATTAGGTTTGTAGTATGTTTATCATGTTTACTACCAGTTCCCGCTGGAATCATCTTACCTAAGATTACGTTTTCTTTTAGACCGTGTAATGTATCAATCTTACCTGCAACCGCAGCTTCTGTAAGAACTCTTGTCGTTTCCTGGAATGATGCAGCTGATAGGAATGAATCTGTCTCAACAGATGCTTTAGTAATTCCTAATAGTGCTGGTTTGAATGTCGCTGGAATTTGACCATTCATTAAACACTCTTGGTTAATTTGTGTAATGTTTGGTAAACTCAGTGAAACTCCGGCACTTAATCCTGTATCGCCTGGTTCAATAATGACAACTTTTCTTAACATTTGACTAATAATTACTTCAATATGTTTATCGTTAACCCCAATTCCTTGAGATCCATAAACTTTTTGAACTTCTTTTAGAATGTATTTTTGAACGTCTTCAACACTTGAGATGTCTAGTAACTCTTTTGGAGATACTTGTCCTTCAGTTAGTTTATCACCAGCTGTAATTGACTCTCCAATGTTCCACCATCCACGTAAGTTTTGCGTAACTCCGATTCTATGGTCAACAGTTTCTGTCTCGTTAGCAATTGTAACGACACTTCCACCACGAGCATGATCTTCTATCGCAGTAATTGTACCGTCGATTTTCGCAAGAACTGCCGCTGATTTTGGAATACGTGCTTCAAATAATTCTTCAACACGAGGTAAACCTTGAGTAATATCTGATCCACCCGCAACTCCACCAGCATGGAATGTTCTCATCGTTAACTGTGTACCTGGCTCACCGATTGATTGGGCAGCCATAATTCCAACAGCTTCTCCAACTTCAACGATTTTACCAGTTGCCATGTTACGTCCGTAACATTTCATACAAACACCGTGAGTTGACTCACACGTGAATGTGTTTCTAATACCGATTTGCTCGATACCAGCTTTTTCAATGTTAACAACGATTTGTTCATTAATAAATTCATTTTTATCAACAATAATTTCTCCAGTATTTGGATCTACTACTGTCTCATTACTGAAGCGTCCAACGATACGATCGCCGAAGTCTTCAATAATTGTATTTTCTTTACGATCAACTAATGCTTCTACAACGTATGCATTGTCAGTTCCACAGTCTTCTTCAGTAACGATTACGTCTTGCGCAACGTCAACTAAACGACGAGTTAAGTATCCTGACTCTGCAGTTTTAAGTGCTGTATCTGTAAGACCTTTACGAACACCATGTGTTGATAAGAAGAACTCAGAAACGTTTAGTCCTTCCATGAATGATGAGTAAATTGGTACTTCAATAATTGATAGTGAATGTTGTTGATCATCACGACTAGTTTGTGTCGGTTTAGCCATTAATCCACGCATTCCAGATAACTGAGTTAACTGTCCAACGTTACCACGTGCTCCAGATAGAACCATCATGTTAATTGGGTTAGCACGCGGTAGATCCGCAACTAATTTATTACCAATTTCATCTTTAATTCCATCCCATAGACGTGTTAAATGTCTTTCCCACTCTCTTGTCGTTAGTACACCACGTTTATGCATTGTTGCAAGTTCCGCAGCTTTTTCTTTACCAACTACAATTTTTTCTTCTTTATCGCTTGATGTTGAAACGTCTGATAGTGCAACTGTGATCCCTGCAACTGTTGAGTATTTGAACCCTAAGTCTTTAAGATCATCTAAGATTGGCGCTAAGTCTTCCATTTCAACTCGTTTGAATACTTCACTAATTACGTAGCTTAAGCTATTTTTTACGAAGTCTTCATGAATTGGCATATTTTGAATATACTCTTTTACGTTTACGCCTGAGTCAATAAATACTTCATCAGGTGTTGCGATTAAGTTTTCTGGTCTTGCTGTAACTAAGTATGGGAAGTCTTTCGGGAAGACATCGTTGAAGATAATCTTACCAACAGTTGTAACTAATAACTTCTCATTTTGTTCTTCAGTAAATCCAGTTTTCTTTAATGATGATGCTCTAACTGCAATACGTGTATGTAAGTGAACTAGTTTACTTTCATATGCCATTAATACTTCATTTGCATCTGAGAATACTTTACCTTCGTTATCTCCGAATGTACGGTATTTCTCTGCTTCATGATGTAGGCCAATTTCTTCATATCCTGCAGCTTTTTCATAGAACTCTTCTTTTGTATTTTCCATGTTTAGGTAGTAGTTTCCTAAAACCATGTCCTGAGATGGTGTAACGATTGGTTTTCCATCTTTAGGACCTAAAATATTTTTAGAACCTAGCATTAAGATTTCTGCCTCAGCACGTGCATGTTCACTTAGTGGTAAATGCACAGCCATTTGGTCCCCATCAAAGTCCGCGTTAAATGCTGGCGTTACTAATGGGTGAAGTTGAATTGCTTTACCTTCAACTAATTTCGGCATGAAAGCTTGAATACCTAAACGGTGAAGTGTCGGTGCACGGTTAAGCATAACTGGGTGTCCAATTATTACTTTTTCAAGAGCGTCCCAAATTAATGGGTCGTTCTCTTTGACCATTTTTTCCGCTACTTTTTGATTATAAGCTTGTTCACTAATGACTAATTCGTTTACTACGTGTGGTTCAAATAATTTAATTGCCATTTCACGAGGAATTCCCGCTTCATGCATTTTTAAATCTGGACCAACGACGATAACTGAACGTCCTGAGTAGTCAACACGTTTTCCAAGTAAGTTTTGACGGAAACGTCCATGCTTACCTTTTAATGAGTGTGATAGAGATTTAAGAGCACGGTTTCCGGCTCCTGTAACTGCTTTAGATCTTCTACCATTATCAATTAATGCGTCAACTGATTCTTGTAACATACGTTTCTCGTTTTGAACGATAATCGCAGGTGTACCCATATCTAATAATCTTCTTAAACGGTTGTTTCTTGTAATAACACGACGATATAAATCGTTCATGTCACTTGTCGCAAAACGTCCACCATCTAATTGTAACATCGGACGTAAATCAGGTGGGATTACTGGAAGTACTGACAGAATCATCCACTCAGGTTTATTATCTGAGTTAATGAATGCATCAATAGTTTCTAATCTTCTAATTAAACGACGACGTTTGTCTGTTCTTGCAGTTTCTAATTCCGCAATAACAATTTTCTTTTCTTTTTCTAAATCAACATGTTCTAGTAATGTTCTTACTGCCTCAGCACCTGTTCCAGCTGTGAATGAGTCAAAGCCGAATTCAAGTTTGTACTGACGATACTCATTTTCAGATAAAATTTGTTTCTCTGTAAGAATCGTATCTTTTGGATCTGTAACGACCCATGATTGGAAGTAGATTACTTCTTCTAATGTTTTTGGTGGAATATCTAATAAGATACTCATCTTCGAAGATGAACTCTTCAGATACCAAATATGTGCAACTGGAGCTGCAAGTTCAATGTGCCCCATACGCTCACGACGAACGTCAGATTTAGTAATTTCAACACCACATCTGTCACATACTACACCTTTATATCTAACTTTTTTGTATTTACCACAGAAACATTCCCAGTCTTTTGTTGGACCGAAAATTCTTTCACAGAATAAACCATCACGTTCAGCTTTTTGCGAACGGTAGTTTATAGTCTCAGGTTTTTTAACTTCCCCATTTGACCATTCTAAGATTTTATCTGGTGAAGCTAGTCCGACTTGAATCGCTGAAAAATCTTTTTGTTTCATATTTGGACCTCCTAGTTTTCGTCTTCTGTTTGTTCACTTACGATTTCTGCATCAAGAACATCTGCAGGTAAGTCTGTTGCCTCAAAACCAATTGTGTCCGATAGAACACTTTCTAAGGCTTCACTAATTCCGAAAGGTTTACTTTCTTCTTCAACTTCATTTACATCTAATGAATCACCTTCATCAGATAATAGTCTTACATCAATCGCTAAAGCTTTAAGTTCATTAATTAAAACTTTAAATGATTCTGGCATTCCTGGCTCTGGTAAATCTTTACCTTTTTTAATTGCCTCAAATGCACGGTTACGACCTTCACGGTCATCTGATTTAATCGTTAAGATTTCTTCAAGTGAGTGAGCAGCACCATATGCCTCAAGTGCCCAAACTTCCATCTCTCCAAAACGCTGTCCACCATTTTGCGCTTTACCACCTAATGGTTGTTGCGTAACTAGTGAGTATGGTCCTGTAGCACGAGCATGTAGTTTATCGTCGATCATGTGCGATAGTTTTAACATGTACATTTGTCCAACTGAAATTCGCTCGTCAAATGGTTCTCCAGTACGTCCATCAAATAAGATTTCTTTACCGTCTTTTTCCATTTGTGCTTCTTTCATGATTTCTTGTAATGTTTCGTTATCAATTCCGTCAAATACTGGAGTTGCGAATTTAACACCTAATTTTTTAGCTGCCATACCTAAGTGTAGCTCTAAAATTTGTCCGATGTTCATTCGTGATGGAACCCCAAATGGGTTTAACATAATGTCAACTGGTGTACCATCTGGTAAGAATGGCATATCTTCTTCTGGAAGAATACGT
>CAYWKT010000084.1:0-4510 GCA_964458985.1 uncultured Erysipelothrix sp.
TTAAAAAAGCCGAGACTCAGTTATTTGAGTTTCGGCTTTTTAATTAGAATATTACTGTGAATAACTCATCACCAGCATGAATCTGAGTTTTCTCAGTTTCAATAATGTCGAGTAAATCTTTACTATTAGTAATGATGACTGGAGTTTGTAGAGAATAACCTTTTGATTCTACAAATTTCAGATCAACTTCAACTAATTTTTGACCTTTTTTAACTCGGTCATTTTGTTTAACAAATGCTTCAAATCCTTCACCTTCAAGTTGAACAGTATCTTGTCCAATATGAATTAACATTTCAACTCCACTATCTGACGTTAATCCAATCGCATGTAGCGTTGGAAATAGTGCAGTTACTGTCCCATCAACTGGTGAGACTACAGTACCACTTGTTGGGATAATTCCAACACCTGTACCTAGTAAACCTGATCTAAACGTATCATCTGTAAGTTCTGAAGTTTTAATAACTTGACCTTCCATTGGTGATAAAATTACATCGTTAACTAAATCAGTTTTAACGACTTCAACTTCTTCAACTTCTTCTTCCTTCCAGAAGAAATAAGTTAATACGAATGCAATTACTACTGATACTGCAACCGCAATTAATGATAACCATAATCCTGTCGGATCTCCATCTTGAGTGATGTAGTTTAATACTCCAAAGATTCCAAGTCCACCTGAACGGTATGCGATTAAGTCAAATGACATCATCATTCCACCACCGACTGCGGCAGCGATACATGAGTATACGAATGGTTTAACTGCAGGTAATGAGAATCCGTAAATTGCCGGCTCAGTAATTCCCGCAACACCTGAGATAACCGCTGGAATACCTAAAGATTTTTTCTCTTTGCTCTTAGTTTTCATCATCATTGCGACTACAACTGCAGTTTGCGCAAATGTCGTTGTAAACATTGGTGTTAATACTTGAGAGTACCCTAACTCAGTTACTTGCATAATTGAGATTGGAATAATACTCCAGTGTAATCCAAAGATTACTAATACTTGCCATAATGCTCCTAAGACAACTCCGTATACGACTGGACTAAATGCCATGATTGCCATTAAGACTGATTGGAAGATATTTGTAAGTGCAGAAATAACTGGTCCAATTGCGATGTATCCAACTGGTACTGCAATTAATAGTACAAAGAATGGTACTAAGAAGTTTTGAATAATTTCTGGAATAATTTTTTCCATTAATTTTTGAACTTGTGCCGCAAATGCGATTACGAATAATATTGGTACAACTGAACTTGCATAGTTGTATGCGATGACTGGAATAAAGCCAAAGATTGTCGAGAATGAGTCTCCTTGCATGAATGTTCCTTCAAAGATAATTGCCGCATCTCCACCTGCCGATAGTGCAGTTTTTTGAAGTGCTGGCATCAACATCGCCATCCCAATCGTCATTCCAAGAATTGGATTTAGTTTAAATTTCTTAGATGCCGTATAAGCTAACATAATTGGCATAAAGTAGAAGATTGCATCCCCTACGTTATATAACATAGTGTAAGTATCACTGTTAGCGTCCATTATTTTGAACGAAACTAATAAAGTAATTACCCCTTTGATCATCCCTGATGCAGCCATTACACCTAAGAATGGTTGGAACGATCCACTTAATACGTCTAATAACTTATTAAAGATTCCTTGTGGTGCATCTGAATCACTTGATGAGAATCCATCTGATAAGCCCGCTGCTTCCATAACTTCTTCATATACTTTAGGTACGTGGTTTCCGATTACAACTTGGTATTGTCCACCACTCTTCATAACAGTAATAACTCCGTCTAAGTTTTTTAAGTAGTCATCATTTGCGATTGACTCATCTTTTAAACGAAATCTTAATCTTGTAATACAGTGGTTTAAAGAGTTAATATTTTCTTTTCCACCGACATTTTTCACAATTTCTTGTGCTAAACTAGCATATTTTCCCATAATAATAATTCTCCTTCATTTTTATTTTTCAATACTAACATGAAGGTTTGGCCAACTTAATGTCACCATCCCAATTAAACATAAACAACTTCCCTAAATAAATCCCCCCTTAAATCTTGTAGATTACGCGTTCAATATGTACCGTTAAGTACATTTTCTCTTCATCCGAGATAAGATAATCATACTTATCTAAAATGAATTCTCCAATCTTATTTGCACATGCATAGGAATTTTTATATTTTACTTTCACAATATTAAGTAGTTCATCATCACCGTCATTGTACACTTTCTTTTCAATTAAGCGTTGGGCAAAAAACTTAAGATGCGTTATAAATCGATAATAATAAACGCTCTCTTCATTAAATTCGACGTTAAACTCATACTTAATAATGTTAGTAACTTCCTGCATGATCTTAGATATTTTATACATATCAGAAATATTGTCTTCGTCCATCGTTGCATTCGCAAGATGTAGTGCAATAAATCCAGCTTCATCGTTAGGTAGTCTGACTTTAAACTCCTCTTCAATTAAATCTAGTGCCCAAAGTCCAATTTTAAACTCATCGGGATAAAACCTTTGGAGGTCCCACATCAGTGAATTAGATACGACAATTCCTTCATTGTATCTGACAATCGAAGTGTAAATATGATCAACTAAAGATATATAAATCATTTCATTAATCTTCTTACCTAAATTAACTTTTGCATAAGAAATTATTTTTTCACTTACGTTGACATGTTCAATCGGGATATCGACAATTAGCTCCTGAAATTTACTTGATGCATCACCTTTTAAGGTGAACTTTTTATCAACATCTTCTAGATTAATTAGGTCATTAACCTTTTTACTAAAGGCTAATCCCTTCCCCATAACAATAACCTCACAATCATTATCATCACTGATAATGACGACATTATTATTTAATATCTTTTCTATTTTCGCAGTTCTAATGACAATACCCCCTAACACAAAATATAAGCTAGTTTAATTATTTTCTAAATCTGTCCCATTACTTGCGATAACTTTTTTATACCAATCAAATGATTTTTTCTTAGTACGTTTGTACGTACCATTTCCTTCATCATCACGGTCAACATATACAAATCCATAACGCTTGCTCATCTCACCTGTACTCGCACTTACAAGGTCAATACAGCCCCATGTCGTATATCCTAGTAATTCTACTCCATCAATATTTACCGCTTTGTCCATCTCTTCAATGTGAGCTTTAATGTATTCAATACGGTAATCATCAATAATTTCACCATTTTCATTAAATTCATCAACCGCACCTAAACCATTTTCTACGATAAATAATGGTTTTTGATAGCGATCATATAATTCATTTAAAGTAATTCTTAACCCTTTAGGATCAATTTGCCATCCCCACTCACTTTCAGTTAAGTATGGATTTTTAATTGATGAGAAAATGTTGCCTGATGTTAGTTTATTAACTTCAGGATCTGCCGATGTAACTCGACTTGAGTAGTATGATAATGAAATAAAGTCGACTGTATTATCTTTTAATAATTGTAAATCGCCATCTTCAATCTCAAATTCAATGTTTTCTCTTTCAAATTGTTTTAATGCATAGTTTGGATAATATCCACGAACTTGAACGTCAACGAAGAAGAAATTATCACGTGCTGCAAGGTATGATTTCCAAACATCATCTGGATTAGACGTATATGGATAGTAAGATCCTGCTGCTACCATACATCCAATTTGAAATTCTGGATTAATTTCTTTTGCGATTTTAGTCGCTAATGCACTTGCCACAAGTTCATTATGAATTGCTTGATACATTTGATTTTGTGGATTGTCATTTTCATCAATTTGAAGTCCAGCACCCATAAATGGCGCATGAAGAATCATATTAATTTCATTAAACGTTAGCCAATATTTTACTAAGCCATTGTATCTTTCAAATAAAGTACGGCATAACTTTTCGTAAAAGTCGACTAACTTACGGTTTTTCCATCCACCATATTCAGTTATTAAATGCATTGGACAGTCAAAATGAGTAATTGTGACTAATGGTTCAATGCCATATTTTTTACATTCTTTAAATACATTCTCATAAAACAGTAGTCCTGCTTCATTCGGTTTATCTTCATCACCTTTAGGAAAGATTCGACTCCAAGCAATCGATAATCTAAATGTCTTAAAGCCCATTTCTCCTAATAGTGCAATATCTTCTTTATAGTTTTCATAAAATCTTATTCCATCTTTAGCTGGGTAATAATGATCTTCTAAAAAACCGTCAACTTGTAAATTACCACTCGCAATTTTCCATCTATCTTCACCGTGTGGCATTATATCTACGTTCGCAAGTCCTCTACCATCAACATCAAATGCACCTTCACATTGATTTGCGGCAGTTGCCCCACCCCATAAGAAATCTTTCGAAAATCCCATATTAATCCTCCTCTATAACGACAAAAACCTACATCTATGACAATGTCAAAAAAAGATGTAGGTTTAGCTCATCTATCGATGATCACTATCCGTCAAAAACATTATAACACAAGTGCTTTCGTTTTCAAGCGCTTTCAGTAACAATTGTCTTTTTT
>CAYWKT010000085.1:0-4505 GCA_964458985.1 uncultured Erysipelothrix sp.
AATGACTCGGCATTTATCACACATCGGTTTTACTGATGGTCTTACTTTCATGCTTATTTCCTCCTAATAGACTATTTATGTCTAAATGTTATTCTCCCACGTGTTAAATCATATGGTGAAATCTCGATAGTCACTCTGTCACCTGGTAAAATGCGAATGTAGTGCATACGGATTTTACCAGAAACGTGGGCTAATATCTCGTGTCCATTTTCTAATTTCACTTTAAATTGCGTACCTGGTAGTGTGTCTACTACGACACCATCTACTTCAATTACATCATCTTTACTCATTTGATGTATGATCCTCCTTCAAATTCTTTGTTAATATTTCATAGCCATCTTTTGTAACGACTATAGTATGTTCAAAATGTGCGCTTAGTGACTTATCTTCTGTCACTACTGTCCAATCATCATCTAAGACTTTTACACCTGTACCTAGTCTGTAAGCCATTGGCTCGACAGCTAGAGTCATTCCTTCACGAAGTTTAACCCCAGTGTTTGGAGTACCATAGTTTGGAACATATGGTTCTTCATGAAGATCACTACCAACTCCATGACCCGTGAAATCACGAGGCACATCGTATCCGTGTTCTTTTAAATAAGATTGAATAGCGTATCCAACATCTCCTATACGATTACCTGGTTTCACTTGTTCTAATCCAATAAATAACGATTTTTTAGTATGTTCTAGCAAATGTTTTGCATCATCACTAATTTCGCCTACTGGATAAGTCCATGCGCTATCACCATGATAACCCTTATACTTCGCTCCAACGTCGACCGATAATATATCGCCTTCTTTTAGAGTTCGATTATTTGGAATCCCATGGATAACTTCTTCATTAACTGAGAAGCAACCATAGCCTGGAAAATCATATAATTTGTAAAATGACGCAGTAGAATCGTTCTCTTCAACAACTTTTTTTATTATTTGTTGTAAAGAGTTCAGAGTAACTCCTGGCTTAATCGCTTCACGAATATTTTCATGAATTAAGGCAGTTACTCTTCCTGCTTCACGCATTAAATCTATTTCTCTAGGTGATTTAATCTTAATCATTAAGTAAACTTCCTAGTTTGTCATCAATATTTTTAAATACTTGATCGACTGTTGTAGAAGCGTTAACTTCTAATATTTCCTTATTACCTTCATAATATCCGATAATAGGAGCTGTTGATTTATAATATTCATCAAGTCTAACTTTTAGACCTGCTTCATTATCATCACTTCTTTGATATAGTTTTCCACCATCTAAATCACAAATACCTTCAACTTTTGGAGGATTGTTTGTCGTATGATAGATTGTTCCACATACTTCACACATTCTACGTCCAGAAATTCTTTCAATTAATAACTTTTCATCAACTTTTAAGTCAATTATTAAGTTAAGTGGCATTTCAATTTTCGCAAGCATTGCCTCTAGTGCTTCTGCTTGTGGTATAGTTCTTGGAAATCCATCTAATAGGAATCCTTTTTGTTTAATATCATCTTGAAGTAATCTTTCTTCAACAAGTGCAACTGTTATTTCATCAGGTACTAATAGTCCCTCATCAATATAACTTTGTGCTTTTTTTCCAGCTTCAGTTTGAGCAGAGATTGCAGCACGGAACATATCTCCTGTTGAAAGATGAACAACGTCATACTTTTCAACAATCTTTTCTGATTGTGTCCCTTTTCCACTACCTGCTGGACCCATGATTAATAAATGTAATTTATTTTCCACGGACAAATCCATCATAACTTCTTTGTGTTAAGCGGCCTTTAAGATCTTTTACAGTCTCAAGTGCGACTCCAACGACAATAATTATTCCTGTACCACCAAGTGCTGCTTTTTGCGGCATACCTGGAATTAAGATTGTCATAAGTGAAGGAATAGCTGCAATCACTACTAGTGAGATTGCTCCTAACACAGTTATTTGATTTAAAATTGTACTTACGTATTTCTCAGTGTCTTTACCTGGTCTTACACCAACGATGTATGAACCATTTTTCTTTAAGTTATCAGCCATTTTTTCAGGATCTACTTGTAAGTTAGTATAGAAGAATGTGAATAGTACGATAAGAACTAAGTAAACTACTAGTCCTTGTGGTGTACTTTGATTCATCCATACACTTAAGAATTTGGTAAAAGCATTTTGCTTAAAGAACGATGCAATAGTTAGTGGTGCAGCCATAATTGCTGATGCAAAGATAACTGGAGTAACACTTGCAGAGTTAATTTTTAATGGAATGTATGTCATATCGCTTTGTCCACGTCCAAGTCCACTTGATGTGTATTGAATTGGAATCTTACGTTCTGCATTCGTTGTAAATACAACTAATACAATAATTAAGATATAGCTAATAACATATGTTCCGAATAAAAGTAAACCTTGTGTTGTTCCACGTAACATTAATTCTTTATATACTGAAACAAATGTGTTTGGTAGGTTTGCTACGATACCTGCGAAAATAAGCATAGACATACCGTTACCGATTCCTTTAATAGAAATACGGTCACCTAACCAGCATAAGAACATAACACCAGCAGTTAATACTGTTGCGATAAAGATGAATGTTGCAAATCCTGGATCTACAACTACGTCCCATTGATCACTAAACATTTTAACCATTACTAATGCTTGTATAAATGCCATAATTACTGCTATGTAGCGAGTAATTTTATCCATTTGCTTACGACCTTCTTCACCGTTTTTAGCCATTTCCGTTAATGCTGGAATAACATCCATCGACATCAATTGAACAATGATGCTCGCTGTAATGTAAGGGCCAACTCCGAGTGCGAAAATCGAGAATTGCTGCATATTTCCTCCCCCTAACATGTTCATAATGTTAAGGATAGTATTTCCTTCGCCCAACGCTGCAGTTAATTTAACTGAATCGATTCTAGGCGCAGGAATTGCTGAACCTAGACGATACAGAAATAAAATTGCAAGCGTAAAGAAAATACGATTACGTATTTCCTTATTTTTGAATAGGTCTTTAACAAACCTAAACATATTATATTACCTCAGTAGTTCCACCAGCAGCTTCAATTGCTTCCTGTGCTGATTTTGAGAATTTGTTTGCTTGAACTGTTAATTTCTTGTCAAGTGTTCCATTTCCAAGAATTTTAACGCCATTGTATTCTTTAGTAATTAAACGAGATTCTTTTAATAGTGCAGGTGTAACAACTACTCCTTCATCAAATTTGTTTAATG
Organism: uncultured Erysipelothrix sp.; assembly: GCA_964458985.1. GTDB lineage: Bacteria > Bacillota_I > Bacilli_A > Erysipelotrichales > Erysipelotrichaceae > JAAZDN01. The sequence goes on from CAYWKT010000085.1 coordinate 3,198, forward strand.
ATTCTACGTTTACGATAGCATACTCTTTACGAGTATAGTTAGTGAATCCACGTTTAGGAAGTCTAATATAGACTGGTGTTTGTCCACCTTCAAATCCTACTCTTGGTCCTCCACCGCTACCTGATCTTTGTTTTTGTCCTTTATGTCCACGTCCAGAAGTTTTACCTACTGTAGATCCGTGTCCACGTCCTTTACGTCTAACGTTAGCTTTTCTTGCACCTTCGTTAAATTGTAATTCATGTAATTTCATATTTAACTCTCCTAGCGTACATCGCTAACTTTAAGACCACGTAACTCTGCAACTTCTTCGATAGTACGAAGTGATTGTAGACCACTAACAGTAGCTCTAACCATGTTGATTGGAGTTCTAGATCCTAAACTTTTAGCTAATATATCTGTAATACCTGCAAGTTCAAGTACGTGACGTACTGAAGCTCCGGCAATAACTCCGGTACCTTCGCTTGCTGGTCTCATAACGATTTTACCTGCACCAAATATTCCTACTGTTTCATGAGGGATTGTTCCGCCATTAACGATTGGTACAGTTACTAAGTTAGCTTCTGCATTCTCAACTGCTTTACGAATTGCATCAGGTACTTCATTTGCTTTACCTGTTCCAAAACCAACTCTTCCTTTTTTATCTCCAACAACAACTAATGCTGCAAAACGGAATCTACGTCCACCTTTAACAACTTTAGTAACACGGTTAATTGTAACTACGCGTTCTTCAAATTCTTTTTCTTTTTGTTGGAATCTTCTTGGTTTACGATTACCTTGTGGTCTATTATTTCTAGTTGCAACGTTTTCAGTTGCTTTATTTTCTGAAACCACAGTTTCGTTTGTTTCGACTGATTTATTTTCCACTATTGCCTCCTAGAATTCTAGTCCAGCTTCTCTAGCTGAATCAGCTAGTGCTTTGACACGACCATGGTATAAGTATCCTCCACGATCAAATACTACTTCTGTAATGTTTGCTTCTTTAGCACGTTTTGCTATTTCAGCACCTACTTGTACAGCAGCATCTACACCATTACCTTTGTCTAATTTCATTTCAACAGTGTTTGCAGAAACTAAAGTGTTTCCAGCTTTGTCGTCAATGATTTGTGCAAAGATATGTTTGTTTGAACGGTAAACGTTTAGGCGTGGACGAGATGCAGTACCAGAAACTTTGTGACGAATTCTAAAATGTCTTTTCTTTCTGTTTACATTTTTTGATGTTTTGTTAATCATATTATCTAATCCTTCCTATTAAGCTTTAGCAGCTGTTTTACCTTCTTTACGACGTACGTGTTCACCTTTGTAGCGAAT
>CAYWKT010000086.1:0-4242 GCA_964458985.1 uncultured Erysipelothrix sp.
CGAAACTTATTTATCACATAGTGAAGTGAAGAGATTTAAAAAATATAGTAAATTACTAAATTAAAAAAAAAGTTCAGATTGAACCTTTTTATGTGTTTTGACGACGTTTTCTAAACTTTCCTTTTTTATTTTTTAAGGATGGTTTCTTTAAGATTAGTGAAGAGTTGATACCGCGTAAAAATACATATCTTCGATTAGACTCTTCTAAGCTTACTTCCATAATGTCAGTGTTGCCTCTAACGTTGATTAGACTAATAAAATCATCTTCTTCAACGTCTTTAACAACCTCAATTAAGTTATTAACTAATAAATTATCAATGTCGTGTTTGTAGTTTAAACTTTCTGGTGCTTTACTTGATTCGTTAAACTTTTTAAGTAACACTAAATATTCATCGTAAACTGATTTTTCTAATGCAAAGTCTTTACGTTTTAAATTCTTCAGTGGAACTCGATACCAGTGTGAGTCTAAATACATAAATTCATTATAGTAAATACGATTCTTATTAAGTTTATCATTTATAAATCGGATATATCGAACTGTTTCTTCTAACATTAATTCACTCTGTGTTCGCTCAACGAATGTGTCTAAGTTATACACATTGTTCACTCGTGTATGGCTAATATCATCTGCGAGCGTTGATATCGTATTTACAAGCGCTAAGTATTTAAATATATCAAAGAAATTATTCGTTCCTGCAAACATTCTAAACTCTATCGTTTTTTCATTATAAAAGTTTAAACCAGTATATCGATCATCAAACTGATAGTCATAATAACTTATTCCATAATAATCAACTAAGCTTTTTCCAGTATAGTTTAATGCACTGACAGTATCAATAAAACGATCTTTCACTTCATTTTTTTCAAAGAAATATCTAGTACTTACGTAACGATCCTGAATACGGCGTACTCTTCGATCTGATAAGTATACCCACATTGGATAACTAATTGCGAAAAGTTGAATAAATAGTTCTCTTATTCTTTGCGTATGCTGAATTCCGACATGAATGTGTAATCCAGTATCTACAGTCGCAGTTAAGTTTAATTTTTCAAAAAGTTCATTAATTTCTAATACATCAAAATTGTTAACCCAATATTTATAAGTCATTGGTGCTGAAACAATTTCTATTCCATTTCTTACGGAGTTATCGCGCATTATATGAAAATGTTTACCATCCCTATTCAATACTGCTAACAACTCTTTACATATGTCAACTCTCTTCTCACTACAACTTGTATCCGTATTTAATTCTATTTCAATACCGTACGTTTGATTATTTTGATCTTCTTCGTCAACATAATACTGTATCCACACTTCTGGCTTAAATAAACGGTCTTCGATAAATGCACTCGCATTATCTAACTCATCTAATTTAATATATTCACCAGTAACTGGATGATATAAATTACTCACATAATACCCCCCTTTTTAAAATTAAAAAACAACTATAGTAGTTGTTTTTTTTGAATTACTTTTATTAAATTATCTCAGCACTTGCGTTTCTCATTAAGTCTAATGAGAACTTGTTGAAATGCTCACGGTCATGCTCTGGTGCATCGAACGTATCAACTGCATCTCTGACAACTTTCACTTTCGTATCAAGATCATTTTCATAAAAATATGTGATTAATGATAGTACTGCTTGTAAGACACATATGTCTGTACAAACCCCAACAACCACTACTTCACTGAATACATTATCACTTAACAGTTTCTGAAATGCAACCGTATTAGTACCATTCGTACTATTTTTTGGAATATCGATAATGTGCTCATCAAATACTTTCAACTCATCAATTAAATCTGACTCTCCGCTACCTTTTATGCAGTGTTCAGGATAAGTCTTGAACTCTAAAGAATCAGCATTATGCTCGTCTCTAAAGGCGGCGATCATATCACCCGATTCAATAAACTGCTCAATCAGTTTTTTGGTTGGCTCAATCGTCCTTTGACCACTTTCAAATGACATATTACCAGTTTTTAAAAATCCGTTTATCATATCAACAACTAATAATAACTTCATAACTTCCTCCTTATACTACTAAATATAAGTATAGTAAATTCATCGTATTAAGTACACCTTCGATATGTGTTCTCTCCATACCATGTGATGCATGAACTCCAGGCCCGATTAAGGCACCTTTAATATCGTTTCCACCACGAAGGGCAGCACTCGTATCTGATCCATACATTGGATAAATATCAACGACATATTTTAGTTCATTCTCTTTTGCTAGATTAACTAAGTTTGATACCATTGCATAATCATATGGACCTGAACTATCTTTAGCGCAAATACTTACATCATATTCACTACATTCTAAGTCTAATCCCATACTTCCCATATCTACTGACAATAACTCTTTAATGTCTTGTGGAAGATGTGCCATACCATGTCCTACTTCCTCATATGTACTAAATAAAAACTTAGTTGTATTTTTTAATTTGATATTGTTTTCTTTAAGATGTTTTAATAAACCAATTAACAACGCAACTGAAATTTTATCATCTAAGAATCTTGATTTAATAAATCCTGAATCAAGTATTTCAACTTTAGGATCAATTGCGATAATATCACCATTATCAATACCTAATGCTTTTACATCTTCTTTGTTAAATACATTTTCATCTAATCGAATGTACATATTGTTTGCATCACGTTCTCTTTTTCTTGAGTCTTCATAAACATGAACACTTGGAGATTTAGATAATACTGTTCCACGATAACGTTTATTATCGCGTGTAATTACAGTACAGTACTCTCCATCATACGTGTTTAAGATTGGACCACCTAAAACTGTGAAGTTTAAACTACCATCACTATCAATTGATCTAACCATTAAACCTAACGTATCGATATGAGCACTAACACCTTTTACATATGAAGTATCTTCACCTACAACCTCTACAATTAGATTACCTTTTTGATCTCTTGTCGTTGGATATCCAATCTCAGTAATAATCTTGTCTACTGCATCTACGGCTTCATTTGTATAACCTGTAGGTGAGTGAATATTTAATATTTCCTCAGCAATATTTAAAACATAGTCTTTATTAAAATTAATCATTATTTTTTCTCCCCTTTAACTTTTGGATGTTTATAAAATTGAATAAAACCATCCTCTTGTAGTTTAACTAAAACTGTCACAATTATAGGAACTGCGAATAAACCAACTATTCCAAAATATGTTGTTCCTAAATACATACAAATTAATGTAACTAATGGATATAATCCAATTTGCTCCCCAACAATTCTTGGCTCTATAATTTGTCTTACAACTGTAATTACTAAGTAAAGAACTAATAGTCCTATAGCTGATGAGACATTTCCGTTTAAAAACTCGACAATTGTCCATGGGACTAAAATTGTACCAGTTCCTAAAACTGGGAAAATATCAACTAGTGCAATTATTATCGCAATCCCAATTGGGTTAGTATTCCCTAATATTTTTAAACCAATAGCTGCCTCGACAAATGTAATTGTCATTAAAACGGCATAGGCTTTAAAGAAATTAACTAAAACTGAAATACTATTTTTCTGAACACCTCTAAATAGTTGACGGCTCTTTCCAGAAAATTGAGAAGTTAAGAAGTTAGTAATCTTTTCATAATCTAATGTTATAAAGAATGATGATATAACTGAGAAAAAGAATGATAAGAAGAAACTTGGAACTTTAGTAATTAATCCAGTAAGTAATGAGAGCGATGTCGAAGAGAATGTCTTAACGAAGTTAGCCATAGAATCAATAAATGTTTCTTCAAACTGTTGGATAAAGTGTAAGAAACTTGGATCGATTTTTATTATTAGATCACTTACCCAGTTCGCAAACGATGTAATTAATGGTTGAATATCAGTCGTATATATCGCTGGTATTTGCTCGAACAATGTACTTAAGTAAGATACACTTCTAACTATTGCAAAAAACAGAGCAAATCCAATTAGTGTATAAAATATTAGTAGCATTAATAGCGATACTACTTTATTATTAATTTTAGTTTTCTTAACGATAAATCTAATTAATGGTTTAAGTGAAAAAGCGATTAAAAAACCTAGTACGAATGGGAAGAGTATTCCAAATAAATATTTCATTCCAAGATAGGCAAGTACTAAGATTATTGAGTAATAAGTTACGTTAATTATAAAGTCTCTTTTTGATTGTGTATTCATATTCCACCTCTTATCTATTTTACTACTTTTGACTCTAAATTACATCTTACATTATAGTAATAATTATAAAAAA
>CAYWKT010000087.1:0-4238 GCA_964458985.1 uncultured Erysipelothrix sp.
TCTTCAGTGACAAACTCACTTACTTCTGGAGTCCAGCCAATGAATTTATATCCAGATCTTGTTGGTGTACCGTTAAACTCTGGTGTTTCTAATCCTTCAAAGACAAATGTTTCTTGATCAGCAAATAACTCTTCATTATCAACACCATCTGTATATATTACTTTATGTGAGATTCTTTCCCACTCTGCAGTATAAGTAACATCTTCAGTTACAAACTCACTTATTTCTGGAGTCCAGCCTATGAACTTATATCCTGATCTAGTTGGTGTACCATTAAACTCTGGTGTTTCTAAACCTTCAAAGACAAATGTTTCTTGATCAGTAAATAACTCTTCATCTTCAACACCATCTGTATAAATTACTTTGTGTGAGATTCTTTCCCACTCTGCATTATAAGTAATATCTTCAGTGACAAACTCACTTACTTCTGGAGTCCAGCCAATGAACTTATATCCAGCTCTTATTGGTGTTCCAATAAAATCTGGTGTTTCTAAGCCTTCAAATACGAAAGTTTCTTGATCAGCAAATAACTCTTCATTATCAACACCATCTGTATATACTACTTTATGTGAAATTCTTTCCCACTCTGCAGTATATGTAATATCTTCTGTGACAAACTCACTTATTTTTGGAGTCCAACCAATGAACTTATATCCGGCTCTTATTGGTGTACCATTAAACTCTGGTGTTTTTAAATCTTTCTCTATAGTGTATACTTGGTCTTCAAATATAGTTTCATTATCGACACCATCTGTATATTTAACATCAAATGTTATTACTTCTTCCCATTTAGCAAATAGTTCGATATCAGAATCAGTTATCTTAACTTGATCTCCAGTATTGTAGATTGTACCTGTACCATCGACATTTACTGTCCATCCCATAAATCTATATCCTTCTTTTTTAAGACTTCCTTGATTCATTACATTTGCGTCTTCAGTGTTTTTATAACTATTAGTATCAACTGGTGCAGTTCCTTCAGTATTTCCGTTTCCGTTATACTTAACTAAATAGTTTACCGCTACATATGTATTGTCATCAATATGGAACTCACTAAGGCCTTTATATTCTCTAACTAAACTATATGTATCTAAACTTGGATGACGATCTTTCACTCGATATTTGATACCATAGTTTGCATCCTCAATCTGAGTAATTGCACGTTCATAAATATCATCAACTAATACCTCATGATATGGATTATCATTTGAGAATGGTGTTGTATATGCATAACTCATAAATCCTTCAGGTAAGTCTAACTCTTTTACCGCTTCGTTATCACTATTATAAACTCTAATTTTTGCATCAGCTTCTAAATTAATATCAGGATGAAGCGTATGACTTAACATTGTACGATCTGATCCATCAACTAACTTAGATGTAATTGCATCTCTAAAGTAAGCATGTTCTTTATTATTTAAACCAATATATCTACCACTTGATATCGCAGTAACATCAGCTTCATTTAAGATTTCTAATGTACCTTCGGTTTGTTCACGGCGAAGGTCTTGGAACTCACGATCTTTATGTTTTCCACCACCAATACCTGCCCCATCACGAACTCTTGCATAAACTGTTCCACCGTCTATAATAGTTTCTATTCCATAAGATCCATAATCACTACCATTTTGACCTGCTCCGATTCCTGCTCCAAAGAATCTAGAAATAGCTGTAATGTCAGACTCCACAAGTTTTAGAGTAATTAATTGGCTTGCGAATGATCCATTTCCAATTCCAGCACCTATGTCTGATGTTGCGTATATTTTTGAGTTTTCAATAATAATATTTGAATTTTTCTTGTAGTCAAAACTTATATTATACTTGCGTATAATCCACTACCAATACCTGCACCACTTTTTGAATCTGCTGTAATATTTGAATCTTTGATGTAAATGTCAAATGTTTTGTATGACTGTTGTCCTGTACCAATTCCGGCACCACCTTGTGATTCAATATTCATATTCGAATTATTAATATTGATGTTAACGTTGTAGTTATTCGTATCTCTTGACGTTGAACCGATTCCGGCACCTTTTTCAGTTATGATATTGAGATATGCATCATTAATATTTACTGTTGGAGTATCATAGTCTTCATTTGGATCAATTCCAACTCCCGCACCATATTTACCTTGCGAGTATGTTCCAATCTTTTTATCTTCATATATATCTGGATTATTAATTACATCTTCTTCTGTAATTAATCTTCTTGTGAGAATATCAATCTTTGTATTAGTTCCACTAATATTAACATTACCATTAGTTGAAAGTATTCCACCAAAGTTTCCTCCGGCCACTATCGTTGGAGTTCCACTAATATTTATTGAGTCTTCTCCTTCAAATGGAAGTGTTAATTGACTTGCCTTTCCAATACCAGCACCTGATGCCTCAGCTAAGAAATTACCAAACACCATATTATCTTTGTATTTGGAAGGATTGTATTCCGCAGCACTAACTGCAATAATATTCGCATTATCTGTAATGTTTATTTGCATCATTTGCGATGCATATGATGTACCGATACCGCTTGAGTTTGTACCATGTGATGATGCATGAACTTTAGCGTTATCTTGAATCGTAATTGGACTCATATCAAATGTATTATATGGCTTAGCTCCTGATCCGATTCCTGCACCACCATTAGAGTGAACTCTAATGTTCGCATTATCTCTAATAACTATCGATCCCATTTCTAAGTTATTATCGTATTTAGCACCTGTACCAGTTCCAATCCCTGCTCAACCAGCATTTTATGTTGCGATAGTTTCAATATCAGCTCTTATACTTTCTGAGAAAGTAATATTCCCACTTGTCTTAGCATTATCTCCACCGATTCCGGCAGGTAGTAAGTTTCCAACATTTAAATGAGGATATCCACTTTTAGCAACTAAATGTCCATTACCATTAATAGTTAGATTAGTTCCTTGATTGATTGTGATTGCGGCTGCCTTACCTATTGAAAGTAGATTAACTTCTTCACTTATAGTTAGGATATTATTTTCATTATCTCCTGCAACTATTGGAGCAAGCATTCCATTATGTGATCCTCCAGATGTATTAACTAATTCATTTTGAATAGTTACATTATTAAGTGTTAGATGTCCACCATTCGTAATTACAATTTGAAGACCGACAAACTCTGCATCAGTAGTCGAGTTTATATTAACTGAAGTTCCATCAACTTTTAAAATTTTATATACTGGTTTATTATTAACTAGTTTATACGCTTGTGTTGGAAGTTTACTAAAGTCATATTCTGAATCGACTAACAATTCTGGAATATCATCCCAACTTAGCATTTCTTCTAAAGCTGTTTCGACAATAGACTCTTCTTCTACTGCTTCAACTTCCTCAACAATGATTTCTGTCTGATCTTCCTCTTCAGACTGAAACTCTTCTTCAATGATTACTTCTTGATTTTCTTCTTCAAGATGCTCATCTTCAATCTCTTCTAAAAGTTCTTCATCCACAACAGTATTATCTATATCTTCAGATACTTCTATCGTTTCATCTTCGACTACCTCATCTGAAGTAGCTCCTATTACACCTGTAGTATTTAAAACTAAGAATGTTGATATTATTAGCGCTATAAATTTTTTGTAGTTATTTTTCATGATACTTGATTTTATAGTTAAGAAACTATATTTAATCCTTTCTTGTTATCTACTATCTTCTTTTCTTTCAGATATAACTATTAGTTAATACCTTTAAATCTTTTTTACTTAATTAGTATGAAGTCTAAATAAGTAATCCCTATACAACTTGATCTTTGAATTTTCCCTCTATTGTAATTCTCGTTCCATTTTTTAGATTATTCTGTAAAAAATGACAGTGTATTTTACGAATTTCAACTAAAATAGTATTTGTAGAAATAAACTTTTAACTATTTTAGAACTACCAGCGTGTGAAACCTACAGTCAATAGGGTTCATATTCATCTTATGAGTCACATTATAATACAAAAACTTCATAATGTCTGGAAAAACTTTAAACATAGTAAATGGTTCGTAAATATTTCGTATGTTCACTTTGAATCATAGTTTTAAGAGACAATTTAGCGTATATTCAATTAAGAGGTTTATTGAGTTATCATGGAGATTTATAAGTAAAATAGAAATTATTGTATTCTTTTTTGTGAGATTCAATATTAAACATTAAAAAAACTAGTTAACTCAATTTAAATTTAAGGGTTCTATAATAAATGTTGGGGTAAGTACAAAATAAAAGAGACATACTTTCT
>CAYWKT010000088.1:0-4183 GCA_964458985.1 uncultured Erysipelothrix sp.
TCAATCTCATTAAAGACGTGTGCTAATACTTCAACAGTCGTATCTTTTTCATCTTCTATATTAAAGATGACTTCATATTTACCAACTTCATCGATAATTTGATGTGATTTAACTTCAACATTAACTTCACTCATATCACCTTTTTTAAATGCTCTTGCATTCGCAGAAGTAATTAGTAAGTTATCATCTAAGTTTTCAACTTGTTCTAAGTCTAATGCAAAATGATCAGCTACGATAATGTAGTCATCGCTTTCAACAACGATATCATTTTTGAATACAATAGCTTTAGAAGTTACGATTGTTGATGGTTCATTAACGACTGCGAAAGTAACATCATAAACACCTTCAACGTTTTTAATACCATTGTAGATGACACTTACATCAGACATAACTGTATAATCGTCTTTTCTAAATGCTTTAGCATTAGCTTTTTCGATTAATTCAAGATTAGATAGATCTTCAGCATTTCTATATGATAAGTAGAAATCATTTGCACCAATAATATAGTCTTCACCAATTACGACATTGTCATATGGTAAAACTTCAACAGTGACAACTCTATTTATAGATTTGTTTTTAGTTACTGCAACTTCAATCGTATAAGTTCCCGCTTCAGCTTTAAAATCACTATTAATAACTTCGATATCTGCTCTGCTTGAATCTGGTACATAAATTGCACTAGCTTCAATTAATTTTAAAAGATCAGCATCAGTTTTAATCGCTTTAGCATCTGCTCTTCCGATAATTTTATCAGTAGCAGTTAATACGTATTCTGCTTTTGTAATTTGTAATTTTGGACCTTCAATGAAAGTTGTATCATGATAATCAACAGTAGTAGTTGGATTCTCATTACCATTTTCATCAATTAAAATTACTTGAATAATATCTTTTGAATTTAAATCAACTGAATCATCAATAATAGCATTCCAAGTATAGTCTGAATTAACTGTGAATGTTGATAAAACTTCAACATCATTAACTAATATTTTTCCATCAACTACTAAGTCACTATTATGTGATCCATCAATTGACCATTTCCCTGAAAGTTCGCTATCGATTTCATAGAATACATCTGTCTCAATTGTCGCAGGAAGTGGTGGAGTCGTATCTGTTACAACTACTTTTGAAGTTTTAATGTCTGATGGAAGTGATTCATGTACTCCATCTCTATCTGAATCTTCATTACCACGCCAAGCGCGAATTACTTCAAACGTTGTTCCTGGTTCAATAAATTTATTATGTTCGTAAACAAAGATTCCACCACGTGGATCTTCTCCATATACACTTACACCTGGTTCAGTTGCACTTTTTCCAATTGTCGGTAATATTTCTCTTGTAACTGTACCATTTGGTTCTACAACTTCAAGTTCAACAAATGCTTCATTAGTCCATGCATCACGATACCCTTGCGTTGACCCTTCTGGTACGGAAACATGTCCATAGAAAAATTTGTTCGCATTTTCTGGAGTGTAAAACTCATCTACAATTGAATGTGCATTATTTCCACTAATACGGCTCTTATCACTCATACCATTTTTTCCAAATGAATCTGCATTTTTATTAAAAATATCAGGACGACTCGTCGATTTAATATCTTTAAAATGAGTACCACTTAAAGTAAAGTCAATTAAGCTCCATGATTTGTGTGGATCTCCATTAATGTCATCCCCAATTTTCCAAACCGCTAAATCTGAATCTTTTGACTCATATGTTGATAGTGTAGTAGTATTAAATACTTTTCCTCCACCAACTCTAGTATTTGCAAAATCATAGTACAGTGGATTATCAGTTACAAACTCTACTTTTAATGAATGGAAGATTGCTCCAAGTTTAGAGAACGTGTTTCCACGTGCTACAAAAGAAGCTTCATCCGCAACCTCAATATAAGATTGACCTAATCCATCAATATCTACCGCAGGACCGTAGTTTGCGATAATATCAATAGCACTTCCTGCACCTTTAACTGAGAAGAATTGTGTTGATACACCACTTCCAATGTATTGAATACCTTGATTTCTTGCATCTCCACCTGGATCTTGTGGTCGGCCATTACCTTCGTTATAAACAGAGAGTTTTCCACCTGATGTAACGAATAATTCGTTTCCACCACCCCAGAAGCGCATTGCCGGTGCTTGTGATAACTTACCGACTTTTATAACGTTCATAACAGCTCCATCAGAAATATTTAATCTTTGATTTCCAACAATTCTAAATCTAAATGTTGCACCTAATACATCGTCAGCTCCGAGTGATTCAACATCAATTCTAGTTCCTTCTCCAGATACGTTAAATTGACCATCTCTAATTTGAGAAATAATACCTGGCGCTGAACGTCCATTTAAAAAGCTCTTAGTGTTAGTACTCTTAACATCTAATACAGCTCCATCAGTTATGTTTACGTATGAATCAACTTTAGTTCCATAACCTGTAAACCCAATAACTGAGTCCGCATTTTCGTGTCCATAGTAGTTAGCACGTGCTTTAATTTTTGTACCGGCATCAGTAATGTTTACTTTGATTGGGTTGTATGTAGCTTCTTTTCCGATCCAAATTGTAGAACGGTCTTCAGAATATAAATCTAATTGAGATCCTTTATCAACTGTAAATTTGATTTCTGAATCAAGTTTAGCTGGACTTGAGTTAAATATATCTTTGATAGCCGTAATATTAACTCGTGCACCATCAGTTATATTAAAGTCTCTTGCAACTAATACTCCTGAAGTTGATGCTGGAATGATTGAAGTCCATTTACTATTAGATTTCCAATTTAAATCTCCAGTAATTGTAACTTTACTATCACTTGCCTTAACAATTCCACGTTGTGCACTATTTTGATAAGTACTTAAGTTATGTAATTTGATATCCCAATTATCTGCCCAAACATGTTTACTATTAGGATCAAATGTATTGTACTTATGTCTAATTAAATATTCATTTAAGATTTGCTTCTCATCAGTAAATCCAGTAACTTGAAGATCTCTAATTGAAAATTCTGTTTCAGTAGTTACACGATCTAATACTATCGCTTCATCATATGCACCTGTGAAGTCAATATAGTATCCATTACCGTTTACTTCTAATGAACGATTAAGTGGAGCTAACTTATTGTTAATATTACCTTCTCGAATAATATTATCAGTAAAGTTAATTTTACTAATTGCACTATTTTTAAATGCAGCTTGAAGTTCTCCATAATTACTTACATTTACTTCATTAGATAAAGTTGTAAGTAAGTCTGTTTCTATCGTAGATAATACATCTGTTTCTTCAACTTTTTCTTCAACTTCTTCAACGATAACTTCTTCATTTGAAATGTCTTCTAAGTCATTTTCTAACTCATCAACGATTACTTCAAACTCAAAAGTTTGTTCTTCTTGAGAAATAGTGATAATGTCTGTCCCCTTTTCAGACTGTGCTGTCTCACTAACTTCCTTATAATAAGCAACCTCATACTTAACTGATTGATTATCATAGACTTTATCATAAAAGTCTGACGCTTCACCTTGAGTTAAGACTTCATTATCTTTTGTAATTGAAACATTTGATACTGTTTCTTCAGTATCTAATACTTCTAATTTAAGTGATAATGAGTTAACTTCATCAGTAAAAATTCGGTCGACTTTTATCGTAACATCATCGTTTGCATATACTTCTTCAGTATTTGCAATTGTGGCATAGTTTATTGAACTAAATGTCAATACTAGCGACAACATCAAAGCGATGTGTTTTTTTAAATTTTTTCTAATTTTCATGCACTTCATCTCCTTATATTTCAATTGTAGTTAATAAGTTGTCATATTAAAAGTGTTATATGGCCGTCATATGGCCGTCAATGAGTGTATGTAGAGTTTGTGTAGTTTATTGAGTAATACGTTTAAAAAACGAATATTTAAGATTGGAAATAATTGCGACTTTATAGTAATATTTATGATAAATGAAAGTTGTTTTTTTAACTATTAACTACTTTTTATATTAAATATCGTGTCGTTACTTAACTATCAAATAAAAAAACTATTTTATCAATTGGTCTTATTTTCTGAGTAAATCAATCGTAAAGATTGTGGGGTGATTATTAAGTTTGTGTATAACAATGTCTATTACATATACAAAGCCAAATAAAATTTATAATCCATCTATTGTTAATCTTTATTTACTATTATGTAAAAGCGTAAGTGATTGTCTG
>CAYWKT010000089.1:0-4073 GCA_964458985.1 uncultured Erysipelothrix sp.
GTGTCTTTTTCTATATTTCATCTGCTGGGAATATAACATTTGCTTGTCTTCGCGCTTCAGTTAAAATTTTGTGAATGTTTAATGATAGTTGATGGGCTCCATCAAAGGATTCAATTTGATTATTTTCTAATGCATTTTTAAATGCGGTAAGTTCAAAGGTCATTGGTGAAGTATCATAGTCTTTGTATATAACTTCTGTATTAAGTTTATTATATAATGTAACTTGCTGCATTAAACTTATATGATTCACTTCAAGTGTTGCTTTTTCGCCAAGAATGTGTGAAGTATGATATTGATCATTTATTTTTGAGTGTGAAATTACAACATCTTTATCATCATAGTGCAGAACTATAGTTCCAGATCCATCTACTTTTGTATCGAGTAAAAAGGTGGTTGAAGTAATACTAGCAGGCATATCAAAGAGTGAGATTGCGACACTAAGTGGATAGATTCCAATATCCATCATTGAACCATTGGATAACTCTCTTTTAAAGGCATTTAATACTTTACCTTCTTTATAAGCATCATATCGAGAGGAGTATTGATTCATTGATAGAACTGCACTTCTAATTGGTTTAATATGATCAAGATTATTCTTTAGTACTTTTAATCCTTCAGTATAGATTGGAATCGTTCCTTCCATGAGTAACGTCTTATTTTTAATAGAGGCATCAACTAGTTCTTTTACTTCATTAAAGTTTGAGGCCATTGGTTTCTCACAAAATACTGGAATCTTATTGTTTAAAAAATAGAGGGCCATATCTTTATGTAAGACATTAGGTGTTGCGATATAAACTGCATCTAAGTCATAATTTAAAAATTCTGTGTAGTCATTTGTGAAATGTTCAATGTTATGTTTTGATGCAAAATCTTTAGCGTTATCTATGTTTCTACTACATACAATAACTGGATTATAATCAGAAATTTGCTTAAAAGATTGTAACATAATTTCACTAATAAAATTTGTTCCGATAATTCCTATTTTCATAATATTACCTCGCTTCTAAATATATTATATATGTTATATTAAAGTGTGACAACGAAATAGTTTTAACTCCGATACTAAGTAGTGTATTAAGTCTTTATTTGATATAATAGACAAAGAAAAGGGGTAGTTCATGTTAAAGAAAATTTTTAGATTTCTATCTAGTCGTTTAGTACTAGTTGCATTACTGTTAATAGTCCAAATATATATTGTAGTTGAGTTATTTGGTGGGCTGCCTCAGTATGTAGATGCAATCCTGACAGTGTTAGGATTGATCATAGTTATTGATCTAGTTAATTCAAGTAAAAATCAATCTATATCAATTGCCTGGATAATTATAATTTTACTGCTGCCAGGTTTTGGAGCACTACTTTATTTACTATTTGCGAATAAGCAAATTCCAAAAGGATTACGTGGCTTAAATGAGCAAAAAATAATTAATCCAAAGCAAGTAATTCCGCAAGATAAAGATTTGATGTTAGAAATTAAATCGCAATCATCGACAATGCATAAACAAGTCGATTATATTTTAAAAAATGGATCTTTTCCTGTTTATGATGATACATGTGTAGAATACTATGCAGTTGGGGAAGATAAGTTAGCGAGTATGTTAGTGGAACTTGAGAAAGCTGAGAAATATATTTTCTTAGAGTACTTTATTATTCGTGAAGGTTTAATGTGGAATAGTATGTTGAATGTTTTAATTAAAAAGGTTCGTGAAGGTGTCGATGTTCGTATTATGTATGATGACTTTGGGACAATTCAAAACCTTCCGGAAGACTATAAGCAAACTTTAGAATCTTATGGAATTAAAGTTCATATCTTTAATCGCTTAAGACCGATCATGATGGTTCAAATGAACAATCGAGATCACAGAAAAATTCTTTCAATTGATGGAAAAGTTGGCTACTTAGGTGGGATTAATCTTGGTGATGAATATGTAAACAAGTTAGAAAGATTTGGCCACTGGAAAGATTCGGCGATAAAACTTGAAGGTGCAGCCGTATGGTCACTGACAGTTATGTTTCTACAATTTTGGAACGTTTTAAATAACATCGATGAAAGTGATGATGAGTTAGAAAAGTATAACCCAAACTATCGCGTTAAATCAAAAGGGTATGTACAACCATACTCAGATAGTCCAAGTGATGGCGAGCCATTAGGGGAAAATATTCATTTAAACTTTATGATAAATGCTAAGAAGTATTTATACATTATGACACCGTATTTAATTCCTAGTTATGAGATGAAACGAATGTTGAATCTAAATAGTAAAAGTGGAGTTGATGTTCGTATCATTGTTCCACATACGCCAGACAAATGGTATGTCCACATGGTGACTAGATCAAACTATAAAGAGTTTATTGAATCAGGTATTAGAATATTTGAATACAAACCAGGATTTATTCATAGTAAAAACTTATTAGCCGATGGAACATCAGGTATTATCGGATCAACTAATGTTGACTTTAGAAGCTACTATTTAAACTTTGAGAGTGGAGCATTAATGTATAAGACAGAAGCAGTTGATGGATTAGTAAAAGATTTTGAAAAAACGTTTGAACAAAGTATTGAGATTACAATGGAAGATGTTGAGAGTACACCGTGGTATACACGTATTCTTCAGCAAATTCTTGGCTTATTTAGCCCATTATTATAGGAGATGGAACATATATGTTAAGAGGATTAGTATTAGAAGGTGGCGGCTTACGTGGAGCGTACACGGCTGGTGCACTAGCTTGGTTTTTAGATGAAGGTATTAAGTTTGATTATGGAGTCGGTATTTCATCAGGTGCGCAACACTTATGTAACTACGTTATGGGTGATAAGAAATATTTAGAAGATATCGCAGTCACAATTGGAGTCAGTGAATTTAGAAAAGGATTAGTACCGCTACTTACTGAAGGACAGTTAGTTGGTTACAATCGTTTATTTGAATATGCACTACAAGAAGTGGCACCAATGGATTTAGATGCATTGTATGCGAATGAAATGGAAGCTGAAGTTGGGATATTTGATGTAAAAGCAGGAAAAACTGTTTGGGTAAATAAAAATGATATCGATAAAGAACTGCAAATATTAAAAGCAGCCTTATTAATTCCGGTCGCTGGTCGTCCAGTTAAAATTGACGGAGTAAAATACATTGACGCAGGACTTGAACATATGATTCCAATTGAGCGTGCAATTGAAAAGAATATCGATAAAAGTATAGTCATTACGACTAAACCACAAAGTTATGAAAGAAGTGCTACAGGATGGCCAACTAAGCTATACATGGCAATCTTCTATAATCCGCATAAAAAGTTTAGACAACTTATTCGTGATCGTCGTGAAATATACTATCGTCAAAAAAACCTTGTTGATAAAATGGTTAAAGAGGATAAGGCTTTAGAACTATTTCCTTCAGAAACATTTGAGATTGGAAGATTTGGAGGCGACTTCACTCAACTTAAAGGATTGTTTGATTTAGGTTACAGCGATGCCGAAGCTCGTCGTGATGAAATTTATAAATTTTTAGAACTATAAAAAAATACCACTTACATAAATATGTAGGTGGTATTTTCATTTATTACTTATCGAAAGTTACTAGACCTGTAATTCCAGCCGCAAGTAACTTATTAGTTTCTGATTTTATTTTAACATCATAAGTCTTAACGTTCGTGTCAGCATAGTGACGGTGTAAAAGTGATTTTAAATGATGCTTTGTAAAGTGATTTGTGTACGTACTAATAATGATCGCTAATGGATCTTCAAGTAGTTGTCCGACTAAATCTAGTAGCTCATCAATATTATCATTGAACTTCCAAACTTGCTTTTTAGGGCCTCTACCAAAACTAGGAGGATCCATAATTACGATTTGATATTTATTACCACGTTTGATCTCACGTTTTAAAAATGTAATGACATCATCAGTGAAATATCTAATGTTTAAATCATCAGTTTCTGATAGTTCACTATTTTCCTGTGCCCAACTATTTAACTGTTTTAGTGCTTCAACGTGTACAACTTCACTAGCACCAGCTTTCGCAGCGTTAATTGAAGCTGCTCCAGTGTATGCGAATAAGTTTAATACTTTAACGTCTTTATC
>CAYWKT010000090.1:0-4027 GCA_964458985.1 uncultured Erysipelothrix sp.
AAAAAAAGATGAGTATTTAAACTCATCTTAATTAGTCGATTAATGACAATTGAACTTTACCTTTTTCAACATCGAAGTTGATAACAGTCGCAAGTACTTGATCTCCGACTTTTAGTTTATCACTAGGATGTTTTACGAAACTTTTACTTATTTTTGAAATATGAACTAGTCCATCATTATCAAGTCCAACATCTACAAATGCGCCAAAGTCTACGACATTACGAACTGTACCATTTAACTTCATTCCAATCGTTAAGTCTTTAATGTCTAAGACATCTGATCTTAGTTCAACTGATGATAAATCATCACGAATATCATGACTTGGTGCTTTTAAAGCTTTAATGATATCGGATAGTGTCTCAATTCCTACTTCATATTTAACTACTAAATCATCTAAGTTTAACTCATCAAGAACTTTATTATTTTCTTTACTTCCTAAAGAGTTTATATCGACTTTATAATCTTTCAAGATTTTCTTAGTCACAGCATAAGATTCAGGGTGAATTCCTGTACTGTCTAAAATATTATCTCCATCAAAAATTCGAATAAATCCGATTGCTTGTTCATATGATTTCTTCCCAAGTCTTGGAATATTAAGTAAATCTTTACGATCATTAAAACGAGAGTTTTCTTCACGGTATTTAACGATATTTGCCGCTACTGTTTTTGAAAGTCCAGAAATATATTCTAATAGTTTCGCACTCGCACTATTTATATCTACTCCAACTTGGTTAACGGCATTTTGAACGACGAATTCTAGTTCATTATCTAATACTTTTTGAGAAACGTCATGTTGATATTGTCCGACTCCAATCGCTTTAGGTTCAACTTTTACTAACTCAGCTAATGGATCTAGGACTCGTCTTGCGATTGATATTGCGGAACGCTCTTCAACTTGAAGATTTGGAAACTCATCTCTTGCGATTTCACTAGCACTATAAACTGATGCTCCAGCTTCGGAAACTATTAAGTAGTTTACTTCACGCTCTATTTTCTTTAAGTTGTTTGCGACAAATATTTCTGATTCACGACTTGCAGTACCATTTCCAATCGCAATAACATCTACCTTGTACTTAGTAATTAATTGAATGAACTTTTTACTTGCATCTTCACTTGCTCTTTGAGATGAGGCATGCGGATAAATTATATCAATACTTAATACTTTTCCATATTCATCAATGATCGCAAGTTTGCATCCTGTACGATATGCCGGGTCAAATCCCATAACGACTTTATTCTTAACTGGTGCTTGTAGTAATAAATTGAATAAGTTATCACTAAAGACACTAATAGCTTGATTCTCAGCAACTTCAGTTAAATCATTTCTAATCTCACGTTCAATCGCTGGTGCAATAAAGCGTTTATACGCATCAATACTCGCCTCTTGAATAAAGCTAGCTGCAGGACTATTATGATTAGTAATCATCTTGTTAAATAGAAACTTCTCAACTTCTTCTTCATTTAACTCAATTGAAACTGTAATTACTTTCTCCTTCTCAGCACGATTAATCGCAAGAGTACGGTGTGGAACTACTTTTACTAGTTTTTCACTATATGCGTAATACATTTCATAAACTTTACGCTCATCTAGTTTTTCATCTTTAACTTTTGTGACGAACAGTCCAGTATTAAATGTGTACTTTCTAAAGAATGCTCTTAAATCACTTTTATCTCCGACTACTTCAGCGATGATCTCATGTACACCCTTTAAAACTGCTTCTAAATCAAGATCCTCTTTTACATATTCTTGTGCTAGTTTTTCGATATTGATATCGTCTGGCTGTGATAAGATTAAAAGTGCTAATGGCTCTAATCCATTTTCTTTCGCAACAGATGCAAGTGTTTTTCTTTTTGCTCTAAATGGACGATAAATATCATCTAATACCGCAATCGTATTAGCCTTTTGAATAGATGCCATTATTTCTGGAGTCATTTTATCTTGTTCACTAATAAGTCGAATAACATCATCTTTTCTATCTTCAAACTTTAGGATTTGATTAAACTTATCATCAATTTCTTTAATCTCAACTTCATCTAAGTTGTTTGTCATCTCTTTTCGATAACGAGCAATGAACGGTATTGTATTTTTTTCACTTAGTAAATTTACGACTGTTTCTACTTGTTTTTGGGAATAATCAACTTCTTTTAAGAGAAGTTCAATAACTTGATTTACTCTTTCCATGTAGTTCTCCTTTTAAAAGACCTTAGAATTCTAAGGTCATTAGTTTATTTTTTATTTGTAATTTCTTCTTTTAATATTGAAACATATTCATCAAATTCATAAGCATTTTGATCTCGTGATCCATAACGTCTGACGTTGATATTTTTTGCTTCAACTTCTTTATCTCCGATAATGAATTGAACAGGAACTTTCATTACTTGTGCTTCACGTAATCTATATCCTAACTTCTCTTCACGATCATCAACACTTACTCTAAAGCCTTCTGCTTCAAGTTTAGCCTTTAATTCATTTGCATATTCTAAATGATACTGATTGTTTACTGGAATAATTTCAATTTGCTTAGGTGCTAGCCATAATGGGAATGCCCCTGCAAAGTGTTCTATTAAGATTCCAAAGAATCTCTCAATTGACCCGAAAATTGCACGGTGTAGCATTATCGGACGAACACGGTCACCATTTTGATCGATATATGTTAAGTCAAAGCGCTCTGGTAAGTTCATATCTAACTGGATAGTACCACATTGCCATTCACGACCTAATGAGTCTTTAATTTGGAAGTCGATTTTTGGACCATAAAATGCTCCATCTCCTTCGTTGATCTTGTACTCTTTACCAGTCTTTTTAATAACTGATTCTAAGATTGCCTCTGATTCATCCCAGTCACTAATTTCACCAATAAATTTATCTTCTGGTCTAGTTGATAACTCAATTCGGTACTCAAAGTTAAATACTGAATAAATTTCATCAATTAATTCCATTAAACTAATAATTTCTGATTCAATTTGATCTTTAGTCATGAAGATATGTGCATCATCTTGTGTAAAACTTCTAACTCTAAATAAGCCACTTAATGCCCCACTTGCTTCATATCTATGGACATGTCCAAGTTCAGCAACACGTAGTGGAAAGTCACGGTATGAATGCATATCATTTTTATATACTAACATTCCACCTGGACAGTTCATTGGTTTAATTGCATATTGTTGATCATCGACAACAGTTGTATACATATTACTTTCATAGTTACCCCAGTGTCCCGATAATTCCCATAAACTTTGATTTAGCATCGTTGGAGTTTTGATAAATTCATAATCAGCTTCGACATGTTTATCATGCCAGTAATCTTCTAATTGTTTACGAATAATCATACCGTTATTTAAGAAGAAAGGATGTCCTGGAGCATATTCACTAATCATAAATAAATCTAGTTCTTTCCCTAATTTTCTATGATCACGTTTTAATGCTTCTTCTAATAAGTGTAAGTGATTATCTAAGTCTTCTTTATTGTCAAAGGCAATTCCATAAACTCTTTGAAGTTGTTTATTGTTTGCATCACCTTTATAGTAAGCACCAGAAACTTTTAATAATTTAACGTTTTTTACTTCTTTTACTGATTCAACGTGTGGTCCACGACATAAGTCGACAAACTCACCTTGTTTATAAGTTGAAATCACTTCATCTTCAGGTAACTCATTAATTAAATCAACTTTATATGGATCTTCTTTAAATAATTCTAAAGCTTCCTCACGACTTAGTTCTGCACGTGTAATTCTTTTACCATCTTTTTGAATTTTTTTCATTTCTCGTTCAATTTTTTCAAAGTCTTCTTCTGATAATACTTGATCACCTAAATCAATATCATAGTAAAAACCTGAAGTAATTACTGGTCCAACCCAAAATTTTGCTTCTGGATATAATCTTTTTATTGCTTGAGCCATTACGTGCGCAGCACTATGGTTTAATGTACTCAATCTTTCATTTTCTAATATATTTATCATTGTTTCCTCCTAATAAAAAAAACTCTCCGAAAGGACGAGTTATCGCGGTACCACCTTAATTCACATT
>CAYWKT010000091.1:0-3974 GCA_964458985.1 uncultured Erysipelothrix sp.
ATTTTCGATAAAAATAACTGTACTATTTTGAGTGTTTAATTCTTGCTGTTTTAGAACATGAATTTCAACTTTTTTACATAATAATCGTACTAGCACATTTCCATATACTAGTACGATATTTAAATATTAAATTGTTTGTTTTTTATTAGTTATCTAATAATGATTCAGCACGTTTTTGTGAAAGAGTTGCTTGAATTTCACTCATTTTTTCACCATCTAAATCATAAAACTTCATTGAGATTAATGAAGCAATCCAACCTAACATTGGAAGTCCAATATATAGAGCCATTGTTACCCAGAATAATTGTGGTGTTGATGCATCAGTAACGTCTGGCATAGCTTGCGTGAATCCAATTGCCGCAACTGCCATAGCGATAATAGTCGTTGAGAATGATGAAATTAATTTATCTACGAATGAGAATAAAGTACCCATCATACCTGGAACGAATCTACCTGATTTATATGTTTCATAATCAGCACAGTCTGAAATCATTGGAATAACGAATGCTCCAGAAACTCCAACTACACCTTGTGCAATAACTTGAATTATAATATATCCAATTGTTACTAAGTTCATATTTTTTAAACTAATTGATGTTGGATCAATTAATAATAAGTAGAAGAACAAGACTGAGTATGCAATCATTGAAAGTTGAGTTCCAAGAACTAATGCTTTCTTTTGGCCAAACTTACCTGCTAATTTCGACCCCCACATAGTAATTAAAATTTTAGGAATTAAAATAATAGTTGCCATTAATCCACTTAGTTCAAAGTCTCCCATAACAATACCGTATAACATAACTGCAACTGTTGCATTTGTCGAAACACTTAACGCTAACTTATCTGTACCTGCAGCAACAATTAACATTTGTAAAGGTCTATTTCCTTTAATAACTGGTCAGTAATCTTTAAATGATACTTGATCACCGCCACCTAAACCAAAGAACTCTGTTCTATCTTTTTCCCAAATTCCGATTACTGCTAAGATTGTCATAATTCCTGAAATAGTAACTGTCCACCAACCAAGTTCAGTAAATAATCCTAAGTTAGTAAATCCACCATATTTTGGAACTAAGTAACTTGATACAAAAATTCCTAACACAGTAAATAAGATTGAGTTATAAATAGCATCGATTAATCCAAACATTGGTCTTTGTTTTGGATCATTCGTTAATACAGCTTGTCCAGCTTTAGTACATGCTGTTTGGAATGTATATCCAACAATATAAATTGCATATACAAAGATAAAGTAAATCAATCTGATTGATTCTGGAACTCTATATGTTGTATAGAAGATTGTCATCATCATTATACCTAAGATAACATTACCAAGAACCATGTAAGGTCTAAATTTACCGAATTTACCGTCTGTCTTATCAATTAATAAACCAACGATTGGATCTGTAACTCCATCCCAAAGTCTCATTGAAGTTAAGATAACTCCAACTACAGTAACTAATAGTCCAGCTACTCCTGTTGCATAGTATGAAACATAACCCATCGCAAACATATATAAGTTTGTCGCAGTATTGTTTAATGCAAAGAACGCTAATCTCCATGTTGGTGATGTGTTGTATACAGGATCGCTAACTTCAACTTCTAAGTTAACTCCACTTACTGACATAGCTGCATATAATTTATCAGCATTTGCTCCGACAACGATTTGTACTTCATCACTTACAATTACATCTAAAATCCCATCGATATTCTTTAATTCATCTTTTTGAACTAAAGTATTGTCTTTAATATGTAATCTAACTCTAGTAGCACAGTGATTTGCGCTTACGATGTTAGTTGGGCCTCCAACTAATTCTAAAATCTTTTTCCCTGATTTCTTAAAGTCCATGACTTCCTCCTTAGGTATAATACCTTGCGGTACGATCATTTTTGTTTTTGTACCACGAACAATAAGTATTATAGATAACTTGTATATAAGTGTCGAGCGGTTTCAGTAAAGATGTGAAATTTTAGATTAAGTAATATCTCATAATGTAAGCGCATGTTAAGAAGCGGTTTCATTTAACAAATAAGAAGAAAGTAGATGGAGTAATCTAATTTAAGATTTACCCATCTACTTTATGTCGCTTACATTACTAGTGTAAACAGTTTTCTTTCATAAAATTTAATTATTCTGAAATAGCACTTTCAGCACGTTTTTTTACTAATAAAGATTGAATTTCGGCCATCT
This sequence comes from uncultured Erysipelothrix sp., assembly GCA_964458985.1. Lineage (GTDB taxonomy): Bacteria > Bacillota_I > Bacilli_A > Erysipelotrichales > Erysipelotrichaceae > JAAZDN01. Next base: position 2,189 of record CAYWKT010000091.1, read on the forward strand.
TATCTCCATCTAACTCATAGAATTTCATTGCGAATAATGATGTAATCCACCCTATTATTGGAAGTCCAATGTATAAGAACATCGTTACCCAGAATATTCCATTAGTTAATGTATCTGTAACATCTGGCATAGCTTGCGTAAATCCGATTGCCGCAACTGCGATCGCAATGACTGAAGTTGCTAGTGATGAAATAAGTTTATCGACGAATGAGAATAAAGTTCCCATCATCCCTGGAACGAATCTTCCAGTTTTATACGTTTCATAGTCCGCACAGTCTGAAATCATTGGAATGACAAACGCACCTGAGATTCCTACTGCCCCTTGCGAAATAATTTGAATAACTATGAATCCAATTGTGACTAAGTTTATATTTTTCAAACTAATTTGCGAAGGATCTGTTAAGAACAAGAATAAGAATAGTACGATATAAGAAACAACCGCCATCTGCGTCCCAAGTACTAGTGCACGTTTTTGACCAAACTTACCGGCAAACTTAGCTCCCCACATTGTAATTAATACACCTGGTATCATCGTAATCAATCCCATCGTACCACTTAATGCAAAGTCACCAATAATAATTCCATATAACATAACTCCAACTGTCGCATTTCTTGCAACACTTAATGCTAACTTATCTGTACCTGCCGCAACGATAAGCATTTGTAATGGTCTATTACCTTTAATAACTGGCCAGTAATCTTTAAAAGACACTTGGTCTCCACTCGCAAGTCCAAAGTATTCAGTTCTATCTTTTTCCCAAATTCCAATTACCGCAAGTAATGTTAGAATACCTGATGATATGACTACCCACCATGATAATTCAAAGAATAAGTTGATGTTTGTAAACCCACCATATTTAGGAACTAATACGCCTGATATAAATATACTTGATCCTGTAAATAAAATCGATCCAAAAATAATATCAATTAAACCAAATAATGGTCTTTGCTTTAGATCATTTGTCATAACTGCTTGTCCTGCTTTAGTACATGCAGTTTGGAATGTATAACCTACTATATATAAAGCATACATAAATATAAAGTAAATTAGACGGACGTTTTCAGGAACTTTATAAGTTGTATAGAAAATTAATAAGTAGAATAATCCAAGTATAATATTCCCTATAACCATGAATGGTCTAAACTTACCAAATTTACCATCTGTCTTATCAATTAAGTACCCAACAATTGGATCTGTAACTCCATCCCACAATCTCATAGCTGTTAGGATAAAACCAACTGTTGTAACTAATAATCCTGCGATACCTGTAGCATAATAAGAAACATATCCCATTCCCATCATGTAAATATTTGTCGCTGTATTGTTTAGTGCAAAGAAAGCTAGTCTCCACGTTGGAGATGTATTATATACTGGCTCACTAACTTCAACTTTTAATTTAACGCCACTCTCTGAAATAACTGCATATAATTTATCGGCATCTCCACCAATTACAATTTGAATTTCATCCCTTAAAATAACATCTAAAACTCCATCAATACTTATTAAACCTTCATAGTCAACTAAAGTGTTATCTTTAACAATTAGCCTTATTCTTGTAGCGCAATGATTTGCACTTACTATATTAGATGGTCCCCCAACCAACTCTAATATAGAACTTCCAACTTTTTTAAAGTTCATGACTTCCTCCTTAGTTTTCTCCCTATCCTCTGTAAGCGGTATCATAAATTAATAATAACCTATCCTGTATACAAGTATCAAGTCTTTTCAAAGTTTTGTGTGAACGTTTACACTTTAAGCAGAATAAAAGCAATATCGTAATTAATA
>CAYWKT010000092.1:0-3899 GCA_964458985.1 uncultured Erysipelothrix sp.
AAAAAAAATACCGCAACTAATAAGTTATGGTATTTTTTGATTTAAATAATTATTGTTCTAAAGCTTGTTCAGCTCGTTTAGATGAAATATGCGCTTGAACTTCTGCCATTTTTTCACCATCTAAGTCATAGAACTTCATTGCAATTAATGATGCTATCCATCCTAGCATAGGAACTCCAATGTATAACAGCATTGTCATCCAGAAAATTGCTGGAGTAACTGCATCAGTAACGTCTGGCATCGCTTGCGTAAATCCTATTGCTGCAACTGCCATTGCAATAATCGTTGATGAGAATGATGATATTATTTTATCTACGAATGAAAATAGCGTGCCCATCATACCTGGAACAAATCTACCAGATTTATAAGTTTCATAGTCTGCACAGTCTGAAATCATCGGAATTACGAATGCACCAGAAATTCCTACCGAACCTTGAGCAAGTACTTGAATAACAATGTATCCAATTGTAACTAAGTTCATGCTTTTTAAACTAATTGAAGTCGGATCAATTAAAACTATGTATAAGAATAAAATTGTATAAGTAATCATAGCTAATTGTGTACCTAATACTAACGCTTTTTTCTGTCCAAATTTACCTGCAAATTTAGCCCCCCACATTGTAATTAAAATTTTTGGAACCAAGATGATTGTCCCCATTAATCCACTTAATGCAAAGTCTCCAATTATAATTCCGTATAACATTACAGTAATCGTAGCATTACCAGCAACACTTAAAGCTAGTTTATCAGTACCTGCTGCAACGATTAACATTTGTAAAGGTCTATTTCCTTTAATAACTGGCCAGTAGTCTTTAACTCCTACTTCACTTCCGCCTCCTAAGCCGAAGAACTCAGTTCTATCTTTTTCCCAAATCCCTATAACTGCAAGAACAGTCATTATACCTGAAGTAACAATTATCCAAATTATTAACTCATGGAATAATCCAAGTTCTGTAAATCCACCATATTTTGGAACTAAGTAGTTAGAGATAAAAATTGCTACTCCTGTGAATAGTAAACTGTTATAAATAACATCAATAAATCCAAATTGTGGTCTTTGTTTTGGATCATTCGTTAATACTGCTTGTCCTGCTTTAGTACATGCAGTTTGGAATGTGTAACCAATAATATAAATTGCATACATCAATACGAAGTAAATTAATCTAAATTGTTCCGGTACTTTATGTGTTGTATGGTAAATTATAAACATTATTACCCCTAATATGATATTCCCAATTACCATAAATGGTCTAAACTTCCCAAACTTACCATCTGTCTTATCAATTAATAAACCGATGATTGGATCTGTGACTCCATCCCATAAACGCATTGCGGTTAAAATGAACCCAACAGTCGTTACAAGTAATCCTGCGATACCTGTTGCATAATATGATACATATCCCATCCCCATCAAATACATATTTGTCGCTGTATTATTTAATGCAAAGAATGCCAGTCTCCATAATGGTGACGTATTGTATACAGGTTCATCGACCTCTACTGTTAGATTAACTCCACTCTTAGATAATGCTGCAAATAATTTATCTGCATCACTTCCGACTACGATTTGTAGTTCATCAGTAACTACAACATCTAGTACACCATCAATTTTCTTAAGGCCATCTTTATTCACTAAAGTATTGTCTTTAATACTTAACCTCACTCTAGTGGCACAATGATTAGCACTCACAATATTAGATGGTCCCCCAACTAATTCAAGAATCTCTTTCCCTGTCTTAATGTAATTCATGACTTCCTCCTTAGAATCTCTTTTTGGATGTCGCTCTTCGTGAAAGCAACATCACCATGATGCTATCATAGCCCACCTCGTATACAGGTGTCAACAACAAAAATGCATTTCATTCTAAAGTGTGATAGCACTTTCATTTAAACTTTGTTAGTTAACTCACAATTGCAATTACTTATAAACCCTGCTACATAAGGGCTTTTTAATGAATACGAATGTAAATATTAACCTAGATTACACACTTTCACAATTGAATAATTTTCTTGTATTCATTTAGACTTTTTACAGTAATTTAAAGCTATAGAATACTTTTTACATCTATGTATCCATTAAAAAATCCTTACTGATTGGATAAATCAAACAGTAAGACTTCGTGTATATAAAATTAATTTATTATTTAAGTAAGATTATGCTTGAGCACGTTTACTCTGTAACTTAGATTGTACTTCTAACATTTTTTCAGAATCTAAGTCATAAAATTTCATTGCCGTTAATGAGATTGTCCATCCAATCATTGGAAGTCCAATGTATAAGAATAGTGTAACTAATAGTAATGGTCTCGTTAATGCATCTCCAACATCTGGCATAACTGTAGTAAATCCAATTGCCGCTACCGCTAAAGCTACAATTGTAGTTGCAAGTGATGAGATCATTTTGTCAACAAATGAGAATAAAGTTCCCATCATACCTGGTACGAATCTTCCTGACATTGACGTTTCATAATCAGCACAGTCGGAAATCATTGGGATCACAAATGCATTTGCCATTCCTACCGCACCTTGCGCTAACATTTGAATAATAATATAAGCAACTGTCATAAAGTTCATATTTGAAAGACTAATTGTCGTAGGATCTCCTAAGTATAAAAGGAAGAACATTACTGTGTATAGTGCCATTGCCATTTGTATTCCATGAACTAAAGCTTTTTTCAGCCCGAATTTACCCGCAAACTTAGTTCCCCATAGTGTAATAATAACTCTAGGTACTAAAATAATTAAGCCCATGATTCCTGATAAACCGTAGTCTCCAATTAAAATACCATATAACATAACCGTAACTGTCGCATTACTTGCAACACTCATTGCTAATTTATCCATACTTGCTGCAACGATTAATAGTTGAAGTGGTTTATTTCCTTTAATTACTTTATCGTAATCTTTGAAACTAACTTCATCTGCACCTTCACCTAGGCCAAAGAACTCTGTTCTATCTTTAGTCCAAATCCCAATTATCGCAAGTACTGTACATATAGCTGATCCAATTACGACAAACCAACCAAGTTCAATAAATAATCCAAGATCGTTAAATCCACCATATTTTGGAACTAAGATGTTTGAAACGTAAATTGCGATAAATGTCATAATGACAGCCATATAGATTGAATCAAATAATCCAAACATCGGTCTTTGTTTTGGATTGTTCGTCATACATGCTTGTCCAGCTTTTGTACATGCCGTCTGGCAAGTGTATCCGATTATATATAGCATAGACAAAAATAAAGTATAAAAGTCGGTATTGCATTGGAACTAAATGAGTTGTGTAGTAAATTACCATCATCATAATTCCTAGTATTATATTACCAATTACCATGAATGGTCTGAATTTACCAAACTTACCATCAGTTTTATCGATGAAGTATCCAACTATTGGATCAGTGATTCCATCCCAAAGTCTCATTGACGTTAGTACAATTCCTACTAATGTAACTAATAATCCCGCAACTCCTGTCGCATAGTATGATACATATGTCATTCCCATCATATACATATTTGTAGCTGTATTGTTTAATGCAAAGAATGCAATTCTCCATGTTTCAACATCATTATAAACAGGTTCTTCTTCAACATCTAAGACAACGATACTATCTTGCATAACTTCATATACTGATTCAGTATTTTCCCCTAATACAATTTGTAGTTCATCTTCATTAACTACTCCTAGTACACCATCTAATTTTTCTAGTGATGCAACATCTATGATCTTACTATCAGCTACTTTTAATCTAATTCTTGTAGCACAGTAATCTCCACCGGCAATATTGTCGCTGCCGCCAATTAATTCTAAGATTTGATCTGCAATAATTCTATAGTCCATGACTACCTCCTTGTGCTGCTTCCTCATAGTAAAAAAAGCCGTGCCGGCTGTTAACTTG
>CAYWKT010000093.1:0-3861 GCA_964458985.1 uncultured Erysipelothrix sp.
CTATAACTGCCCTCGACAACTTTTATTTTCTCATTCGTAAACATTTCAACGATTTGGCTATCATCAGTCACACTAATATTAGCTGCATTTAGTTTTTTATAAGCATCACTTAGTACACTCGTTTTAAACGCTTGTGGTGTTTGAGCATTATAAATAGTACTACGATCTAACGTTCTATCAATTATGCCATTACTTACTATTTTACTCGTATCAATTGATTTAACCATTAAAAGAGCCGCATTATAATTATAAAGAGCTGCTTTAAGCTTATCTAAATCGTCCTTACTTAAATAAGGACGTGCTCCATCATGAATTAATACATACTCACTTGAAACTTTACTTAAACCATTTTCAACGCTATTAAATCTTTCTTGACCACCATAAGCAAATACTACTTTAGATGAAAGATTTAAGTTTATAAAATCATCATATTCACTTTCGCTAATTACTAGTATTACTTTCTCACAATCATTATCATTAATAAAAAGCTTTAGACTGTTTTCGATTACGGTTTTATCATTTAATTTATAAAACACTTTATTGTACGATAATCCACTACGACTACCTGATCCTGCCGCTAATACAATCGCATCATATTTCATCAAATCACTCCTTAAAAAAAGCAGTAGGTTTCCCTATTGCTTTAATTATATAATATTATGTTTGAATTATTTAATAATACTTTCTAACCATGCATCATGACTGTCCACTTCTAGTAAATCTGTGACAGTTGCCGCAATGTTCGCAAGTCCTAATTCATTATCTTTAAATTCTACGTCCGCATTGTAAATTACAAATGGAACTAAGTTAGTCGTATGACTTGTTTTTGGAGCGTGTGATCCATCAGCGTTAACTTTTTTCTCAAACATCTCTTCTGCGTTTCCGTGGTCTGCAGTTACGATTAAGATTGCATCATTACGTTTTGCCGCTTCCATTAATCTTCCGATTTGTAGATCTACTGTTTCAACACTAATTAATGTTGCTAAGTATGATCCTGTATGACCAACCATGTCACCATTTGGATAGTTAATTCTTAAGAAGTCATATTCTTTTGAATCAAGTGCATCGATAATTAGGTCTGTCGTTTCCGCAGCTTTCATCCAAGGACGTTCTTCAAATGGAACCATATCTGATTTAATTTCAACCCAAGTTTCTAAATCTTCTGAAACTTTGTTTAATTTATTTCCGTTCCAGAAATAAGTAACGTGACCATATTTTTGTGTTTCTGAAATTGCATATTGGTTTAATCCTTCTTCAACTAATCTTTCAGTTAAAGTGTTTGTAATATGTGGTGGTTGTACTAAATAATGTTCTGGTAAGTTTGAGTCTCCATCATATTGTAGCATTCCTGCGAAGTAAACATCTGGAACTCTAACACGATCAAATTTATCAAATTCTTCACCATAAGTGAATGCTTTTGAAATTTCGATAGCACGGTCTCCTCTAAAGTTAAAGAATACAACACTGTCGTTATCTTCGATTGTTCCAACTGGTTTTCCATCTTCAACGATTACAAATTCTTTTAAGTCTTGGTCATTAACACCTAACTCATCACGGTATGTTTGAATTGCTTCAGTTGCACTTGCGAATTGACGTCCTTCGCCAAGTACGTGTGCTTTCCATCCACGTTCAACCATATCCCAATCTGCATCATAACGGTCCATAGTGATGTACATTCTTCCACCACCACTTGCGATTTTAGCATCGAAGTTATCATCGTTTAATTCCGCAAAGACTGCTTCTAATTTTTCAACATATTCTATACCTGATGTTTCTGGAACATCACGTCCGTCCATTAAAGCGTGAACTCTAACAGTTTTAACACCTGCATCTTTTGCCTTTTTAACTAGGTCAATTAAATGTGCAATGTTTGAGTGAATTCCACCATCTGAAAGTAATCCGATGAAATGAACTGTATTATCATCGCCTACTTTAACGATATCTTTCCAAGTATCTGTCTCATATAACTCACCTGACTCAATTGACTCATTTACAAGTTTTGAACCTTGGCTATAAATTTGCCCTGCACCTAATGCATTGTGTCCAACCTCTGAGTTACCCATATCATCATCTGATGGTAATCCAACTGCTGTACCGTGAGCTTTTAAAGTTCTGTATACTCCGTTTTTAATTAAATAGTCTAAGTTTGGCATGTGTGCTGATTTTACTGCGTTACCTGCATCATGATCACTTAGTCCTACACCGTCCATAATCGCTAATACTACTGGTCTTTTTTTCATCTTGTACCTCTCTTTATATTCATTATTTTTTTAACATATATATTTTAGCACTATTACTACTATTATGCATTAGTAATCCTGTGAAATGTTTATAATTATCGAATGATTTTTGCTATAATGTTAGAGAGGTGAAAGCATGTATAAACTTGGTTTTGATAATAATAAATATTTCGACTTACAGAAGCAAAAAATTCAAGAGCGAATTGGGCTTTTTGACAACAAATTATATATGGAGTTCGGGGGAAAACTCTTTGATGATTTTCATGCCTCACGTGTTTTACCTGGATTTCTAGCAGATAATAAAATTGAATTAATGAAACAATTAAAAGATGATATTGAAATAGTAATTGCAATTAGTGCCTTAGATATTGAACATAACAAATTAAGAAATGATAATGATCTTTCTTATGATCAAGAAGTTTTAAGACTAGTTGACGTTTTTCGCGACACTGACCTTTTTGTCGGAAGTATCGTAATTACTCAGTTTGATGGACAAGATAGCTCTATTAAATTTAAAGAGAAACTCGAAAATCTCGGTATGAAGACTTATCTTCATTATCGAATTGAAGGTTATCCATCAAATGTTCCATTTATTTTAAGTGAAGAAGGTTTTGGGAAAAATGACTATATTGAGACTGATCGTCCACTAGTTATGGTTACAGCACCAGGTCCTGCGAGTGGAAAAATGGCATTATGCCTTTCACAGCTATACCAAGATTCTCGTCGTAACTTAAAATCTGGATATGCTAAGTTTGAGACTTTCCCGATCTGGGATCTTCCACTTAACCATCCGGTTAATTTAGCTTATGAGTCCGCAACCGCAAACTTAAATGATTTAAATCTAATCGATCCGTATCATTTTGAAGCTTATGGCGTAATTGCCACATCATACAATCGTGATGCCGACGTCTACCCAGTATTAAATAGTGTTTTCAAAACTATTTATGATGAATCTCCATATAAGTCTCCGACCGATATGGGTGTAAATGTCATTGGTAGTTGTATTATTGATGAAGATGTCGTCATTAATGCCGCTAAAAATGAAATGATACGTCGTTATTTAACGGCAGTCGTTGATCATAAGCGTCATAAAGAAAGTATCGACACTGTCGAGAAATTAGAAATGTTAATGAATCAATTAGAAATTGGTGTTGAGGACCGTAAAGTCGTCAAAATTGCTAATGATCTCGCAAAAGAAACTGGAAAGCCGGCCGTTGCAATCGAACTTTGTGATGGTAATATTATAACGGGGAAAACATCTAAGTTATTAGGGGCTGCGAGTGCTGCACTTTTAAACACTTTAAAAACGTTATCTAATATTGACGATGACATTCATTTAATCTCAAGCGATGTAATTAAACCTGTTCAACATTTAAAAGTTAACAATTTAGGAAAAAGCAGTCCACTGTTACACGTGGATGAAGTATTAATCATGTTGTCAGTTGCGGCAACTGAAAATCCATACTCTAAACTAGCTTTAGAGCAACTACCTAAATTAAAAGGTGCTCAAATACATTCATCTGTCATTTTATCATCGACAGATAAACGTGTAATTAAAGAATTACATATGGATTTAACGACAAATCCTGTTTATTCAAACAACCGTTTATTTAGAAAATAA
>CAYWKT010000094.1:0-3834 GCA_964458985.1 uncultured Erysipelothrix sp.
TTGTGAATACGTCTTCTACAGACATTAAGAATGGTTTGTCAGTTTCACGAACTGGGTCTGGTACGTAAGTATCTACAGCTTCCATTAATTCTAAGATAGCTTTTTGGTACTCAGCGTCACCTTCTAATGCTTTAAGTGCAGATCCACGGATAACTGGTGCGTTATCTCCGTCAAATCCTTGTTCACTTAATTTTTCTCTAACTTCCATTTCAACTAGGTCGATTAATTCTTCATCGTCTACCATGTCAACTTTGTTGATGAAAACGATAATTTTTTCGATTCCTACTTGTTTAGCAAGTAAGATATGCTCAGTAGTTTGAGGCATTGGACCATCTGTAGCTGATACAACTAAGATAGCTCCGTCCATTTGTGCAGCACCTGTGATCATGTTTTTAACATAGTCAGCATGCCCTGGGCAGTCTACGTGCGCGTAGTGACGGTTTTCTGTTTCATATTCAACGTGTGATGCAGCAATTGTAATTCCACGTTCTTTTTCTTCTGGTGCTCCGTCGATTTCGTCGTAAGCTTGAGCTTCAGCTCCACCAGTTAAAGCTAGTGTATTAGTAATCGCAGCAGTTAATGTTGTTTTACCGTGGTCAACGTGACCGATTGTTCCAACGTTTACGTGCGTTTTCGTTCTATCAAATTTTTCTTTTGCCATTTTGCAATCCTCCTATTTAATATTTTTTTACTTCATTCTTATTTTAAGACATTTATTGAATTAAATCAATAGTATTAGTCTTCAGAACCATCTTTAGCTAACTCAGCAGCAATACTCTTAGGTACTTCTGCGTATTTGCTAAATTGCATAGTGTAGTTTCCACGTCCTTGAGTGAATGATCTCAGGTCCGTAGCATATCCAAACATCTCTGATAATGGAATTAATGCTTCAACTGCTACTGCGTTTCCACGTTCTTCTTGGTCAACAATTTGACCACGACGTGATGAAACGTCTCCCATTACTGAACCTAAATATTCAGCAGGTGCAACAACTTCAACTTCCATCATTGGTTCTAATAGTGCAGGTGCACATTTTTTAGCAGCGTTTCTTACAGCTAATCCAGCTGCAACTTTGAACGCCATCTCATTCGAGTCAACATCATGTGATGATCCATCGAATAATGTAGCTTTTACGTCAATTACTGGGTATCCAGCAATCATACCGTTATTTAATGCCGATTCAATACCTTCTCCAACAGATTTAATGTATTCTCTTGGAACTGTACCACCAACAACTTTATCGATGAATTCGAAACCTTTTCCAGTTTCGTTTGGTTCAAAGTGTACCCAAACGTGTCCGTATTGTCCACGTCCACCTGACTGACGTACGAATTTACCTTCAACATCAGCAGCTTCTTTGATTGTTTCACGATAAGCAACTTGTGGTGCACCAATATTAGCTTCAACTTTGAATTCACGTTTTAGACGGTCAACAATTACGTCAAGGTGTAACTCACCCATTCCTGCAATAATAGTTTGTCCTGTTTCTTCATCAGTATAAGCTTTGAAAGTTGGATCCTCTTCAGCTAATTTACCTAAAGCTGTACCCATCTTGTTTTGGTCATTTTTAGTTTTTGGTTCGATTGCAACGTTAATAACTGGTTCTGGGAAATCCATTGATTCTAAAATAATCGGTGATTTCTCAGCACATAGTGTATCTCCTGTTGAAGTGTTTTTGAATCCAACAGCTGCAGCGATCATACCTGTATCGACTTCTTTTATTTCTGAACGGTCGTTAGCATGCATTAACATGATACGTCCGAAACGTTCTCTTTGATCTTTAGTTGAGTTTAAAACGAATGATCCTGATTCCGCAACACCTGAGTATACACGGAAGTATGTTAAACGACCAACAAATGGGTCAGTAACAACTTTAAACGCTAAAGCTGAGAATGGTTCATCATCTGAAGCTAAACGCTCTGATTCATCACCATTTGGTAATGTACCTGTAATAGCCGGAACATCTAATGGGCTTGGTAGATACTCAACAACAGCATCTAACATTGGTACAACACCTTTATTCTTATAAGCAGCTCCACACATTACTGGGAAGAACTCTCCTGTAAGAACTCCAGCTCTAATCGCTGATTTAATCATGTCGATTGAAGGTTCTTCACCCTCTAATACAACCATCATTAATTCTTCATCATAGTCAGCAACTTGTTCAATTAACTGATTACGATATTTTTCAACGTCATCCGCATATTCTGCAGGAATTTCGTCTGTAATTACGTCGTCCTCGCCTAATTCAGTAGCGAAAGTATGTACTTTTCTCTCAATTAAGTCAATTAGTCCAACGAAATTATCTTCAACACCCATAGGGATTTGAATTGGTGAAGCTTTAGCTCCTAATCTATTATAGATAGTATCGATTGACATGTAGAAGTCAGCACCTGTAGCATCCATTTTGTTAATGAATACAACACGTGGAACTCCGTAAGTTGTCGCTTGTCTCCATACTGTTTCAGTTTGCGGTTCAACTCCTGATTTAGCATCAAGAACTGTAACTGCACCATCTAAAACTCTTAGTGATCTCTCAACTTCAACTGTGAAGTCTACGTGACCTGGTGTATCAATAATATTTATTGTGTGACCTTTCCACTCTGCAGTAGTTGCAGCTGAAGCAATCGTGATTCCACGTTCTTGCTCTTGCTCCATCCAGTCCATAGTGGCAGTCCCATCGTGAGTCTCACCAATTTTATGAGTTCTACCTGTATAATAAAGAATACGTTCTGTTGTAGTAGTCTTACCCGCATCAATATGCGCCATTATACCGATATTTCTAGTTTTATCTAACGGAAATTTTCTCGCCATAAATACCTACTCCTTTCTTGGTTTAACCTCTTACCATCTGTAATGAGCGAATGCTCTGTTTGCGTCTGCCATTTTGTGAATATCCTCACGTTTTTTAACAGATGCTCCACTTCCGTTTGCTGCATCGATGATTTCTGCTGCTAAACGTTCTTCCATACTATGTTCGTTTCTTAATCTTGCATAGTTAACAATCCATCTTAAACCTAATGTTAATCTTCTTTCTTCCGAAACTTCAACAGGAATTGATAAGTTTGATCCACCAACTCTTCTTGATTTAAGTTCTAACATAGGCATAACATTATCTAAAGCTTCTTCAAAAACTTCCATCGGTTGACGTCCAGTTTTCTCTTCAACGATATCAAATGCGTTGTATAAGATAGATGAAGCTAGACCACGTTTACCATCAATCATGATTTTATTGATTAAACGAGTCACTAATTTAGAATTGTATATTGGATCGACTAAGACGTCGCGTTTTACTATATATCCTTTTCTTGCCATCTAAATTCTCCTTTCATAATTGATTTTTTTATTCTTTTGGTCTTTTTGTTCCGTATAATGAACGGCTTTGTTTTCTACCTTCGACTCCGGCACAATCTAATGTACCACGAACGATGTGGTAACGTACCCCTGGTAAGTCTTTAACACGTCCTCCACGAATTAAAACAACACTATGTTCTTGTAGGTTGTGTCCAATTCCTGGAATATAAGCTGTAACTTCCATGTCGTTACTTAATCTAACTCTTGCATATTTACGTAACGCTGAGTTAGGTTTTTTAGGTGTCATAGTTCCGACACGTGTACAAACCCCACGTTTGTGTGGTGAGTTTGTTTCAGTAACACGACGTTTAATAGTGTTAATACCTCTACCTAAAGCCGGTGATTTTGATTTATATTCTTTTGATTTTCTTCCTTCACGAACTAACTGATTAATTGTTGGCATAGTTTCCTCCTTTCTGTACACACCTCCGGGTGTGTCGTATATTTTACTTTAATGTGAAATATGGATTTCTCCATTAC
>CAYWKT010000095.1:0-3826 GCA_964458985.1 uncultured Erysipelothrix sp.
CACAATGAAAATACATTGATGCTGTATAGTATTTATATTGTATTTAATAAAATAGTGTTTAATTGATTTATACTATGGAATAGAATATAATAATAAAGCATATTTAGGAGGAAGATTTAATATGGACTTTAAGGAAATATGGAAAAAATATTGGTTCTCATTTGTCATCGGAGCCATACTAATCGTCGGTTTATTTTATTTTGCCGCTGATTCAATGAAAGACAGAGTTAAAAAAGTAGTAAACGATAAGGGTCAAGACGTTGTATTCACTTATGACGGACAAGACTATACAGCTGATGATTTATATGATGAAGTATATGATGTATTAGATATAGGTGTTATTCTACCAATCTTTGAGTTAGATATTTATCGTGATGCAGCTGAAGTTACAAGCGCAATGGAAAGCGACGCTAAAACTGAAGCAAGTCAAATTATCTTATCACTAAAAACAACTTACGGTGAAAACTGGGAAGAAGCATTAAATACTCTATTAATCCAATCTGGATACGTAGCTAAAAAAGGTGAAAAAGGCCTAGTAGACTACTTAACAATTATGGAAATCAGAGAAAGTATTGAACGCGAATACGTAATGAGTCATCCAAAACTATATGAAGAATACTTTGCTGCGAAAAAACCACGTAAGATTAGCCATATCTTAGTTAAGATGGAAGATGTTGAAAACCCAACAGAAGCAGAAAATAAAAAACTTGAAGAAGTTAAAGCCGCATTAGCGAAAGAAGGAGCAGTGTTTAGTGACGTTGCCCAAGAATTCTCAGATGATGGATCAAAAGATCAAGGTGGATCACTAGGAATTGTCGACGTCGAGTCAATCACACAATTCGTTCCAGAATTCAAAGATCAAGTTTACACTGTTGGCTATAACGAAACAACTGAATGGTTTAAAACAAATTACGGATACCACATCATTAAAGTTGATGCGACAACTGTAGAGGAGTTCGTCGAGATCAGTGACTTTACAATCTTTACAAAAATCTTCGAACAAAATCCTAAAGCACAACTAGAAATAACTTGGGATCAAGTCGAAAAACAAGGAATCACATTCGGTGATGACGAGCAATTAAATAAAGCAATTAAAGAACACTACTTAGGCAAGGAGGAAGACTAATATGAGAAAAACATTTAAATTAGCCCTAATTACCTTAGCAGCATTACTTACATTAACAGCATGCTCAAGCGGAGTTATTACAACTGTTACAGACGGTGATGAAATAATTGCCGACATTAAAGGTAATACAATTACTAAAAATGATATTTATGAATATAGTAAACTAAGATTTGGAGTTAACTTAATTCAATCAAACTTAATCAGTATGCAAATGGAAGAGTTAGTTGAGTTAACTGAAGAAGACGAAAAAGTTGCCCAAGCGAAATTAGCTGAAGCAAAAGAATCATTAGGTGAAAGTTTTGAAGCATTATTAAAAGCTTCAGGATATGCTGATGAAGAAGATTACTACAATCGTTTAATCTTACAAAACATTCGTGCCGATAAAATGTTAGATTTATACTTATCAGAAAATATGGAAAGTATTACAACTCAGTTAAGCAGTAGAAAAATCAAACAAGCAGATTTTAAAAACAAAGCTGAAGCTGAAGCAGCATTAGAAGAGTTAAAAGAAGTTGAAACTTTAGATTCTAAAACGTTTGAAGAAATTATAAACAAACACTTACCAGAAGCTGATGAAGATAAAATTAACGCTCCATCAAAAGTAGAACATATTTACAATGGACGTGAAAGTAACACATACTACAACACTCAATTAAAAGACACTAAACCAAACGACTTATCAGAAGTTGTAATGATTAATGACGGTTTCGCAATTATCTATATTGAAGAATTAGACATTGAAGCTGATAAAGATTTAATTAAAGCATCAATCTTAGCTGATGAAAAAGTTGGATCAATTGTTACACGAGCAATGTATGCTCATTATAGTGCAAAAGGAAACTTTGAAATTCACGATAGTCAACTACATGACTTATGGAAAGAAAATAATCCTTTCATCGCTAAATAAGAGAACTCCCTCAAGGGAGTTTTTTTTTGCTATAATAACTTAAAGGAGAGTGTTAAAATGTGTATTTTCTGTAAGATAATTGAAAAAGAAATACCTAGTACTATAATATTTGAAGATGAGGATACGATTGTAATCAAAGATGTCGCCCCTTTAACTGAAGGACATATGTTAGTAATTCCGAAAAAACATTATACTAACGTCATCGATACACCGCCAGAACTCTTTTCTAAAGTGATGCTTACTGCCCAAAAAGTTGCAAACGAGTATTTAGAAAATAGTGATAATAAAGGATACAACGTAATTATCAACAATAATGAAGAGGCAAACCAAGCCGTATTTCACCTACATGTCCATCTAGTTTATCGTAAGCAAAATGATGACATAAATTACTTTAGCCGAAAATAAGGACCACTTAGTCGCATAAAATTACCACTTAGTGAAATCTAATTGTAATAGTAAGTACATAATATATAATGTTTTTGAAGGGAGACGCTATGAAATTTACATTTAAGTATGATGAAGATCTTGATAATGAAGATATCATCATCACACACAATGCATCAAGCAAAGTAGTTGAAGCATTAAATCAGTTTCTAATTAACCAGCAAAAATCATACACTTCCTTAAGCTTATATACTAAAGATACGCAGCTGTTTGTAAAACCAAACTCAATCTTGTTTTTTGAAACATCTGATGGAATAGTCTATGCACATACAAGCAGTGAAGCTTATGAGACAAACTATAAATTGTACGAGTTAGAAGAAAAGTTACCTGATACTTTTCTTAGAATATCAAAATCGACAATTTGTAATTTAGAACACGTATACTCAATTAGTAGAAAACTAACTTCAGTTGGAAGTGTTAAATTCATAAACAGTTTAAAAGAAGTGTACGTATCAAGAAACTATTACAACGACTTAAAAATAAGTCTAGAAAAGAGAATCATATTATGAGACGAAATTCAAAAAAGAAATTTATTTTCGGACTATCATTCACTACAATCGCAATCTTAATGTTTATGTCACAATTAGATATATTACCACCATACGCGATGACAATCGCTATCTCATCAATCGCAATACTATATGGAGTATATAGTTTATTTACATCAAACTTCTTTACTTCACTGTATATGATTGCGTTTGGATTAAAATACGGACAATATTTAATTATTGACTACATTAACTTAACATCTATTGGCTACTTTAACTTATTCTTTATTACGACAATACTCGCAATTGGCTTAGAGTTAATATTCTCAAGTTTTAAAAGAAGTAAAAGATCAAAATTTACGATAAATTTTGATGAGGATGACCTCAATTATTATCACAAAGATAAAAATGTAAATTATGATGATGATAATTCATCATACGTATCCTACTCAGTAAACTTATCAGAATCAACTAGATACATATATTCAAAAAATTTAGATCGCGCTGACTTTTCCAGTACTATGGGATCATTGTCAATCTACTTTCAAGAACGCGAACTACTAAATGATGTGCACATTCAAGCTGATTGTCGATTAGGTAATTTAGAACTTTACTTACCAAAAGAGTGGAATGTTGAAGAAAACATTAGTCGAAACTTAGGTAATGTCGAAGTACATTGGCCACGAAGTTTTGCGACAGATGTTAAGAGTCCATACACAGTTTATATCGATGGAAGTGTAAACCTCGGAAACATTGAAATTAGATTTATTTAAAGACAACTATCAAAAGTTGTCTTTTTTTTATTTCGAATAAAGAGCATATTAATTGCTGAAAGCACTATCATGCAATAATCTTTTAATA
>CAYWKT010000096.1:0-3736 GCA_964458985.1 uncultured Erysipelothrix sp.
TTGGTGACGCGTACGGGGTTCGAACCCGTGGATGTCAGCGTGAAAGGCTGATGAGTTAACCGCTTCTCCAACCCGCCAAATATTTTAATGTTCAAATAAAAAACCTTCTAGTGAAGGTCTGATTAATTAAATTGGTGACGCGTACGGGGTTCGAACCCGTGGATGTCAGCGTGAAAGGCTGATGAGTTAACCGCTTCTCCAACGCGCCAGTTATGACGATACTATTTAATTTAATTTAATTTTAATGGCGCCTGAAACAGGATTCGAACCTGTGACCGATCGGTTAACAGCCGATTGCTCTACCAGCTGAGCTATTCAGGCAAGCGCTTATCTATATTAACATAGATGGTTTATTTTAGCAAGAACTTTTTTAATTTCTTTTAAGTTTTTCGCTTTTATTTATCTCTCAGATGACTCTCTCGTCGTCTGCTTGATAATTATAGCATAAACACATTACAACAAGCAAGCCCAAAATGAGACTTTCTTTACTTTTCTTACATTAACTTAATCATAACAGTCTAAAAGCCTTTAAACAAAGGCTTTTAGACTAACTAACTAATTGAAATTTGTTACATTCCTAACCCATTTCTCCTTTTTAAAGACAAAAGTTGAAATAGTTAACTTAATAATATCGGTCATTTGTCCAATAATATAAAGAAGAATTATTGGAACATTAGTGAAGTATGTAAATATTCCGACTATCGGGATATTTACTAACCACATAAACCCTGAATCCATTAAGAAGGCACTAAAACTATCGCCTCCAGCACGTAACATAAATAATATTTGAACATTATACATAAAGACCCAGAACAATGAACCTATGACTCTTAAAAGGTTAACTGCGATAGTTTGCGCCTCAACTGAGATATCCTTGTAAATGTATGGAACAAGTCCTGAAATCATTATTAGAACTACTCCTAAAAATCCTGCCAGAACAACACTGAATAAGAGTAACTTATTTCCATTACTTTTTGCCTCTTCAAACTTATCTGCCCCAAGTAGTTGCGCAACTAATACGACCGTCGCCGCACTCATACCGTTAAATAGGACGAAGAATATATCTGAGATACTCCCTGCGATTGCATATGCTGACATTGCAACAGCACCTCGTGTTGCATAAAACTTCATTAAAACCGCCATACTCGATGCCCATAAAATTTCATTTGCACCTGTACTAAATGCATTTTTACTAATTGACTTAAATAACTGACGATCAATCTTAAACATATCTTTAATTTTAGTATTAAAATCATACTTTTTAACTGATAAAATAAACAATAAGAATATTAACTCAACGACTCTAGATATTAGCGTTGCGATAGCGGCTCCTAATACTCCAAGGTTCGGAAAGCCTAATGCCCCATTAATAAGTAAGAAGTTGAATATAACGTTTACGATAATTCCCGCAACTGATGCAATGATTGGTGTTCTCGTATCACCAATTGATCTAATCGCTCCTCCAACCGCTAAAATAAGCGTTAATGGTATAATCGTCCACACTAGTGCTTTGTAATAATCAAGTCCACTCGCAATGACTAGTGGATCATGTGTGAAAAATTGAATGACCATTTGTGGCGCAAGTAAAATTAATAAAAAGAATGGTAGTGCAACGATATAACTTAAAATAATCGAAGCTCTAAATGATTCTTTCATCTTAGCTTTATTGTGTGCCCCTAAATACTGCCCAATGAAAACACCTGATGCCACGACAACTCCTAAAACTCCAAAGTTGTAGATAATAAAGAAGCGGTTTGCCGCCGCAACTCCTGATAGAAAACTATCACCTAAACCCGCTACCATTAAATTATCAAGTAATCCCGCTAAACTAACTAGTAGACCTTGAAACATTAACGGCACGGCAATTGAGAGAGTTCGCTTATAAAAAGCTTTATCCCCAATATATTTCTCTCTAAACATATTTCACCTCAAAAATAACTTTCACCTAATTATAGACTATATTGACAAATATTGATACATATAAAAAGGATATAAGTGAAATTTTCTTATACCCTTTTCTAAATATTATAAATTACTTAAAGCATCAATATCCAACAAGACAATTTCCTTATTATTTAACTGATTTATATAACCTAATTGTTCAAAACTTTTAAACTTTCGACTAATCGTTTCCGGTGACATTCCTAAAAAATTCGCTAAATCTTTTCGTGACATCGTTAATGAAATATAATGTTTACCATTTCTAATAACACTGTTTTCGATTAAGTATAGACCTAATCTACTATCAGCCGTATTAGAGGCTATTCTTTTTGCTTGCGTTTGTGATACTTTCAAGCGGCGTGCAAACTCCTCTAATATTTTGATTGCGATATTTGGATATTTCTCTAATAATTCAAGTAGATCATCTTTATATATAGTACAAATCTCTCCATCTTTTGTCGCTTGGGCAAAATTAATATGTTCACTACTTAGAAACAGTGAAGTTTCCCCTACGTAGTCACCAGGATTTAAAACATTAATCAAATGTTCTTTTCCTGATTCATCTATATCAAATACTTTCACTTGTCCAGTATGTAAAATAAATAAGTTATCGGATATATCTCCCGCATTATATAACATTTCATTCTTCTTATATTCTTTTGTATGTGCTAACTCCATTATTTGCTCTAAAAACTCATAATCCAAATGATTAAATATCGGTACTTTCTCAACACACAAAGAGTTATGACAATGAGTACATTTCATATAATACCTCCTTATCTCTATATGTATAGTATATCATGATTAGTAAGTATTAAAAAAACACAGCAATTCTGTGTTTTAGTTTGATAGTAATTTATACCCTTCATAATTAAGATGATAATTAAAAAATTCATTGAAAGAGAATATATTATGTGAGACATAATCGTTAGTATCATAGAAATTAACTGATTTTGGCGTCGCATCAAATCGAAGAGAATCTTCATACTCAATAATTTGAACGTTAAGGTCACTATATCCATCATTTAAAAAATAATAAACTTCAATTAAAAGCTCTATATTATTAATAATATCTTTATCTATTAACAGTTCCATAGTACCTCTTCTCTAATAATAAAAAAAACCTTTTTATAAGGTTATCTAATTTATATAATTGGTGGAGGCTAGCGGGATCGAACCGCTGACCTCCTGCGTGCAAGGCAGGCGCTCTCCCAGCTGAGCTAAGCCCCCAATATATTTTATTTTGTAACAATCATTAAGTAAATGGTGGGCCTAAGTAGACTCGAACTACCGACCTCACCCTTATCAGGGGTGCGCTCTAACCAACTGAGCTATAGGCCCATGTACTTTTTAAATGTATTATTTTGAGAATACTCCCATAAAAAAACCCTCTATCAAAAGGATCGACGAATTATTTTATATAATTGGTGGAGGCTAGCGGGATCGAACCGCTGACCTCCTGCGTGCAAGGCAGGCGCTCTCCCAGCTGAGCTAAGCCCCCAATATATTTTATTTTGTAACAATCATTAAGTAAATGGTGGGCCTAAGTAGACTCGAACTACCGACCTCACCCTTATCAGGGGTGCGCTCTAACCAACTGAGCTATAGGCCCATGTACCTTTTCTCGACTGCTTAAATACTATAACATCTAGCGATATTCTTGTCAACACTTATTTGACATTTCGTAAGTATTTAATCTTTGAAGTACAATAAGTTTGAATCACTATTTAAACCACAATTAACTTCTTATCTACAATACACTAGAGTAAGTTAAAAGGCAAGTAATTTATACTAT
>CAYWKT010000097.1:0-3589 GCA_964458985.1 uncultured Erysipelothrix sp.
CCCCACAGTGGACTTTCACCACCTAGATGTATGCCATGCCCGGCACACTTAAAAAGTGTCCCTATTTACAGGGACACTTTCATTGTACTATTAGCAAATTTGATCATTATGATAAATTTTATAAATTTCATTACGTTTGACTCTTGTCGCTTTCGCAACTTCTTTAATTGCTTCACTTCTTGATTTACCCATATTTATTTGTAGGTCGACCATTTTAATTAAATCAACGTTTAAGAACTCTTCTTCAACTTCTTGATACCCTTCAACGACGACTACTAACTCACCTTTTAAATCTGGCATCTCCTCTAACAGTGTACTTAAATTGCCACGAATATATTCTTCATAACGTTTAGTTATTTCCCGGGCAATTACTACATAGCGATCTCCAAGTACTTCAAATAGATTTTGTAGCGTACTTTCAATTCTATGTGGTGCCTCATAAAAAATAAGTGTATCTTTTCGTTCTTTAACCTCTTCTAATTTAGCTTTTACTTCTGATTTTTTAATTGGTAAAAATCCGATGAATGAGAAAGCATAAGTAGAAAGACCTGATGCGACTAATGCATTTAGAACCGCACTTGATCCTGACACCGGCACAACATTGAATCCATTATGAATTGCCTTACTGACGACTGTACTTCCTGGATCAGATATTAATGGATAACCAGCATCACTCACCAGCGCTACGTTTTTTCCATCTTTTAATAAATCAATGATGCCATCGCTGCTTTTATTTTCATTATGCTTATGATGGACGATCATCTTCGTATCAATATCAAAATGTTTTAATAGACGTCCTGTAACACGTGTATCCTCAACGGCAATCACATCAACTTCTTTTAATACTTCTATAGCACGCGGACTCATTTCGGATAAATTACCAATTGGAGTGGCGACTATGTATAGAGTATTATTATCATTCGTAAAACTTTGTACTCTTTGCATATTAAGCCTCCAAACTATTTACTTGCAGTTTCTTTATTATTCTTATTTTCTTTATTATCTTTTTTATTTTTATTATTTCGATTCTTATTACGGTTATTACGACGACGATTATTTTTTGGTTTTACTTTTTCTTCTTCTTTATTTTGAACAACTTCAGAATTAGATTTAGCTTCATTTTGATTTTTTGTGAAATCATAGAAAGCTTCATTAAAGTTTACATAAATCGTTTCTTCTTTATTAACTAATTTAGCTTCTTCAGCCACATAGTTCATACCATTCACGTAATATTTTTGACCTTTATAAGTAATTTGTGAGTTCATTGCTGGCCATTCTTTTTTCACATCACTATATACTTCATCCTCATGTTTCAAGCAGCACATAAACTTACCGCATAACCCTGATAGTTTTGAAATATTTAAAGCTAAGTTTTGATTTTTAGCCATATTTATTGAGATCATTTCAAATTCACTCATAAATCTTGAACAACATGTTTCCATACCACATGTCGCAATTCCACTAACCATTTTCGCTTTATCGCGCTCACCAATTTGCTTAAGTTCAATTCTTACTCTTAACTCAGTATTTAATAAACGTAAAAGTTCTCTAAAGTCGACGCGTTCTTCTGCGACATACACAATTAAAACTTTCTTTAAGTCTAAAGAATACTTAGCACTTAAAGGTTTCATTTTTAACTTTAATTGACTTATGTATTTTTCAATACTAATCATTGCATCTTTCGCAAGTTCTTCACTACGATCATAATTATTTATATCTTTTTCCGTCGCTTTTCGTCTAATTCCTTTAAGTTTAAAGTCACCTGGAAGATCCTTTGTACTTTGAACATCTTCTACTACTTTTACTAACTCACTACCAAGTTCAGTATTCGCTACGGCATAATCACCTAATTTTAAATCTATATCGTCTACTCCAAAGTAATAATTCTTTGGGTAGTTTTTAAAGTTTACGGTTACAAAACTATCGAATGTATCGCTCATCATTTTACCTCCTTAAACTGATATATAAATTGATCCATCAATAACGCTAAATTTATATGATTTCTAACTTTATTTTTTATATTTAAAGTAATACTCAAATATTCCATATACTTATTTTCATTTCGATATCTTAATAATAAATCATCATAAACTTGATCTACCGAATTATTATTAATTACATCTTTAAAAAATACTATTAACATTTGTATAAACATATCAAATGCTTGATTCATCACTTCTTTATCACTATGTTTTAGTAGTTCTGTTTGAATTACAAACAAAGCTGCATCTTCACTCTTAAGTAACGATTTAATAAACTTCTCAAAAATTACTCTAAATAGTTGATATGCTTCTTGTTCAAAGAAGGTATCGACCATGAAGTAATTTGAAGCCACTTTACTAAAATAGTAAGCATCTCTAATATCTAATCCAATTGATAAGGCAAGCTCATAATTGTCTGTATCAGATAATTTTTTAAAATCTAACTCTGTACATCTTGAGACAATTGTCGGAAGTAATGATTCACTTTGATCACTAACTAATATACCAACTACACTTGAACTTGGCTCTTCCAAAAACTTTAGTAGTGAGTTCGCAGCACTAATTGTCATATTGTGTGCTTCTTTAATTAAGAATATTTTATACGCCGATTTCTCTAACGCTGTCATTGAGAACTGGCTTTGAAGGGCAATCACATCTTCTTTTTTAATCGAACTTTGTGAGCCATCTAACACGATAAAATCAGGGTATTGATTACTTAGTATACGCTGACAA
This sequence comes from uncultured Erysipelothrix sp., assembly GCA_964458985.1. GTDB lineage: Bacteria > Bacillota_I > Bacilli_A > Erysipelotrichales > Erysipelotrichaceae > JAAZDN01. The sequence continues at coordinate 2,715 of CAYWKT010000097.1, forward strand.
CTTTCGCACTGTCCGCATGACCAAGTACTATTCTCACATACTAGACTTGCGGCAAATAAGTAGGCTGTTTCATACTGAAGTGAGCCACTAATTCCACTAAATAGATAGGCATGTGCCAAACGATCATTTCTCATAGAATTATTTAGAATATTAAAAACAACATCTTGTTTAGTTTTTAATTTTTCTAAGTTACTCATGATTAAGCTCCGAAGTAATCTTATCAACACAATCAATAACTATTTCATCTATCGATCTTGCCGCATCGATAACTTGCATACGATCTTTAAAACGATTTAGAACGATTTGATATCCTTCATAAACTTTATTATGAAAATCCATACTTTCTAGATCTAAACGATCCTTGAAATTACGGTCTTTTATACGATTTAATCCTTCCTCAGCTGAGATGTCTAAAAATAAAGTCATATCTGGCATAACACCTTCAACTGCGAATTCATTCATTTTATAAACTTCATCGATTCCAATTTCACGGGCATGTCCTTGATATGCAAGTGAACTGTCGATGAATCGATCACAGATTACGATATAATTATCCGCTAATGCTGGAATAATTTTCTCTACTAAATGTTGTCTACGACTTGCAGCATACAATAAAGCTTCGGTCCTAATGTCCATATTAGTATTTTTTGGATCCAGGATAATATCACGAATACTCTCTGATATCTCAATTCCACCTGGCTCTCTTGTATATATAGTTTTATATCCTAATTGTTGTAATCTTTTATATACTAACTGACTTATAGTAGTTTTTCCACTACCGTCAGGTCCTTCAAACGTTACAAATAAAGCCTTCTGCTGCATCTAATCACCTCCAATAATTATACCACGTTAATCCGTTTATTTCATGATAATTA
>CAYWKT010000098.1:0-3508 GCA_964458985.1 uncultured Erysipelothrix sp.
GAATAAAGTAAGGATACACACAATGAAATCACTTGTCAATTCTTTAACATCATATTTATCAATAAACCAACATATTACAATTAACTTGTATACAGCTTAATTAAAAATTCTATTTTTTCACAATAAAAGACACCCTATTGAAAAGGTGTCTTTTATCTAGAATAACGTATTTTAATTAAGTATCTAAGTCTTTATCACATTTTTAAATCTTTTAAAAACTTTAAGATATTTAAAAACCCCTCTGTTGAGGGGATTGATTATCTTATGGGGCGACCGACGGGATTTGAACCCGCGAGTGCCGGAGCCACAATCCGGTGTGTTAACCGCTTCACCACGACCGCCATAACGACAAGTCATATAATACACCATATAAAACTAAATGTAAACCTTTTTTGAACATTTCTTTTAAATTCTTTCATAAAGTTCAAATATTACACTTAAATGTGTAAATGTTGTGATAAATTCAGAATAACGCTTTATATTTATTAAAATTTGGTATAATTGTTTTAGATTGGAGTGTATTTATGAAAATCAAAATTATGGTTGACTCTTCGGCCGGTGTAACTTTAGCTGAACAACAAGACCAAGATATTGCAGTTATTCGCTTCCCTCTTACGATAGATGGTAAGGAACACATCGACGAAATTGATATATCATTGAGTGAATTTAAAGATTATTTATATAATGAATGTGAAGTTTCAACATCTCAAGCACCATTAGGTGTCTTATTAGAAATGTGGGATGAATATTTAAAAGAGTATGATGAAGTTGTATACTTGCCTATTTCATCAAGACTAAGTGGATCATACGAAACGGCCTTAGCAGCTAGTAAAGAGTATGATGGGCGTGTAACTATCATCGATGCAGGACTTGTCGCATTTCCGATTAGAATGACGTACGACGCAATGATTCGCTACGCACAGCAAGGAAAAACTGGAGCTGAAATTAAAGAACTTATTGAAAATCATGAACAGATGTTCGCCTTCATTGTCCCTTATGATTTAAGTTATTTAAAAAAAGGTGGAAGAATCTCTCCACAAGCAGCAGCACTTGCGAATCTTCTAAAAATTGTACCAATATTAAAAATTGATCGAGAAGGAATTGATGCTCACGATAAAGTTAGAACAGCAAAGAAAGCAATTAAAAAAGCAGTTGATGAATTAATTGAAAAATTTGATAATCCTGAAGACTATCATTGGTACATTTTAGAGTCAGATGTTAGTGAAATCGCCCTTGAATACAAAGAATATGTCGAAAAGAAGACAAAACAAGAAGTAACGGTTAGAAATATTTACCCAATTATTTTAACACATACTGGACCTCAAGCATTTGTGATTGGAGTCTTAAAAAAATACGAGTAAACTTACGAAAGTAAGTTTTTTTTATTTTCTATCTTTATGCTATAATTCAATTATAAATAATTCAATTATAAAGAGATACATTTTTAAGAATGTATCAATGACTATTATTTATGATGAAAGTAGCAAATTATGAAGCAGTATGAATATAAAATCGTTGAACCATCAAAACTATTTAAACTTGGAAAGTCGACGTCTAAAGTAGAGAAAGAATGGAATGAACTTGGAACTGATGGCTGGAAGTTTGTGAATTTCGATTATTTTTCTAGGGCTGTTTTTATTCGTGAAAAGAAGTAATTATTCATATAACTTAATTTTATTTAATATTCAATCAAAAACTTAATCTTTGAAACTTCATTATTGAAGTTTTTTTATGGAACAAATCCCGTCACTCGCCCCATTCGATAATCAAACCCGTATTTAAGTATTAAAAAAGAAGAACCTAAGTTCTTCTCTTTGAGATAATGTTATATAATTGTAACATTTGCAGCTTGATCGCCACGATCTCCAGTTACGATTTCAAATTCAACACGATCGCCGTCGTTTAATGATTTGTATCCGTCAGCTGCGATTGCAGTGAAGTGAACAAATACATCTTTTTCAGTTCCATCAATAGTGATAAAACCAAACCCTTTAGCGTTGTCAAAAAATTTAACAGTTCCAGTTTCCATACTTACCTACCTCCATTTCTAAATAAGTAGTATATAGAAACGTTATTCCATCTAACATACTGATATAAGACTTATTCTTAAATATTATACCACACTATAGATATTAATGCACTCCATTTTTAACAATTACTTTATTACTTTAATGTTATTACTTTTTCCCAAGGTAGATTTAAATCAGAACGACCAAAATGTCCGAAGTTTGCGGTCTGACGATATATAGGTCTTAGTAAGTCTAATTCTTTAATAATATTATCGACTGAAAAGTCAAAGTTGTTTTTTACGACTTCATTGATTTCTTCTAAACTTACTTTTTCAGTATTAAACGTTTCGACAAACACTGATAATGGATCGTTTAACCCTATCGCATATGACACTTGAATTTCACATTTGTCAGCTAAGTTGTTTGCGACAATGTTCTTTGCCGCATAACGCGCGTAATACGCTGCACTACGGTCAACTTTTGATGGATCCTTAGTACTTAGTGCACCCCCACCGATACGACCGTGTCCACCGTAAGTATCAACGACAATTTTTCTACCTGTCGTTCCACTATCACCAAATGATCCACCAATTGTGAATGACCCACTTGGGTTAATAATAATTTTAGTATTCTCATCAATTAAATCTTTATCAACGATTGGTAAAATCACGTTGTCATATAAATATGTTTTTAAGAAACTTTGTGATATATCTTCATAATGTTGAGTTGAAATTACAATTGTATCTACTCGTTTAATTTTATTGTTTTCATATTCAACAGTAACTTGGGTTTTTCCATCAGGCTTTAAAATGTTTGATGTTTGATTTTGAAAGACATTAGTTAATTGTTTTGCTAAGTCATGTGCTAACTCAATTGAAAGTGGCATAAAGTTGTCAGTCTCATTAACTGCATAACCAAACATAATCCCTTGATCACCTGCGGCAATAATACCTTCTCCGACAACTGCACTATTAATTTCAGTTGATTGTTTTGAAATTTTAGTTATTACTTCATAGTCTTCTAAATAACCAACTTCCTTAATTACTCTTTTCGCAATTTCTTCAAAATCAATATCCGATGCCGTCGTAATCTCTCCAAAAACCATTACTAGATCATCTTTAATTGACGTTTCAATCGCAACTTTACTATTTTTATCTCCCGCTAATGCCTCATCTAAGATTGCATCAGATATTTGATCACACAGTTTATCTGGATGACCTGGAGTTATTGATTCACTTGTAAAATAATTATTCATATTATACTTCCTTCCATTAAAAAACACCTCAGAAAAAAAGAGATGTCGACAGTTCATTTTTATCGATGTTAGCATTACCACCTTACAGTGCAGGTTGGTATGAGTTCTGTGAGCTAACCCTCTCCCTCATTCTTGATATTTAATTTTCTACTTCATTATACACTATCATAAAATATAAGCAAATCATTTTAATAATAAAATGAATTCTTATAATCTAAATAGTAGACATATAAAACTAATACAA
>CAYWKT010000099.1:0-3462 GCA_964458985.1 uncultured Erysipelothrix sp.
GCTTCTTCCGCAATCTTAATATAACTTTCATCAACTAAATCTGTATAATCAATACTATCGCCTCCAGTACTAATGTTCGAGTTTTCTCTTAAATAGACTATTTCTTGATCATCCAATATCGAATTTACTGTTAGATTTTGAAGTTTTAAAAACTCAATTTCTTTTTCACCTAACATAATCTTTTCAAGTGGACTTACGTAGTTATAGCCACGTAGTGAACTCTTATTCTTCTCTTTGACTAATTGCTCGATTGTACTCTTGCCATCGCCTATGACGTTCGCAGCTCTACGGTGTAAAACACTATTAACTTTTTGTCCAATGACTAAAAATCGATACTCATTACCTTTAATAAACTTCTCAATTAAGATCGTACTATCTTTACTAAATGCAAATTCGGCTGCACTTTTGATTTGCTCAAACGTAGCCCCTTCTGGAAATATCGTAATTCCCTCACCAAAGTTTGTCGTGTTAGGTTTAATGACAACTCCATCATTTTCAAATATTGAAAGATCAAACGTGTCTAACTGATCGACATTACTTAACTCATAACCACTTGGATTATTAATATTATATTTACTTAAAAGCTTTTTGGTAACTACTTTATTTTCCATCGCTAAGACATTTGCGTAATTATCTAAATTAGTTTTTGTTGCTTGCTGGATAAATTGGGTATTAGTTGATTTTAAATCAGTTAATGTAATGAAGTTTGAAGCTGAATCTAAAATTTCAAACATATACCCTTCTTTAATTGCCTCTTTAATTAATATTTTAGTCGAAAGTTCTAAACTATTATCACTCGCTAATGTAAACAGATTATTTTCACTATAACGTTTATCTCTAATTGCTTGTTCAAGATGATAATCAATATAACTTGATTGCTGATATTTTTCTTTTAAGCGCTCTGCATATGTGTGCTTATTGTCATTGATTCTTTCATTTACTGATTCAAATATTTCAGTTAAATTATAAATAGAACTCTTGTCTTTGAAGAAGTTTATGACTTCATTATGCAACTGGATCATTGACTGTTTAAAATCTTTACTATTGTCATTACGACTAGCCATATTATGTTTGTTATTAGAACTAATTTGAGACTCTTCATCAAAATCAAAGTCTTCACTAAATAGTGCATATATCATATGTAAATGCAGATATTTTAAATCAATGTCACTTACTCCGCTTACTGTAAATGGATTAATATCAATAAATCGGAGTTCGATATATTCAATATTTTTAGAATCATTCTCTTTTAATCTAACTGGAGTATAAAGTTCTGATGCTCCAGTAATTTGACCACTTTCAATACTTTGCTTAATACTATTTTGATAGTCTTCCCAACTCGTAAAGTCTAATATTATATCTTCTTTATTACGATAGCCACAATTACTATTTCGCAGTGAATTAAGTCCATCAATAATACAATCACCTGTATTTAACTGATTACTTATGTTTACACAATGATCATAATATGAATTATGGAATACTGGACTCGCATTTGTCAGGTAAATAAAATACCAACGATTTTTTAATATGTATTTCGCAACTTTTAAATATTGAGTATTTTTAAATTGCGTAAAATTATCATACTCATCTTTACGCCTTTCATAAAGTGTTTTTAATATCTCATCACTAAATGAAAAATTAAAATGAATCCCAGATATTATTGATTTCTCTATTCCATATTTATTAGATAAGTACTTGCGATACTGCTCTTTATCTGGATCTGAATCAAACTTCGCAAGCATAATACCATTATCTTTGTTAATTATCGGTGGATTACTTTGCTTCCAAAGTAAATCTCTTCCTTCTAAGTTTTCCATTACTACTTGTTGGATATCTTCAAGTAAGTTAATTGAATCATCAATCGTAGTACAAACAGGAGTGATCATTTCAACTTGTGCTTCCCCAAAATCTTTAGTTATGTAAGGATTAGATTCATCAAAAACTAAAGGATGTTCATTATTTGAAATTTCTGCCATTTTACTAATTCTAACCGCTTCTCTTTCAATCCCAAAGTTTCCTTCAAATAAATTAATCATGAACTAAATCTCCTTTGCTTAAAATAAACTTCATCCAACTAAGTAAAACGAGACCTTTAATAATACTCGTTAAACTAATACTATACCAAACACCATCAACTCCATAATACTTAGTTAATAATAGTGCGAGTGGAATTCGTGCACTCGTAAATATTATAGATACTAATGGTGGAATATATGTCTTAGAAATCCCGTTAAATACGCCGACTGTTATATACTCAATACACATGAATATTTGCGAGATTCCAATGGCACGCATATAACCTACACCAATCTTAATAACTTCAGGCTCATTAATAAAAATACTAACTAACTGTTTAGGAAATATTAAAAATAATAACGTCGTAAATGTACTAAAAATGATTGCCAAGCTTAGTGCTGAATTATAACCATCTTTAACACGCTTAATCTTTCTGGCACCATAGTTTTGCCCAATAAAGGCAACGATTGCCCCTTGTAAGCCACCAATAGTTACATATGTAATAGATTCAATTTGCAAGCCAATCTTTTGAGCGGCGATTGCATCAACTCCAAACACTGCGATAATTTTCGCAATGTACATTGATATAAAAATGAAGATAATTCGTTGAAATGCGACTGGAAAGCCAAGCTTTACAATGTTTAAACTTTCATTAACGTGAAGTTTAAAAGTAAAATAAGCTTTTATATCATCTTTTATTGAATTAAGTAAAATTAAAAATGTAATCATGCGCGCAATATTCGAAGCCCATGCCGCACCACTAACTCCCATCGGAGCAATAAAGCCATTAATTCCAAAAATTAACATTGGATCAAGTACAGTATTAACTAGTATACCTATAATATTTGCTCTAAATATCGATTTAGTATTACCACTACTCGTTAATAGTGAAGTAAAGGTTAGCGTTAAAAATAGAAATGGAGTCCCATAAAGAGAATCTCTTAAATACTTAATTGCCAACAGTACGACTGTTTGGTCTTCAATATTATAAAACTTAATAAAACTTCCCGCAAAAATATAAGTAATCGTAAAATATACAACTGAAACTAATATTGCTAAAATAATACTTGAACTAAAATATCCTTTAATCTTCTCAGTTGTTTCGGATCCAATATTTTGCGCAAATTTTATTCCAGCCCCAACTGTAATGAGTGTTGAAATCGCAGTTGCCAAGTTTAAATAAAATGAGGCCGTACCGACAGCACTTACCGACTGGCTACCTAATGATCCAATCCAAACCATATCTATTAAACCAAACGCAGTTTGTGCAAAATTAGCCGCAATCATCGGTAAAGCTAAACTAAGTAAAACCTTTTTTATATTACCATTTACTAAATCTAAATCCTTTTTCAAAATATCACATCTTCCTACATTGATAAATGTCTATGTAAGTATATGGTATATATAGATAAATGTCAATGTATTATATTAAGTATATCCTTT
>CAYWKT010000100.1:0-3399 GCA_964458985.1 uncultured Erysipelothrix sp.
ATAAATTTGTAACCAAATCTCTCAGGATTTCCATTATACTTTGGAGTTTCTAACCCTTCATAAACAGTAATGACTTGATCGTGGAATACTACTTCATTATCGACTCCATCAGTATATATAACTGAATAAGAAGTTCTTTCCCATGTCGCTGTATAAGTAGTCGTTTCTGTGACAAACTCTGATATCTCTGGACTCCATCCAGTAAACTTATAACCGTATCTTGTCGGAATTCCTACGAAGTCCGGAGTTTTCAGGCCCTCATAAATATTACTGACTTGGTCCTTAAATACTTCTTCATTTTCGACGCCATCGGTATATGTAATCTTATGAACGATTCGCTCCCACTGAGCAGTGTAAACAATACTTTGTGTGACAAATTCACTTACGACTGGAGTCCATCCGACAAACTTGTAACCTGCTCTTACAGGGGTACCTTCAAATACCGGTGTTTCTAATCCTTCGTATACTTGAGTGACTTGATCTTTAAATAATTCCTCATTTTCAACACCATCTGTATATACTACATCGTGTACGATCCGATCCCATATTACTTTGTACGTAACACTTTCTGTGACAAACTCACTTACATTTGGGCTCCAACCGGCAAAGTTGTAACCAGATCTTACTGGAGTACCACTAAATTTTGGAGTTTCTAGTCCTTGATATCCATCTAGTTGTATATCAGTGAATATTTCTTCGTTTTCAACACCATCGTTGTACGTAATCTTATGTACGATTCGCTCCCACTGTGCGACATATGTCGCATCTTCAGTTACAAATTCTGATAGAAGTGGACTCCAGCCAACAAAGTTGTAATGTTCTCGTACTGGTGGTACATGATTTGGAGTTTCTAAATCTTCTTCAACTTTATATACTACATCATCAAATAAATCTTCGTTTAGGCCATCTGTGAACGTAACATCGTAATAGATTATTTTCTCCCACACTGCATTTAGGTAGAAATTACCATCTTGATTAGGTGTTATAAGCAAGTCATTATCAAAGTCCCACATATTATCATTATGATCTTTCCATCCCATAAAACGATAACCATCTGCGATTGGATCAACTAAATGGGGAAAACTATTATCGTTAATCGTTGAGTAAACATTTCTATTATCTACATAGTTATCAACTTCTAAATCTAAAATATTTTCTGGATTAACTTCGACTATCATAAATGTATTACTTCCTGTATAAACATCATCACCGTTAATAATATTATTTCTTATCGTATTATTATCTGTTTGATTATCACTAATCGATGTAGTACTTATATTTTTAAAGTACGCTTTATCATAGTCAGTTGTACCTGTTCCTCGATAGTTCCAATATATTTTCTTAGCAGATTGATTATTATAAAAACTACTATCACTAACTTTTAATAGTTCAGGATTATCTACTAGTTGTGAATAGTATACTGCGCCCCCTTCACCTTGGACTTGATATTGCCCTTCAGGTACGTCAATAGTCGTCGTATTACTCATGAATCCTGAGCCATTTATTTCAAGTAATCCTTGATCATCTACAATAGATCCAGTTCGATAGTAGATACCTCCTCCACGATTTACGGCATGGTTGTTTGAAATAGTTGTAGAGTTTAATACGGTCTTAAAGTTATCATTTGTAGATGCAACATATATGGCTCCGCCATTTGTTGCTTCATTTCTATAAAAGTATGATTCTGAGATTGTCATTTTTGAGCCTTGGCTTGTATCATAAACTTTTATTGCTCCACCACCTGCCGACACTCCTGATATTTCTGGATCAACTTTCAATGTCCCACTAGTGTTTTCCGCAAAAGAAGTATTACTCACTGTAGTCTCTGTCTTAGCTCTTAGTACTAAGTTAACTGCAGAGCCGCCTCCTAAATTTGTATTGCCCGTAAAGTTTGAATCAATAACATTGACTTTACTATTAGCTCCATTAATTATGAGCGACACAGCTCCCTTATCAACTTGTTCAGTTTCGTTTGCCATAACTATAGTATCAATTATAGAGATCGTTGACTCTCCCTTAAGTTGCGCATTTAATGTAGTACTTCCACTATATGATTTTATATACTCTATCGAACTTTCCCGTAGTTCAACATCTACATTTTCTCCATTAACTGAGATTAAACTTACTTTTTGAGGTCTTAAATCAAAGTTTGTAAGATGCATTTTTTCAAATGTAACTTTTGAGTTATTAGATTTTACATTAATGAACGCAGTTCCTTGTTGACCACTTTCAACAATAGTATTATTATCTGCCTTCATATTTTTTATCGTCAAATTTCCATCAGAGACAAAGTTTATAAAACCATCGTTCTCAAAAGACTTCGTCTTAATCAAGCTATCTTTAACTTCAAGACCATCGATGACTAAGTTTCCTGAATTTTTATGTTCGATTCCGCCAAGAGTTTCTTTAGTAGTTGAAAAGACTACACCTTTAAAGTTTAGTGTAAGATCATTATTTCCAACAGTTACTAAATGTCGATCATAATCATTAATCAAAGTTACTGGAGCTCCATCGCTCTTAATAGTTATGTTTTGAACTACATTTGTATTTACTTGCATATTAGTAGGAAGTAAATACGTACGGCCGCCTGCGATTGAAATTACTGCGTTGTTTTGTGCACTATTTACTTTATTTACTATGAAAGTTCCGTCATAAATAGTTACTGGGGACTCATTATTTAGGACTAGATTCTTCGTTTGTAAATGTTCATCATGATTATCATCTTTCTCAATAGGATCAATTTCTTGATAATCATTAATTTCTGTTTCCTGTATATCAATTAAATCAGTATTGCTTAAATCATTACTTACTTCTGTAGCATTGACTGAATTACTTAAAACGTTGGTTAAAAGCAAGACTGTCAAAAGTACAGTAATTCTTTTACTTACTTTTTTTGACATATTTTTCTCCTTACCACTCTAAGTGAATTAAGGGTATTATAATTCACTTGTGAAACAATAACAATCTTATTTATCCTATTTGTGAAAGTTTGTCTTGTATCAATTATCCCATCATAAAAGCCTAGCTTTCGCTAGGCCTTTACTTGGAGATACATTTCAACAAAAATAACTGAATTGTATGTCTATATAATAGCACATATCTATCATAATTTGGCTATATTATTAACTTCAGATTATAATGTTACTGTTTGATGTAAATAGATGAGTATCTACCGTTTAAATCAACCGTAAACAACTAAGTTTCTATTTTAAGTTAGTTATATTAAAAATTACAACAATCACCTAAACGTCTTTAAGTAGTAAATACAATAAAACTCCCATCTGTGTAGATTGAGAGTTTTATCGTTAAATGGAGTCAGCACAAATGAAGAAATATACTGCTCGTATCTACTTCATAATATCATATTAATCGTAAATTTCAAATGTTTTAGAGATACAA
>CAYWKT010000101.1:0-3397 GCA_964458985.1 uncultured Erysipelothrix sp.
CTTTCAAGACATTAAAGTTAATATTATCGACTGCCTTTACATCTTTATAGCATTTAGTAAAATTCTTAATTTCAATTGCATTCATACTATCACCCCATCTAGTCAAATTATAACATACGTAATACTGTTTATCTAAGCATCAAAACCGTATTTTATTATTTATTTGTTATAATCATTTAGATATTAGAAGAGGTGTATTATGAAGGAAACTTTTTACGATAAACTACCAAGACCATTTTTTGTCTTAGCTCCAATGGAGGATGTAACTGACATTACTTTTCGTCATGTCATAGATAAAGCTGGTGCACCTGACTTATACTTTACAGAATTTACTAATAGCCAATCTTATATGCATTCAAAAGGTCGTGAATCACTTCGTGGACGTTTAATGATTAGAGAAGCTGAAAAGCCATTAATTGCCCACATATGGGGTGATAATCCCGATGACTTTAAAAATATGAGTTATGGTTTAAAAGAAATGGGTTTTGATGGTATTGATATAAATATGGGCTGTCCCGCACCAAATGTCTTTAAACATGGACGTGGCGCCGGATTGATCTTAAGAAAAGAGCGCGCCAGTGAAATTATTGAGGCAACTAAAAGTGCTGGACTTCCAGTATCGGTGAAAACAAGAATCGGCCATGCGAAAAAAAGTGAATATGTCGAGTGGATATCTCATCTTCTTAAACAAGATATTTCAAACTTATCAATTCACTTAAGAACGAAAGTTGAAATGAGTAAAGTAGCTGCCCATTATGATTTAATTCCAGAAATTTTAAAATTACGTAATGAGATTGCCCCACAAACATTAATTACAGTTAACGGGGATATTATGAACTATCAGATGGGAATGGATTTATACGATAAATATAAAGTCGATGGAATAATGATAGGTCGTGGCGTTTTCCACAATCCGTTCGCGTTCAATAAAGAAGTAAAAGAATATAGTAAAAAAGACTACTTAGATTTATTTAATTTCCATTTAGATATGTATGATCATTATACGACGATTGAACCATCACTTGCGAAACCATTACATCGTTTCTTTAAAATTTACATTAAAGACTTTAAAGGTGCAGCTACTCTTCGAAATGATTTAATGCAAACTAAAACAACTGATGACATTCGTAAAGTGTTAACTTTACATGAAGATATTACTGAATAGTAAAAAAACAACCAATCATTTTGATTAGTGGTTTTCTTTTACTTAATTTTAACGAGTAGATCAATTGCCGCTTGAACACTCTCACTATCGACATCATTTTCACTTAACTCAGAAAGTAAGTTTTCTGTTGCGGTTAATGATATAACACGGTCAATACTTGATCTAACTGCACTTAGTTGAGTTAGAATTTGTTTACAGTCACGTTCTTCTTCCATCATATTTAAGATTCCATTTAACTGTCCCTGAAGTCTTTTAACACGGTTTAAAATATCTTTATTACATTTCATTATTAACGTACACAACTTTCAGGTTTAATAACACTGTAATAAGAATAGCCACCATCTAAGTTATACACATCATAACCTAATGATTTTAAAATTCTTTCCGCATTATAACTTGCCACTGACGTTTGACAGGAAACGATTACTTTTTTGTTTTTATCGATTTCAGATAAGCGTGATTTAAGCTCGACAAGTGGAATGTTAATAGCTCCATCAATATGACCTTTTAAGTATGTTTGATTCATTCTGACATCAACTAATTGAGCACCATCTTTAAGTAAATCTTCTAACTCATACCATTGAACTGATTTTGATAAGTTTAACTTTAAGTTTTCTGCCGCATAACCAGCCATATTTACGATATCTTTCGCACTTCCATAAGGTGGTGCATATGATAGTTCTAACTCTTGAAGTTCGTCTACTTTATAATTAGCTTTTATCGCAGTCGCAATGACATCAATTCTCTTGTCGACTCCTGATTTACCTAATGCTTGCGCACCTAATATTAAACGTGAATCTTTATCAAAAATTACTTTTAAGTAAATTGACGTCGCATTTGGGAAGTATCCTGCATGATTGTTTGCATTTAAGTGAATGACATCGTAGTTCACATCTTTTAATGCACGCTCATTTAAGCCAACACTTGCGAATGTTCGATCAAAGATTCGAACAATTGAAGTTCCAATTGAACCTTTATAGTCCTTTTCTATTCCATTAAGCATATCAGCTAATTGACGTCCTTGGCGGTTCGCCGGACTTGCGAGTGGAATTAAACCTTTTTGGTTGTTTATTGGATTATTAACGATAATTGCATCACCGACTGCATATATATTATCATCTGACGTTTTGAATTTTGAATCAACGACAATCCCGTTTCTTAAACCAAGTTCAATCGTGTCTTCTAAAAATTTAGTATCTGGATTAACACCGACCGCCATAATGACTAAGTCAGCTTCAATCTTACTATTATCTTCTAAGATCGCATAATCATCTTCAAATTTTACAACACTAGTGTCAGTATATACGTCGACGCCATTTTTAATTAATTCATTTTCCGCAAACTTCGCCATCTCAGAATCTAATGGTCCTAAAACTTGCGGAGCTTTTTCGACAACACTAACTTTTAATCCGCGATTTTTAAGACTTTCTGCCATTTCTAAACCGATAAATCCAGCCCCGATGACAACGGCACTACTTAGATTTTCATTATCTAAGTAATTCATTATTTTATCCACATCAGGAATGTTACGTAGAGTAAAGATTCCTTTTTTACTTTCCATATTTTCAATATTTAAGTAAATTGGTTTAGCCCCAACTGAAAGAATCAGTTCATCATATTCAATAATTTCAACTTCATTATTACTAATTACTTCAATTGACTTATCTTGTGCATTTACTTTCACGACTTCAGTATTAACTTTAATATTTAGATCAAACTTCGCAATTAACTCTTCTTTAGTCGTAACTAATAAATTATCACGTTCACTAATTTCTTCACTAATATAATAAGGTAGTCCACAATTAGCGAAAGATACGTACGGTCCTTTATCAATGACAGTAATTTTATCCAATTGATTTAAACGACGATAACGCGTCGCAAAACTCATTCCGCCCGCAACTCCCCCAACGACGACAATATTTTTACTCATATGCCATTACTCCTCCTGAAATATTTATTGCATCAATTCCTTTGGCACGTAATTTTTTAACGGCCATTTTACTACGAGCACCACTCGCACATGTCACATACACTGTCTCACTCGTACTATAATTATCTATTTTTGATAGTGGAACATTTTTAGTTCCTTTTACATTATACGCTTTGAACTCATCTTTTTCTCGAACATCAATTATTAATGCCTTCTTATCTAATTCACTCCATTTTACTGTTGGTAATCTTTTAAACATACATCTTCCTCCATTACTTTTCTACTGAGTACTATACCCCAGG
>CAYWKT010000102.1:0-1416 GCA_964458985.1 uncultured Erysipelothrix sp.
AGGTCAAACTGAGTTTGACCTTTTGTTTTGTTATGATAGTTTTATTAGTAATTAAGTTTTTACTTACCTGATAGGGCAGCCATTGTAATGTAGTTATATGGTTGGTTGAAATGTGGTAAGAAGAATATATCAAGTAGGGCTAATCTTTCGATAGTTACTTGTTCTTGGATTGCAAGTGAGAACATATGGATTCCCATTGAAATATCGTAGTTTGATGCCATTTGTGCACCTAGAACGATTCTTGTATCTTGATCGTATACGATTCTAATTAGTACTTCATCATTATCGCTTTCCATGAAGCCTGGTTTTTGAAGGTCTTTGAAGTCAGTGCAAATTGCATTATAGCCTAATTTTTTTGCTGCTTTTAATGTTAGTCCAGTTGAGACCATATTTAAGCCAAAGATACTAATTCCGTTAGATCCTTGTACTCCAATACTTTCGATATCAGTACCACATGCATTATGTCCAGCTACGATTCCTGAGCGAACTGCGTTTGTCGCAAGGGCAATGTAGTTAGTATCTTGAATTGAGTTATCATATACTGTTGCGCAATCTCCAACTGCATATACGTCTTTAATACTAGTTTCTTGATTAGTGTTTACTAAGAATGCACCATTTTTATATAGTTCAAGATCATCTTTTCCTAATGCATTGTTTGGATTAAATCCAATTGCAAGGACAACCATATCTGTATCGTATTGTTTTTTGTCAGTTTTGATTGCTTCAACTTTACTCTCTCCAATAATTTCTTCAACTGTTTCATTGTATGCAATTTCAATTCCTGAATCTTCTAGTCGTTTATTCATTAAATCAGTAAATGGTTCATCATAATAAGTTGAAAGGCACGTGTCTGCGACATCAACTAATAATACTTCTTTACCTAAACGTTTGAATGCTTCCGCAAGTTCAACTCCAATGTAGCCAGCTCCAACGACTGTTACGTGTTCAATGTCTGGATCTTCCATCTTATCAATTACTGCTTGGCATTTTGAAATAGTTTAACGAATTGAACGTTTTCTAAGTCTTGTCCTTTTAAGTTAGGATTAGTTGGAACTGATCCAGTTGCTAAGATTAATTTGTCATATTCTTGATCGATTTTATTTCCATCTTTATCAATAGCATGTACGATTTTATTATCATAGTCGATACTTTCAACACTAGTTTCCATATGTATCGTTGCACCTTTATCTGTTAAGATATCTTTGTTTGAGTAAAATAATCCTTCACTACCTGCGATCTGTTTTCCAATCCATAGTGCCATTCCACACCCCAAAAATGAGATGTTTGAGTTTCTATCAAATGCAATAATTTCATTACCTTCATAATTATCAAGCATTGTATTTAATGCGGCTGTTCCTGCGTGGTTAGCACAAATTACTACTATTTTTTCCATTGAAATTCCTCCTTTACGTTTTA
>CAYWKT010000102.1:1516-3342 GCA_964458985.1 uncultured Erysipelothrix sp.
TTTGAGTAAATCATTTTTATCGTTTTTTTGATATAATAGAAGCATCTATTTTAAATAAAAAAGCGTTATTTGATTGCATCACTCTTTAATGAGGAGTATGATTAATATTAGTCTATTGGAGGTAATAGTAATGAGAGAACAACGTATCGTTGCGGTTTTAGGCTTAGGGTTATTTGGTGTCTCAGTTGCGAAGTCACTTGCGAAAAATGGTGTCGAAGTAATTGCGATGGATAAAAATATGGATCATGTCGAAGAAGTAAGTAATTATGTCACGACGGCAGTCCAAGGAGATTTTACAAAGATTGAAAATTTAGAAGCGGCATTTGTCCAAACGGCAGATATCGCAATTGTCGCTAGTGGCGAACATTTAGAAGTTGCGATTACCGCAATCTTTCACTTGAAGAAACTTGGCGTTAAGACAATTATTGCGAAGACAAAAAATCAAATGTATCGTGATGTTTTAATTAGTGTAGGTGCGGATCGTGTCGTACTACCTGAAGTCGAGATTGGAATTGAACTAGGAAGTGAAATATCTCAAGCGAGAATTCAAGACTTACTAGAACTAGATGAGGATTATCATATTATCGAGATTGAAGCTTTACCTGAGTGGTACAATAAAACATTACAGTCACTTGACTTAACAATCTCACAAAAATTAAACGTTTTAGGCGTTAAGAGTGAAGAAAATAATAAATATAGTTTCTTAGTTGAATCAGATTACATATTTAAAAAGGGTGATCGTGTCGTCGCACTATCTGGAAATAAAAACATTAATGATGATGCACTAGAGTCTGAGACGATCGATGAATAAATCATTTTTTAGTAAACTAAGTGTTCCACAATATTTAAGTTTTGGATTTTTATTGACAATCATGATTGGGACAATCTTATTAATGCTTCCAATATCATCACGAAGTGGAACTTTTACACCATTTATTGATGCCTTATTTACTGCAACGAGTGCGACTTGTGTAACTGGTCAAACTATTTATAATACTGCGGCTCATTGGAGTAATTTCGGACAAATCGTCATTATCTCATTAATTGAGATTGGTGGACTTGGAATTATGACGTTTATCGTCTTACTTACTTTATTCTTAGGTAAGAAATTAAGATTAAAAGATCGACTATTAATTCATGATGCCCTTAATTTAAAAGAATCGAACGATGCGAGTGAAATTGTTAAGTACGTACTGAAATTTTCAATCTCAGTTCAAATACTTGGGGCACTCGTCTTATCAACGCAACTAATTCCAATTTATGGACTTAGTAAAGGACTGTATTACTCAATCTTTCATGCAATCTCAGCCTTTTGTAATGCGGGCTTTGATTTATTTGGCGATAGTTTAATGAGTTTCCAAAGTAATCCTGTAATCATCCTAACGATTGCGTTTTTAATTATATTTGGTGGTCTAGGATTTATCGTTTGGCGTGATATTTTTACTTACCATAAAAATAAAAAGTTATTACTTCAAACAAAACTTACACTAATTCTTACATCAGCGCTATTAATTGGTGGGACAGTTTTATTTTTAATTAGTGAAGCTAATAGTGGTCTATTCAATGACCTAACTATTTCAAATAAGCTAATCAATACATTTTTCATGTCCACAACCGCAAGAACGGCAGGTTATGCGAATGTGAATTATGCGACACTATCATTAGGTAGTTTATTTCTAACGTGTATTTTAATGTTTATTGGAGGAGCACCAGGCTCAACGGCCGGAGGAATTAAAGTTACGACAATCGCAACTTTAATCTTATATTTAAAAGCATCACTAAAAGAAGAGAGAATCGTCTTTAATCGTCGTAATATTTCAGATGAG
>CAYWKT010000103.1:0-3263 GCA_964458985.1 uncultured Erysipelothrix sp.
TAAAAAAAGGACAATTTTGTCCTTTCTATTTTTGATAATTCTCAACTTTTGCTAACATTTCAAGACCACTTTTAGTTATCGCTAAACCACCGCGAGCTGTCTCTTTGTAATTAGAAGACATATTTCTTCCAACTTCATCCATTGCACTAATTACATCATCTGGACTAACTCGTGATTCGATACCTGCTAAGGCAATATCAGCTGAGACGATTGCTTGAGTAGCTCCTAATGCATTACGTTTAATACATGGAACTTCAACTAGTCCGGCAACTGGATCACAAATTAGACCTAACATATTTTTAATTGTGATTGCCATCGCATGTGCAGACATCGTCGCACTTCCGCCCATTATATAAACGGTTGCAGCACTAGCCATTGCCGAGGCACTTCCAATCTCAGCTTGACAGCCACCGACTGCCCCACTAATTGAGGCATTGTTTGCGATAATTAAGCCAAAGATCGCACAGACGAATAAAAATTTAATTTGCTCGTCTTCACTTAAATCATATTGTTCAGTTAATGACATTAAAACGCCTGGTACTACTCCGGCACTTCCGGCTGTTGGAGTCGCACAAATTAATCCCATACTTGCGTTTACTTCATTTGTCGCAATCGCATTACGGACTGATTTTAATATTAAGTCACCACTAATTCCTTTATTAGACTTAATATAGGCATCCATCTTTTTCGCATCCATACCAGTTAGCTTAGAGTGAGATACTACTCCCTCAACACCTTTGTCGACTGACTCCATCATTACTTTTAAGTTTTGTCGCATATGTTCATAAATTTTCTCATAACTGTTCGCAGTTGTCTTCATCTCATATTCGATTGCGACATCAAACAACGACTTTCCTTCAGTTACTGCATCTAATAACTCTTGAATACTATTCATATTGCTCACCAACTAAATACACTTTATCAATATTTTCAACTTCTAACAACTGATCAATTGCCTTTTGACTTGGACTATGATCAACAGTAATAATCATTCTAGCTTCTTCTCCACGTTGAACGCGACTAACTTCCATCGTTGCGATATTTACATCGTCGTCACTTAAAACTCGTGAGACATTTGAGATAACCCCTTTTTCATCACGATGGTGAATTATTACTGTCGGGACACCATAGCATATATTAACTTTACTATTATCAATCTCGGTAATAATCGCTTCACCACCACCAATTGACTCACCTAAAACTGATAATTTACGTCCATTTTTCTTCATAACAATTTTTGCGGTGTTTGGATGATGCGCTTTATCAGTAAGTGGAATAAAAGTAATCTTGATTCCTTCTTTTGACGCATTTAATATGGCATGAGGTAGACGCTCATCATCTGGTTCATACCCTAAAATACCGGCCGCTAAAGCGACATCAGTCGCATGTCCTTTAAATGTTTCCGCAAATGATTCATATAAGAAACAGATGACTTCATCTGGCTTTTCTTTAAAAATATCACGAGCTAATAAGCCAATCTTAACTGCCCCTGCCGTATGGGAACTACTTGGTCCAACCATTACTGGTCCGATAATATCAAATAGTGATGTAAAACGATGTTTATTCATATAAAAAACTCACTTTCTTTACTTATTAATAAGTTTATCACAACATATCTATTTTCAATAGTTTTAAGTCTTATTATAATTTGATTGTCTTAGTTTTAATTGCATCTGAAAATTGATTATCATGCTCGACAAACAATATCGTCGGCTTATATAGTTCAATAAGTTTTTCAATTTGCATTCGAGTAAATATATCGATGTAATTTAAAGGTTCATCCCAAACGTATAGATGGGCACTCTCACATAGTGATAGCGCCAGTAAAACTTTCTTTTTACTTCCTTCTGAGAAATCTTTAAGATCCATATCAAAATGCTTTCGATCAACTCCCATTTTCGCTAAAATACTCATAAACTGACTTACATCGACATCGCGCTTATCAGCAAGATCAATTAAATTACCACTTAAGTTTCTCGCACTTTGGGGTACATAAGATATTTTTAAATTACTCCCTTTAAATATTGTCCCAGATAATATTTCTAACTCCTCAAGTAATACTTTAATTATTGAGGATTTACCGGATCCATTTTTTCCTTCAATTTGAATTATATCTTGGTATTCGATATGTAAGTTAAAATTTTCTAAGACAATGTGCTTATTGTAGCCAATTGTCGCATTAATAATTTGAATTAATGACTTTTGATGAAACTGCTCATTAAATAGTTTTAAATCATCTACTTCTTCGACATCTTTTAATAGAGTTTTACGCTCTTCAATATCTTTTAGTTTTCGCTTTTCAATACTTTTAGCCGTTTTCATCTTCTTCGCCGCTTTATGACCGATAAAACCACGATCAACTCCTGCGGATGACTTGAATACTTTATGTCCATATTTAGTCTTCTCAATCCCGTCAGATTGTGCTTTACTATGTCGAAATGATGATTCTAATCGTTTCACTTCTTTTCGTAGTTGAATGTTTTTATTAATTTCTAAGTTATCCTTATCGAGTTTGTCTTTATACCAGGCACTAAATGAGCCTGATCTCACTTCAATTGAAGTTTTATTTAAAACGATAATATGATCGATACAGTTATCTAAAAACTCACGATCATGAGACACGAGTAAAAAACCACTTTTCTTTTTCAAGTAGTTTGAAACTAGTATTCTTCCTGCATAATCTAAATGATTAGTTGGCTCATCAATTAATAAGTAGTCGACATCTTTAATAAATAACATAGCGAGCATTACTTTTACTTGTTCGCCATAAGATAAAGTATTAAAAGGTCGATATAATACATTTTCATTTACGTTTAGTAAATCTAGTTCTTTATACAAACGCCACTCTTCAATATCACCTAATATTTCATAAACGATATCTAACGTATTATGATGATCATTACTTATATGAAATGGAAAATATAACATTGAGTTATTGTTTATTATTGTACCTTCATATTTCAATTCTTTATTTAAAAGTTTTAAAAATGTCGTTTTTCCAATTCCATTTCTTCCGACTAATCCGCATTTCCAACTCGTATCTAAGATTAGCGAAACATTATCAAAAACATTACTTTCTCCACCATAAGAAAAAGTTAAGTTATTTACACTTATTTGTGCCATTATAAATCACTCCTTTATTTTATTTCAAGGAGTTAGTAACTAAGTTAAGTTATATACCTTGAAAATAATACTCTTGCGCAAATTGATCTTTGTTCATTATTTTCACCTCATTTCATTCATTTTAACTTAATATTTAGCTT
>CAYWKT010000104.1:0-3251 GCA_964458985.1 uncultured Erysipelothrix sp.
AGAGAAGTTACGAATGTGAAAGCATTTAACGTAACGAATCCTGAAAGAATTACTCAAATTGATGATAAAGATATTACATTAAGTAATGTTCCAACTGGAGTATCTATTGAAGGAACGCTAGTAGAATTTAGTGTTACTAATCAACTTCATACTAGTAAACATAATCAATTAGTATATGTCTTTGATGATGTAGTTACTAATCCAAAAGGTGAAATGATCGCTTATACTGGTAAAGATTATGCTACAACGATTGATAAATTAGAAGAAAGTGATGAATACTTTATTTCTAAAAATGAAATTAAATATTTGAACTAATTTTTGAAAATGAACAGTTAATCGAAGTAATTCCAATAACTGATATAACTGTTGCGAACAAAGCAAATTCAGTAACGTCAGAAGAAGGACATGCTGTACTATATGGTGCTAAAGAGACTAGTCATACACAACTGTTCTACGTTTTTGATGAAATCATTGATGTCCCAAACAAAGATACTAAAGTAGCTTGGAGCGGACATGACTTCGTTATGGCTGATGAAGATGTTAATAATGATGATGCATTTTATCGTCAATTATCAGATGTTAAAGCTTATCTAATTGAAACTGTCGATGGAAACATCAAAACGACTTTAATCGATAGCGAGAAAATTAATGTTCAAGATAAATTAGCGGGAATTACAGGTAATAAAGGTCATAAAGTAGTGTTTAATACATTACAAACAGACTTTACTTTAGTTGGACATGCATTTGATGAGATTCAAGTTATCAATGCTAATACGAAAGATGAGTACACAGTTGGATGGAATGGTAACGACTTTATCATTGAGATTACTCAAGTATCAGATAAAACATTAATTAAAAATCTATCAGATGTTAAAGCTTACGTATTTGATCTTAACTACCAACTATCAGCGATTGCGGACGCGGACATCAATGTCGCAGAGTTATTAGCTGAAGTTAGTGATGAGAATGGTCAAACAGTTACATTTGATGCAAAAGATAGTTTATATAACAAAGTTGCTCGTGTGTTTGACATTATTAATCCAGAGAACAAAGAATCAATTAATGCCCGCAACTTTAGATTAGCACTTAAAGATGTTTCAGTTGAAAACTACTTTGCGAAATCAAAAGTTAGTGCATATGATGTGAGTGATGTTACTAATGTTAAACCTCTTCCTAAAGAAGATATTAGTTTAGTGAGTGATCTTGCGAGTGCTAAAGGAATTTACGACACTACGCTTGAAACTAAAAAAGGTACTTCAATTACAGTTAAATCTGAAATTTATGATAATGGCGGTATAACTGAAGATGGCTTAGAAGAATTATATGCTAACAACTTTAGAATTAATGTTCTAGATTTAAGTGAAGAAAATATTAAAGAAATGTCTTCACTAGTTGCAATCAACATTGAAAATGATGATGAAGTCATTATTGATAATGCTGAGATGACTATAGTTAGCGAAATACCAACAGAAGTTGGTAAGTATACAGTTACGTTCAGATCACCTAAAAACAACGAAATTTCAGTTGAGATGACTGTAGTTGGAAACTTAAGTATTCAAGCTAATGATATCGAAATGACTAAAGAAGCTTACGAAAAAATGCATAAAGAAGAAACTCTTGAAGATTTCATCGTAAATGAGTCAAATGCAAAAGTATTAGTTCAAGAAAATAGTCAAACATTAGATGGTGTTAAAGTTAGAGCTAATCAAGTTGATGAGATTATTGTGAACTATGGTGAAGATTATGTTATCGATTTAGAGTTTGATCTAAAAGACAACAATATTCATGAAAAAGTGGATACAGATTTATTAACTACTCAAATTAATCTTTCTATTAAAGATGCTGAGAAACCTGTAGTAATTCCACCAGAAGTTGAAAAACCTACAACTCCTACAAAACCAGAAACAGGAGTAATAAATAATGAAGCTGCATATGCTTATTTACTACTTGTTGGTGCTCTGTTATTAGTTGTAAGTAAAAAAGAGAAAAAGCTATTAAGTAATGATTTAAATATTTACAAATAGTTAAGTGAGATCCACCTACAATCATTCATTAAATTGATGATAAAGTAGGTGGATTTTATACATATTTCATCGTTTAATTGAGGCGTAATAATTACTGAATGAGCTAATCTGTGCTAAAATTTAGTAGTTAGTAAATGCTAAATGTAGTTTACTTACTCAATATTATAAGAGATGGAAATCAATAAATAGTTGCGTTTTTATGATTTTTTAATTTTTTAATGTCGATTTTATCGTAAATGTTTATTGTGTTTTTTAGAAAATAGTAACTTTAGGGTGTATTTCTTGCACACTTTGGTAGTTATATTGATTTTTTTGTCTATTTTAGTAGTAAAACACAACAATTGCACACAATTGTGTGAAAAGTTCATAAAATACTAGTATCTTATACATATTTTTGTTATAATTATTATACAGAATATGGAGGAATGTTTATGATAGTACTATATACTTCACCGGGGTGTGCATCTTGTAGAAAAGTTAAGAAATTTTTAAAGACTAATGATCTTGAGTTCATTGAAAAGAACATTATTACTTTACCCCTGAATGAAATAGAGTTAAGACACATAATTCATCGCAGTGAGAATGGTACAAGTGATATCATTAGTACTCGTTCAAAAATTATCCGCGAATCAAATATAGATCTTGAAGCAATGACATTAAATGAATTAATTAGATTCATTCAAATAAATCCAACTGTTTTACGTCGTCCAATAATTGTAAGTAACAAAACATTCCAAGTCGGTTATGATGAGGAAGAAATTGAAATGTTTTTACCACGTAAAGTTAGAGAACTATCTGCAGCAAATTGTAATGCAGATTGCCCTCACTTTCCTTACTGTGGACATTGGAGTAGTGAAGAGGAAGATATAAATGTTGAAGTCAACAAATAAAAAAGTTTTATTAGGATTATCAGGCGGTGTCGATTCAGGTGTCGCAGCATATTTACTAAAACAACAAGGCTACGATGTAACTTGTTGTTTTATGCGTAATTGGGACTCATTAGCGAATCAAGATATAAAGGGAAATCCAACAATTAAAGATTCAATTTGTCCGCAAGAAGTCGATTATCAAGATGCACTTAAAGTTGCTGAAAGTCTTGGACTTCCGATGATGCGTGTCGATTTTATCGAACAATATTGGGATTATGTATTTGTCTCATTTATTGAAGAGTTTAAAAAAGGCCGTACACCAAACCCTGATATTTTATGTAATAAATATATTAAGTTT
>CAYWKT010000105.1:0-3249 GCA_964458985.1 uncultured Erysipelothrix sp.
ATTATAGCACTTACATTTTTCATTTAAGTTATGATGCTTGGATATTATAAAAAAACATTCTTTAGAATGCTTTTTAATCTTCTTTAACTGTATAATGGACAAATCTCATATATTTAGCGGAAGTATTTGGAACTGTCCCAATGACTCCATGTGGTAAAGCATTTAGATTAACAGATTCTAACTCATCTAGAATAACTGTCTCTGATATAAGATTACCTTCTGTTATATGTATACTTAGCAAAGATCTTTGATCACTTTGACTTAAAACACGAACTAATGCCGATGTTTGGCCATCAATTGTAACATCAGAGACTTTGCTTATAGTTCTAAATGAGTTTAAGTTCTTATGTATTGAGGATAAATCATTGATATTTATAATTCCTACTTCTTGTCGACCTTCATCTAACTCATCAAAAGTAGCAATAATATTATCGTCCATTAGTACAAAGTCTTTAAACCAAATCCCCTCATAGTCTTCAAATATGACATTATTTCCATCATATAAGTAGAGTCTTGATTCCTGATTTCCGTCTTGTCTAAACCTTGAAACAGTAAATATCAACATGTTATCATCAGTCGTTATAATATTAAATCCAGAGTTTAAGTATGGATTAATTTGCCATGGAAAATATAAGTAATCATCATATGCTTCATTATCTTCTGCTCCAACTTCAAAAACTACTTCCTCTTTACTTACATTATATAAGAATGTTTTCGTATAAGAGAGGTTATCATTCAAGTCTTCTACTACTGCATATATTTCATTATTAAAAATATGTAGTTTAGGTGCCGTTTCAGATTGACGCGACTGACCATTATAAACTAGCTCATCAAATCCTTGTGGGCCTCTTTTTATAATATAGTATTCACTAAACTTCTCGCCAGGTTTAACTTCATCTGCACTTACATAATACATGTAATCTCCGACAATTGTGAAGCTTGTAATGTTTCGACCATCATCTCCTGTGATAACTTGTTCAACATTATTTTTCATATCCACTTTATAAACGTTATGCTTTCCATATTTTTTTATGTCTTTTCCGGGTACTCCAACATAGGTATAGTACATTTCACCATCAATCACATCTAATGGCTCAGCGTAGAGATTGTCTTTTAGTATATCTTCTACCCTATACAGTTGTGTGTTTACTATCGAGTCATCCCCATTACACCCTAAGAGTAATATAAATGACATAAGGAGTAGTAAAATCGCTTTTGAATTCTTCATAACTTTCCCTCCATATGTTTAGTCACTAATAAATACATTCTAGCCTATCAATTAACTACTATCTACTATTTGTAGCTTATAATTAGCGGATTTTTAAGTAATTATTTCACAAATACTCAATATTTATAAGTAGGGTAAAACTTACTAATATGGTAAAATTATCAAAGGAGGGATAAATTTGAAGAAGGAAAACATCAAACTAATAATAACTGATATCGATGGGACACTTGTTGATGATAATAGTGTGATTCCACACAATTTTATTGAAATGATAAATCACTTAGCTGCAGAAGAAATAATTTTTGTCGCGGCAAGTGGTCGAGGAGTAATCAGTATCAAGGAGAAACTAAAACATAGTGCTAAAAATTTATATATTATATCGAATAACGGGGCGATTATTATGCAAGATGATAATCTAATCGACGTTAATAACTTTGCTCAAAGTGACTTTGAATACATCGTCCGCGAGTTTCAAAAGATTAAAGACGTAACTATTTGTGCGACAACTCCGACAAGAAGCTATGTCCAACTATTAAACGATGGAAATGTCGATCACTTATATGAATACTATCCAAAATTTGAGATAGTCGAAGACTTAGCCTTAGTTGATGACAAATTCGTCAGTGTCAACATGTTTAGCGAATCAAATACGACAGAAAATTACAATTCTGATATAATCCAAGAATTAGGTTTAAAATATGATATAGTTCAGGCAGGAGCACAGTGGATCGATGCCTTACCTGAAAATAACAATAAAGGTGTTGCCTTACAAAGGTTAGTTGATATTTTAGACATCGATATTAACCATACTATCGCATTTGGAGATTTCAACAATGATATCCAAATGATTGAAGTCGCAAAGAAAGGTTATGCGATGTTAGATGCAACTGACTTAGTAAAAGCGGCCGCCGATGAAATTATTGGCTCTAATAACGACAATAGCGTTATTAATAAAATATATGAACTTTTAGAAATAGCATAAGGAGCTGAAGCATATGATCAAAGAACGCGATCATCAACTAGACAACATACGAGGAATACTACTATTTTTAGTCGTATTTGGCCATGCATTAGAACTATTAAGATTTGAAAGTGTCATTGCCGAGTTTGTCTACGACTTTATCTATACTTTTCATATGCCAGTCTTCATCTTTATTAGTGGATACTTATCCAAAAACGTAGAAAAGGGAAGAAGTACTGCTTTTCGCCAATTCTTCATCCCCTTCTTAATCTTTAATACAATTTGGAACGTCATTCAATTAATTACGACGAGCATCGTCAGTATTCCAATTGACAGTCCGACCGTCTTCTCATTTTTAAATCCAGGCTGGGCATTATGGTTTATATTAGCCTTATTTATTTGGAAGTCATTTTTACCCGATTTAATTAAAATTAAAAATATTATGGTCGTTATCTTAGTTATCGGAGTATTTAGTCGGTTATTTTCCGAGTTTAACGTCTTTATGTCATTATCACGGATGTTAGTGTATTCACCTTACTTTGTCGGTGGCTATCTTCTATCTAATGATAATTATGAAAGAATCAAAAAAATAAACATTTCAATACCAATTGCTATCATTATAACTACCCTCTTATTCACTTATCATTTTGTCTATCATACGACACTACCAACTGAATTTTTATGGGCTGATCGTCCTTATTCTCACTTTAGTGCCGAAGCAATCATAAGTATTTGTTACGGAGTAATCTTATACATCATCGGATTTGGCTTTACGAGTGTCTTCATAAGATTTACATCACATAGAAAATCAAGAATTACAAAGGTTGGAAGAAACTCTATGTCGGTATACATATTACATACGTACATTGTCGGAGCTGTATCATTTATAATCTTAAGTGCCAATGATTATGTCGAAATATTAATACTAGCGATAATTTCATTTATACTATGTATTATCTTATCCACAACATTTGTCAATAAGCGATTTAATCGTCTCTTATATTATATTGACAATCTCATCTTTAAATAATCAGTCATCGTTTGACCCCTTTGATTAGGG
>CAYWKT010000106.1:0-3213 GCA_964458985.1 uncultured Erysipelothrix sp.
CCATATAAGTGACTATTTAATTGGTGGTTCAGGTTTAATTGTTTTGCATATTGTTGTATACTAATAATGTATATAAAATTATAGGAGGTATGAATGTGATCCAAAAAGAAATCTACGCGAGTATAGAATTTGTCGAGCAAGAAATACGATTTGTTTTGGGCGAATTTCACAATAGCAGATTAAACATATTAAATGTCGAAATCTTTCCTACTTCTGCAATTATAAACAATGTGATTGTTGATGAAAAGGTCTTAATTGAAGATATTAAATCATTAATCCAAATCGTAAATGATAAAATGCGAGTTAATGTTAAACGGGTAATAGTTGTCTTACCAAGTAATACGTTAGAAAGATATACAAAACGCTTAACTATTGGTCTGTTTGACAAGGAATTGAATCAAGATTTAATTGTTGACTCAATTAATGGTGTTTCAGAAAAAGAACTTTCGAAAAATCAAGTTTTAGTTGATTATCGAGTTACAAAATATTTTATTGATGGAGTCGCAAAAAATAAAATTGATTTTGAAAAACCAATCAGATCATTAGCGATAGATACAGACTTATATGCAGGATCAACTAGTTTAGTATATGAGTACTTAAATATTGTTGAAGGTGCAGGACTAGAGATTATTGACATTAGTTTCGAAAGTATTGCGATGGCTAGTGAAATGGCTGCATTTGAAGCATCAAAAGTAAAAAATATAATTATTATTCGTTATGAATATAATCAATTAGTTTTATCATTAGTTAGTGATAATCGTGTTGTAAATAGTATATGTTTAAACACAGGTTATAAATCACTAATGGATAAAATATTGCAAAAGCATAATTTATCGAAAAAAAGTGTTGAAAAGTTAATTTTATCAAATGATTACTTATCCGCAAATGACACCGAGACACTACCTATATTTATTTACTCTGATAAAGAGAAAACGGTAGCTATCGATGATAAAGAAGTTAAGGATGCAGTTATACCGGTATTATTTGATCAATTTGAAGAAGTATATCAGATAATTGATCCTATTTTAATGGCTAAAGAAACTGACATTTACTTAGCGGGTAAAGGGGCATCTATTGTCTCAATTAGCGATGTATTAACTACAATATTAAAATCAAAAGTAAGAGTATACGTACCAGAAATTGTCGGTGCAAGAAGAAGTGGCTTAGTTGCAAACTTAGGCGCGTTATATTTATATCGTGATGAGTCTGTATTAAGCAATTACTCTGTTAGTAGTGTTGATGGAGAACAAAAAGTATTTGAGGACATTGAATATAAGACGAATGAAGTTGAAGATTCAATGACAAACAGATTTAAAGAATTATTTAAAATAAACTAAAAGATAGTAGGAGGAATAGCATGTCACATTTTGAATATGATCAAGTTGCTAAAATTAAAGTATTTGGTATCGGTGGAGCAGGTACAAACGCCGTAAATAGAATGGTTGAGGAAGGATTAGTAGGTGTTGACTTTTATGTTGCGAACACTGACCTTCAAAGTTTAAATTCATCTCCAATCCAGAATAAAATTAGTTTAGGTAAAACTACAAGTAAAGGCCGTGGAGCTGGAAAAAACCCAGAAGTTGGATTTAAAGCAGCCCAAGAAAATGAAGATGAAATTCGTGAAATAATGAAAGATACAGATATGGTATTTGTAACTGCTGGAATGGGTGGTGGAACAGGTACTGGTGCTGCACCAGTCTTTGCTAAAATAGCTAAAGAAGTTGGGGCATTAACTGTTGGTATCGTAACAACACCATTCACATTTGAAGGTCCAAAGAGTGTTAAGTTTGCTGAAGATGGTCTTGCTAACTTAAAACAACACGTTGACTCAATTATTGTCGTTTCAAATAACCAATTATTAGAAGTTATTGGACATATTCCACTAGTAGAAGCATTTAGAGAAGCGGATAACGTACTTCGTCAAGGAGTTCAAACAATCACTGACTTAACTGCAATTCCTGCACTAATTAATATTGACTTTGCGGATGTTCGTACAACAATGGAAAATCAAGGTAATGCATTAATTGGTATCGGTATGGCTGAAGGTGAAAACAAAGCGATTGAAGCAGCTAAAAAAGCAATTGAATCACCACTTTTAGAAGCTAAGATTGATGGAGCTAAAAACGCAATTGTAAACATTACAGGTGGTAAAGAAATTTCACTATATGATGGATCGGAAGCTGTAGAGTTTATCCGTGATGCATCAGGTGGAAATGTTGATATTATCTTTGGTATCGCAATCAATGAGTCAGTTGGAGATGCAATGATCGTTACAGTTATTGCGACAGGATTTGAGGATGAGGTCGTTGTAGACTCACAAGAGTTTTCACTTAAATCTCATCGTAGTGAACCAGCATCATCAACAGCAGTCGAAATCGAAGTTGAAGATATTGAAGACTCACAAATTCCATCTTTCATCAGATCGCGCGAGAAATAAAAAATGAAAAATAACATCATGGAGTTTTTTAGAAAACTTTTGATGCTTGTTGCTATAATCGCTATTTTGTATAGTGGCTATCAATTGTATTTAATCAAGGTTGAAAAAGACTTATTGAAACAAGTTGATAATGAAATTGTCGATATTATCGGTAAAGAGGAAGAAGATGATTCAGTTAAGTTTTTAACTAAGAAATCATTTAACGACCTTTATGAAAAAAATAATGACTTCATTGGATACTTTTATTATCCATCATTAGATATTAATGAGGTAGTAACTCAGACGAGTAATAATTCTTATTACTTAACTAAAACATTTTTCCATGAGTATCATGTTTATGGAACAGTTTTTAAAGCTTATGATCAGAGTAAAGAAGATCAAAACTGGACATTATATGGTCACTGGATTCAAAATAGTACCGATAAATTTTCCAACTTGCATAAGTTAAGAGAAGAAGAGAATTACGCGGATAATAAAACATTTTATTATGCAGATGATGAGTTTGTTTATGAGTATGAAGTAGCTTATGTTATTTATCATAACGCTCTATCTGAAACAGATAATGTCTCTTATTGGCAAGGATCATTTTCGGAGAATCAGTTTAATGAATTTGTAGCTAATGCCGATGTTCAACAGATTTATGATACTGGTGTTGAACTATCTTATGAAGATAAATTAATGTCACTACAAACATGTATCACTTATAATAGTGATGAAAGATTAGTAGTTATTGGTAAAGAAGTGTCAAGAGTACCGATATCTGATCAATAATAGGT
>CAYWKT010000107.1:0-3202 GCA_964458985.1 uncultured Erysipelothrix sp.
ATTTTAAATAAAAATAAATATCATTCGGTCTAAATTAGCATAATCCTTAAAATGTTTTAGTTTTGCGTTTGGATAAACTTTTAATATTTCATGACTTAAAGTTTCCTTTTGATCATAGCCCATTTCAAACGCTAAAATACCTGGACTATTTAAGACTTGCTTAGACTCATTTAAAACTTGACGATAAAAGTCTAAACCATCAACTCCACCAAAAAGTGCTAAGTGTGGTTCAAAGTCCTTGACTGAGTTTTGAAGTGATTCATTATTTAAAATGTATGGCGGATTACAAACTATGACATCATATTTTTGATTGCTTGTAATCATAACGTCTAACATGTCACTCTCATATACATTAACTGAAGCATTTAGTTGATCCGCATTTAACTTCGCAACTTTTAATGCATCAGCGCTAATGTCAGAAATACTCACATCTAAATCACTTTCTTCAAGTTTTAAACTGATTCCAATTGCCCCACTGCCACATGCTAAGTCTAGTAGTTTTAAATCAAAAGTGTCAAAGAACTCTTCAACTTCTAAAATAGTATTTAAGACTAACTGTTCAGTTTCCGCTCTTGGAATTAATACATCATCATTAACTGTGAATTTTCGACCATAAAACCAGCTGTAGCCTAAAATATGGGCAACAGGCTCTTCATTTATTAGTCTTCTAACTCCCTCTTGAAAAGTTTTATTAATATCTTCATCAACAAAGTTATCAAGATTAGTATATAAATCAATATTATTATTCTCACATAGCTCACGCATTAAGTAGCGAGCTTCTGAGTATTCACTTACAGTTAGAATTTGTTGATCAGCAATGTTTATTACTTCGCCGTATGTTTTCAATCCATATTACCTGCAAGTTTTTCTTTTTGTTCAAATGCTAATAATTCATCAATAATTTGATCTAAACGTCCTTCAACGATACGATCTAACTGATTAATCGTTAAACCGATACGGTGATCCGTAACACGGTTTTGTGGGTAGTTGTAAGTACGAATTTTTTCTGAACGATCGCCCGTTCCAATTTTACTCTTACGAATATTCCCAGTCTTTTCATCTTCAATTCTTTGCATTTCTTCCGCAACACGTGCACGAATTAATTTCATTGCCGTAGCACGGTTTTCATGTTGAGAACGTCCATCTTGACAGTTAACTTGAATGTTAGTTGGCTTATGGACAATTCTTACTGCCGAGTCAGTCGTGTTAACGTGCTGACCTCCTGCTCCTGTTGCACGGTGTGTTGATATTTCTAAGTCATTTTCATCTAATTCAAATTGACTCTCTTCAACTTCTGGTAGCACTAAAACTGTCGCCGTTGACGTATGAACACGTCCTTGTGTTTCAGTTTTTGGAACTCGTTGAACACGGTGTGCTCCTGATTCAAATTTTAAATGACGATATGCTTCACTACCTTTAACGATAAATGAAATATCTGAATATCCACCCATTTCTGATGGTGATGAACTTAATACTTCATAGCTTCTGCCTGTCGCTTCCGCATATTTCGTATACATTCTAAATAAGTCTCCAGCGAAGATGTTTCCTTCATCTCCTCCTGCCGCTCCACGAATTTCTACGATTGCATTATTTTCATCATTTGGATCTTTTGGAATTAACATAATTTCTAATTGATCTAATAAAGCACCACGGCGCTCTAAAAGTGATTCTAATTCCATTTTAGCCATTTCAACCATATCTGCATCATCTAACTGTAACATTTCTTCAGCTTCACTAATTTCATTGTTTAATGTTTTTAAAGCTAAGCTTCCATCATAAAGACTAACGATTGATGCTTGCTCCTTCGCAAGTGCCGCTAATCTTCTATTGTCAGCTAATACTTCAGGTGAGACGAGTAATTCATTTAACTCATCATATCTTTCTTCAACTGCTTCTAATCTTTTTATAATTGCTTCCATATTTTTACCTCTTCTATTTAATACATGGTTTATTTGGTACTTCGTGACAGTGACGGCAAACTGCCTCATAACTCTCACTTGCTCCAACCATTATTACTGGATCATAATAATCAGCTGGACGTCCATCAATATTTCTCTGTGATCTTGTGCCTGGTGCACCACACTTCATACAAACCGCAGTTAGCTTAACGACAAACTCAGCTTTAGTAATTAAAGTTGGCATAACTCCAAATGGCTCTCCTCTAAAATCTAAATCTAGTCCGGCAACCATTACTCTAATTCCACTATCAGCTAATTTATCAACTACCATTATTATATCATTATCAAAAAATTGAACTTCATCGATAGCGACAATTGAACTGTCCTCATCAATGTAGTCTAAAATATCTTTTGCATGTTTGATTTGTATACTCTCATGTTTTGAGCCTGCGTGTGATACGACCATTTCTTTTTCATAGCGATCATCAATAAGAGGCTTAAATAATTGGATCTTATCTCGTCCATATCCTAAAACTCTAATTCTTCTTAATAACTCCTCTGTTTTACCTGCGAACATGCAGCCAGAGATTACTTCTACATAACCATCTTGATAACTGTGATACATAATCCACCTCTTCTTTATGCTTTTCTTATTATACCAAATAAATGGGAAATTCACATGAAGAATAATGGATATTTTAATCAATATTAACTAATTTGCATAATAAATGTCACGATAAAACTTATGACAAAAAATCCGACAAATCCTAGTAATAACATATATATTGTTCCACGTAATTGACTTATCTTATTACGCGATGCTTTTATCTCTTCTAGCGATGACCCTTTTAAAAATGACATTACTTCAGTAAAGTTACTTACAGAATATTTCTTTAAGTCTTTTTCAATATAATGTAATCTAATCGCGACTAATATTAGTGACAACATTAAGATCATTGAATAGTTCATTAAATTCAAGTTTTGAAAAATCGTTGCGACTATAACTATTATGAATATTAATACTACATAACTTTGATATTTACTTTGAAGTTTTCCAAACTTATACATTCGCTCATTTAAGTCCATATTTATTTCCTCCTCTTTGACTAAACTATCGATTGAGGTCACAAATATTTTTGATAGTAAGAGTAGACTTTCAATATCAGGGAATGTCTTTGCATTTTCCCAATTAGAAATTGTCACTCTTGATACAAAAACTTGTTCGGCTAATTGTTCTTGCGACATATTAAGTTTATTTCTTTCTTTTTTTATTCTTTCATTTAGCTTCATTTTTACCTCCTGTA
>CAYWKT010000108.1:0-3168 GCA_964458985.1 uncultured Erysipelothrix sp.
ATCTAATTAATGTAAGTGTTCTAAAAGAAGTTTACACAAGATTCTTGACACTACCGTTGTAATGGTATAATAAGCATATAGTGTTATGAAATGATTATAATTTTATAAAATATAGTTATTAAGTTACAATATGTATCAAAGATGTGGGGGATTTTATGAGTCTTAATGAAATAGTTAGAGATTTTAAAAATGGAGATGAAAATGCATTTAGTGAAATATATAAGCAGACTAATCGCTTAGTCTTTTATATTGTTTCAAGAATAATCACCGATGCGGATGCGATTCAAGATGTCGTACAAGATGCTTACTTAAGCGCTTATGAAAATATTGATCAGTTAATTGATAACAATTTTCAACCATGGATAAATCGAATTGCCTCAAATAAAGCAAAAGATTACTTAAAAAAGAAACGACCATTACTGTTTGGGGATTATGAAGATAGTTCCGATGCGGATTATGAGTTTGAGATTGAAGATTTAAATGAAGACTTTCAACCAGAGAAAGTTGCGAGCAAACGCGAGACAAAAAGAATATTAAATGAAATATTAGATGATTTATCGGAAGAGCAACGTCTATGTATTATGATGTTTTACTACCAAGAGATGACGACTAACGAAATTGCGAGTGATTTAGAAGTTAATGAGAACTCAATCAAGAGTCGTCTACGCTATGCACGACTTAAAATACAAGAGTCAGTAGTTGACTTAGAAGCAAAAGGCGTTAGATTATACGGTCTTGCACCGATACCATACTTTATATATCTTCTTAGAGGATATAGTGAAGTCTACAAAGTTCCATTTTTATGGTTTGGATTTAGAAAACCAAAACACAAAAATCTTGCGACATCAACGGGAATTCAAGCGACTAAAGTTTCACTTGCGACAAAAGTTGTACTCACAACTTCATTAGTAGGGGTTGGGGCATTGGGGACGAATATAATCGTAAACAATAACCAAACAATCAGAGAAGTTGCGAAGCATAATTCATTATATTTAGTTGAGTATGGGGATAAGTTTAATTATGACATAATCGATCAAATATATTTAGGAAATGATATTGAATATAAAGAAACGTATCTTACTCAAGAAGAAGCTAGCAAAGTATACGTTGGGGCAGTTAGCGGCACTCATGTCGAATTCTATATTAATAAAACATTAATGTACTTTAATTTAATTACCGTAGATACAAATAAACCGCAAATTAATGGTGAACAGTATTTTGAAACATTTGTCGGAAATCCGATTAATTATCAAATACTTCAATCATTTGATGTAATTGATGGAAAATTGACTCTTACATATAGTGGTACTGTAGACTTTAATAAAGTTGGGAAATATGAAATATTGGCTGAATCGATTGATTCAAATAATAATAAAACTACAATGCAAATAACAGTTAATGTAAAAGATCGTCCTATCATCATCTATAAACCTATTGATAATGATAAGGTAGAAAAAGAAGATGAAGTTATTGAAACTCCTGAAACTCCAGAAAAACCATTAGAACCAGTAAATCCAGAAAATCCAAAAGATGATGAAGATGAAGGCAAAGATCAGTTTCCAAGTACGGGTGAAGATGAAGAACCTCCATTTGGTAATCTTATAATGGTGGACTTAGATGTATCAGAGTACTTTACTCACCAATTCATCGGGAAAAATGGTTTTGGCGAGCACGTATATTTAAAAAACTATACTGGTGAATCATACGGATTAAATGAAATATTAAGTAACGTAATTGTCCGTGTCGACAGATTACTTGAATTTGATCAAGAAGGAAATCCTATTTCAGATAATAAAGATATTAAAGAGTTAAAAAATGGGGACATTTTAGTAATCACATATAACTTACTAGAAGGTTCACTAGACTCATACATAGAAGATAATGTTCAGTATACTTTCAAAGATGAAATTAAAGAGATTGTGGTTTCTGGATTAGATGAGAGTGAAGACGAAAACGAAGAAGAAAAAGAAGATGAGAACGAAGAAGATAAAGAAGAGGATACAGAAGAAGATAACGAGAGTCAAGATGATGAAAGTATTAGTATCGATGATATAACATTAAGTGAAATGCGAGATGAATTATTTAAAGGTGTTTCAAAGTATGGAAATGTTGAATCTTCAAAATCGTACAAAGAGTTTATTCAATCGCACGTTAATAAAAATTTAAAGGTCTCACAGATCAATAGTGTTACAATTACTCGTGCAAACAGTCACTCATATGTAGTTTTAAACATGGAGGTTGACTATGTAGACAAGCATGGTCCAGATAAGTTATATCAATCAGTAATATATGATGGTAAAGATTTAAGCAATGTTCTTTTCTACAATGTGAGAGATAAAGGTATTCCAAACCTGGATGGTCCAGTTAACATTAATAACGTTATCTTATCATTGTTGAATAATGAAAGTATTGATTCGATAAGTAGTGAAACTCTTACTTTAGTTGATCGTTAAACTACGTTGATACAAAAAAGTTAAATAATTTAAAACTATTTAGACATTTCAATCGTTATACAATTGAGGGGGTAGTGAATCCCTTCAGTTTCTTTTGACCAACAATCATTCTGGGGGAAGATTTTGGTCGTAAAGTGGTTATCAATAGCAACCATTTTATTAAATTAAAGTATTTAAAATCAAGGTTTAAGTACTAGTTTAGAAGAGACAGCTATTATTATTGATTATTTGTGCAAAAAAGATAATTGATAATGATAGATTTAGGTACAGTTCAAATGCGAACTGTACCTTTTTTAAATTATTAAAAGAAATTCACTTTTTTTAAAACTATTTATACATCTCGCTCGTTATACATATAGAGGGGCAGATAAAGGCCTTAAAAATCTTTTGATAAATGGTAACCGGGGGGGATATTATTTATCATAATAAACTTATTCAATAGATAAGTAGATTATTAAATATAATTATATTTAGAAGATATACTCTAGCTTCTTTTCAACAAACTTCTGGGGGGAATGATGTTGTAGTCATGTTTATGTCGAATAAGCAAAGTGATTTAAAATCAAAGTTTAAATCATCATAGAAGCAAAAAAATCAATTATTGGTGCACAAAAGATAATTGATTAATTGAGGTGTGGCAAATAACCATACCTTTTTTATATTTAAAAAGGTGAGAATTCTCTCACCTAAGTATTATAAGCACATTTTAAATATT
>CAYWKT010000109.1:0-3163 GCA_964458985.1 uncultured Erysipelothrix sp.
ACATTAATGTCGATATCTGATAGTTTTTTTATGTAAAGACATGATTTACTAACTTTATATTTTCCTAGTTTCTCTAAATCTTCATATTCTGATATCGTATATGATAGATAAAGGGTGATTGCTGCTTTTCGATTAGCTAATCCAATAAGTGGCATATTACCTTCACGTTTGCTTGCGTATTTATAATGAAGATTCCCAAAGCCGACGATACTTCCCCAAAGTTGTGGTTTATAGTTTGAAAGTTCTTCGAAAAGGTTAATAAGATATACGATGTCATCTTTTCTGTTTTTATCTAAATTATCAACATACTGATCGATATTATTACTTGTAATTTCCATAGTGGACCTTTCTAAAGGAAAGAATACTTACTTTTCGTTTTAGTAATGTAATCATTAACTTCATCTTCCACTGTATCACTTAAGTTTTCGATTCTAATTTGAATGTCTTCTCTTAGTGTATCGTTTGTGAAGTCATTATTTTCAATGAAAACATACTTTGAAATAACATTTGCTTTTAAGTAATGAAGAATTGGTATCAACTGACTTTGAGCAACTAAGTAGTGTCGTGGTGAACCGGCAGTTACTATTATTCCGACCGTCTTATTTAGTATGGCGTTACTTGGTAAAAGGTCAAAGACATTTTTTAAGATACCAGGAATTCCCGCTTGATAAATCGGAGTGCCAATTATGATTGCATCGGCATCAATTATCTTTTGAACAATAACTTTATTATCGTTATCGTACTCTCTAAAATCTCTTCCGTCCGCAAATGTCATTTGTAAGTCTTTAAAATTAATTCTATCAACTACCGCATTATCACTAAATTTTAACTGATCTAATGCGTTATTCGTTCTTAAACCGCTAACTGAAGCGTTTATTACTAATATATTCATTATTTTTCATCTCTTTCTTTTATCGCTTTAATACGTTTCTTTACTTCTGGCATAATGTCTTTACTAATAATGTTGATTTGCTCTTCGATCATGTCATATGACATTCCACCTAAGTCAAGTTGAAATAAATGACGTTCATGGCGGTATACCTCATATTGATAGACGATTTTATTTATGATAGTTTCAGGTGATCCGACTAGTATCGCATTTCTAATATCTAAGGCACTTTGGTATACTTCAGGATTCATTCCGTGGCCATTAGCTTGTATTAGTGCGTAGTTTATATATTTATAAAAACGATTAAATGCAATCTCATCTGTTTCAGCGACGTGAAAGAAACTTGTAATTCCTACTCGCATTTGATCAAGATTTTCGTGGTACTCTTTAAAGTATTGACGATATACTTCAATTGTTTGATTAAAGTGGGTTACAGGGCCGGCAAGTGTCGCTAGCATCATTGGTACTTGTTGCATCCCGGCTACTCTTGCACTCTGTGCATGACCGCCTACAGCACGCCAAATTGGAAGTTTATCCTGTAATGGTTTTGGATGTAGTATTTCATTTTGAAGTGGACTGCGGTATGCTCCTGACCAGTTTATGACACTTTCGTTGTTTAAGTGTAGTAACAGTTTAAATTTCTCTTCAAAAAGTGCTTCATAATCGCGAACATCATATCCTAAAAGTGAAAATAATCCAATTCGAGATGCGCGTCCGGCAACTATTTCCGCACGTCCATTAGATAATATATCTAGTGTTGCAAAGTTCTCATATACTCTAACGGGATCAGATGTTGAAATAATTGTCGCTGAGCTCGAAAGTAAGATATTTTTAGTTTCTCTAGCAATAGCTCCAAGGATGACGGCGTGTGCTTGAGATATAAAGTGTTCTTGATGACTTTCACCTAACGCAAAAATATCTAATTTTTTCTCATCAGCCAATTTTGCGGCACTAATTATTTCTTCCATACGTTCTTGTTCTGTAATTATTTCATTAGTAACGGCATTACTTACGTAATCTCCTAATGAATATAAGCCTATTTTAAATTCATTCATGTATTTACCTCTATTCTAGTTATAATAATATCTTAATTATTGAACAGTATCTAATCATATACATTTGTTAAAAACTTACTTAATAAATACACTTACTTTACATGACTACTGTATTGTATATAATGGTAGCAAGTGGGGTATTTATATGAAAAGTATACATAAAGAGATTGTTAATTTATTTTTGAAGTTAGGTTTTTTTGCGTATGGTGGTCCAGCCGCACATACGGCAATGATGAATGAAGAAGTAGTTCAAAAAAGAAAATGGTTAAGTGAGAGTGAATTTTTAGATTTAATTGGGTTTACTAATTTAATACCTGGACCAAACTCAACTGAACTTGCGATATTAGTTGGCTATAAGATGGGTGGAGCACTTGGTTTATTATTAGCTGGGATTAGTTTTATTTTTCCGGCAGTTTTAATTGTAATGATTTTTACGTACTTTTATGTACAGTATAGTTCAATTATTCAAGTTCAAAGTGCTCTAAGCGGAATGTCGGCTATAATGGTGGCGATAATTATTTCAGCGCTATCAAAAATGATGAAGTCAAATGTCAAAGATAGTAAAAGTGTTGGGCTCTTAATATTTTCACTTTTATTACTATTTTTAAACTTTAGTGAAATAACTGTTTTATTAGTGAGTGGATTAGTTGCTCTTATATTATATACGTATAAAAAATCAAGAGTTTATTCAATTGAGCCAATCTCACTTTCGATCTTATTTTATACTTTTGTGAAGATTGGATCACTATTATATGGTAGTGGGTACGTGTTAATCGCGTTTCTAAGAAGTGAGTTTGTAACTAAACTGCAATATTTGACTGAAAATCAACTTCTTGATTTAGTTTTAATAGGAGAAATAACTCCAGGTCCTGTTTTCACTAGCGCAACTGCGATTGGTTTTTACTTGTCTGGTATCAAAGGGGCAATTGTCTCGACAGTGGGTATATTTATTCCGTCATTTCTTTTAATTTTCATTTTATATCCAATTTATAATAAGTTAAGAGATAATTTAGTAATTAAAAACTTTCTAAATGGAGTTAGTATTGCGTCACTCTCGATTATGCTGAAAGTGTGTATAGATTTAAGTTTAAATATTAGTAATAGTTTACTTTTAGTCATAATGTGTATAACATCATTTATCCTTTTATATAAATATAAGGTAAATAACATTATATTAATTATCATTTCGGCATTAATTGGGACGATTCTACTTTAAAAT
>CAYWKT010000110.1:0-3023 GCA_964458985.1 uncultured Erysipelothrix sp.
ATAACTGAGAATACACGCATAACTTTACGCATACCTTCTCCTAAATACTCACCAGTAATCTCTGAGAAACTCTTTCCATCATGTCTAACTGATAACATTGCTGAAAAGTAATCATGTACTCCTCCGGCAAAGATACATCCAATCGCAATCCACACGAATGCAACTGGTCCAAATAAAGCTCCTTGAATTGCTCCAAAGATCGGTCCTAATCCCGCAATATTTAATAACTGGATTAAGAATAAACGATACTTAGACATTGGTACATAGTCAACACCATCTTCTAGTCTAATCGCTGGTGTCACGATGTTTTCATCTGGTGCA
This sequence comes from uncultured Erysipelothrix sp., assembly GCA_964458985.1. Classification (GTDB taxonomy): domain Bacteria; phylum Bacillota_I; class Bacilli_A; order Erysipelotrichales; family Erysipelotrichaceae; genus JAAZDN01. Next base: position 322 of record CAYWKT010000110.1, read on the forward strand.
AATTTGTCTTCTACAATTTTCCCATAGACAAAATAGCCTACAATTAATATAACAACTCCGATAATAAATTGAGTCATTCTATTCCTCCTCTTAATATTATTTTATGAAGACATTGTAACTATTTAATTGTGATTAAAGTATTAAAAGCGTTAAGATGCATGTTTTTTTGTCTCAAATGCATTATTCGATGTTCATAATGCTTTTAAAACTCTTAACGTAACTGCGACTTACACTAATCGACTCATTGATTGATTTAAGTTTTAATTTTAATGTAGCATTAAACCAAGGTTCAATACTCTCAATATAATGGATATTAACAATGTATGATTTATGACATCTAAAAAATCTTGAATCTTTTAATGTATCTACAACTTGATTTAAATTTTGATTAATCGTGTACGTTTGATTTCTCGTATGAATTAATGTTTTTCGATCTTCTATTGTAATGAATATAATTTTCGAATAGTTTAATGGAATGTATCGATCATCTTTAACGACTGTAAGCTTTGGTACGTTAGTTTTTGAGTTCATATACATTTCTACTTCTTTATCATCGTATGTAGTATGATTGCTATCGATTAGAGGTAAAAGTTTATTTTTGATTGTCTCATCTAGTGCATCACTATTAATTGGCTTTAATAAGTAGTCACTTGCATTTACTTTAAAAGCATCAATCGCATATTTCTCGTATGCACTCACAATTATTATAGTAATATTATCATGATAATCATTTAAGATTGTTGCAAATTCTATTCCATTAACTTGTGGCATTTCAATATCTAAGAATATTACATCAACGGGATTTTTTACTATAACATCAAGCGCCATTAAAGCGTTGTCCGCCTCATAAACTTGATTCACACATTCATATTCTTGAATCATAAACGAGAGCTCTTTTCTCGCTAAAGGCTCATCATCAACTATTAAACAGTTAAGCATAACGCACCTCCTTTTTAGGTATTTTCAGTTTGATTGTAGTCCCAACATTAAACTCTGATTCAATGTCTAAACCAAACTCTTCTCCATATCTTTTAATCAATCTTTGGTTAACGTTTTTTAAACCAATTTTATCTGTCACATCTTCATTTAATACACTAATCAAAGTTTCATCATTCATACCGATACCATCATCACTAATAGTAATAAGTGTATCAATATCATTATCTTTCACATCAATATGGACTGTCCCACTGCCAAACTTCTTGCAAATTCCATGCTTGATTGCATTCTCGACTAATGGTTGAATAATTAATTCTGGAAGATCACAATCTACGTTATCTGGAACATTGTAAACTACGTTTAACTTGTCTTGAAATCTTGCCTTTTCAATTTCAACATAAGAATTAATATGTTCTAACTCTTTATGAATTGAAACTTCATCAAGAGAATTATTTATATTTGAACGGAAATAATCACTAAGATGTAGTAATATTCTTCTCGCTTCTACTGGATCATGTTTGATTAGTATACTTATTGTGTTTAAGGCATTAAATAAAAAGTGCGGATTAATTTGAGCTTGTAAAGTTAAAAGTTCAGCTTGATTTAATAACTTTCTTTGCTCCTCAATCTCACTTAACTCAATTTGAGTTGAGAGCAAATTAGCAATCGATGATAGAAGAACTGATTCAGACTCATAATTGATTACACTATGATTTGAAGTTGCAACGATATATCCTATAACTTTATCTTGAACTTTTAATGATTCAATATAAGTATTACGGCTACTCTCTTCTGATCTTAAATAAAACTTATTTTTTAACTCTTGAATAAATGAATGATTAACAGTATCAATCTCTTTTGATAACTCTCTTTGTAATATATCCTTATCAAAGTCTAAAAAGGCTGGATCGCCTGCCGAACTAATAATATGCTTATTATTAGTAAAGGTAATAGAAGAGAACGATGTTTGCTTAATAATAATCTTCGCAACTGAAAGACTATTTACTTCGTTATATCCTTCCTTAAAATAGTAACTACTATCATTCGCAATATTAAAGGCAATTTGTGTTAATAGTGCTTTATCTCTTTCTTTTTCACTAATCATACGACTAAGGATTAATAAGAAAATAGTTATACCAAACGCATTTGATGCAACCATCGGTAAACCAATAACTTTAACTAAGTCTAATGCAGCAGCTGAAGGTTTAGATAACAATATAATTATTAACATTTGAATTGATTCAACGACAACTCCCCAGAATATCGAAAATAGTACTTTATGCTTTGAACGTTTGTAATGTTTACTTAACTGACCTGCAATAATCCCACCTAAAATTGTGGATAAAGAACAGGAGAAAGCAGTGAATCCACCAATATCAATTAAGTATCTATGTGATCCTGCGATAATACCGGCCATTGTTCCTACTACCGGTCCACCGATGATTCCGCCTACAAACACACCAATAATTCTAGAGTTTGCGATAGCATTTTTGATATCAATTCCCCAATATGTACCAATAATGCCAAGACTCCCAAAAATAATGGCTAACAGTAAAGTATCTTTATAACTCTTTTCATTCTTTGTTATAAGCTTTCTTGTGATGTTAAACTCAAGCAATATAAAAATAATGATAAGCATAAAAAACAAACGATTAGATAAGGTGCTAAAAACTAGTTTTAACATAGTATCTCCCCCCCAAAAATTACCTTGAATACATTATGTTTATTATATCATAACGATTAATGTATGACATTTTCTCGTT
>CAYWKT010000111.1:0-2943 GCA_964458985.1 uncultured Erysipelothrix sp.
AATGATGGGCTCAGGTGGACTAATCGTTATGGATGAAGATTCTTGTATGGTTGATATTGCGAAGTTCTTCTTAGAGTTTACTGTCGATGAATCATGCGGTAAATGTGTCCCTTGTCGAATTGGTACGAAAAGAATGCATGAGATTCTTGTCAGAATATCTAAAGGAGAAGGTGTCGAAGGTGATATTGAAAAATTAGAATTATTAGCTTCGAATATTAGTCAATCATCATTATGCGGGCTAGGACAGTCTGCTCCAAATCCAGTTGTAAGTACACTTAAGTATTTTAGACATGAATATGAAGATCACATAATGAATAAATCTTGTGAAGCTGCCGTCTGTAGTGACTTAAGTACACACTTTATACTATCTGACATGTGTAAAAAATGCGGTTTATGTACGAAAGTATGTCCGGTTGGCACAATTACTGGCGAAGTTGGAAAAACTCCATTTAAGATTGATTCAAAATTATGTATTAACTGTGGATCTTGTATAACCGCATGTCTATTTGATGCTATCGAAGTTGTTGGAAAGGAGAAAGAACAACATGAGTATGCTTAATATTGTAATTGATAATAAAAATGTACAAGTTGATGCAAATACAACAGTACTTGATGCATGTAAACAGAATAATGTTGATATTCCAACACTCTGTTATTTAAAAGATATAAATGAAATTGACGCTTGTCGCTTATGTGTAGTTGAGGTTGAAGATCGTGATGGGCTATTTGCCTCATGTGTCCTTCCAGTAAGTGAAGGAATGAGAATTAGAACTAACTCAAAGAAAATTAGAGAAAGTCGTAAAGTAAACTTAGAATTAATCTTATCAAATCATGATAAAAAATGTTTAACATGTGTTCGTAGTACTAACTGTGAACTACAAGATTTATCGAAACGCTTTGGCGTTGATGATACACGCTTTGAAGGAGTACAGACTGCATCTGTTTTAGATGACTTCTCACCTTCTATTGTAAGAGACACTGCTAAATGTATCGTCTGTCGAAGATGTGTTGCAATGTGTTCATCAGTCCAAGATATTGGCGTTATCGGAGCTTATGATCGCGGCTTTAATACAAAGATTGGACCAGCTTTTGATTTAAGTTTAAATGATGTTCCATGTATTAACTGTGGTCAGTATATTCAAGTTTGTCCAGTTGGTGCACTTCGTGAGAAAAATGATGTTGATTATGTTTGGGAAGCACTAAATGATCCAACTAAAACAGTAATCGTTCAAACTGCCCCAGCAACTAGAGTTGCACTTGGTGAAGAGTTTGGAATGCCGATTGGTAGTAACGTTAAAGGCGAAATGGTTACTGCACTTAGAAAACTAGGCTTTGATGAAGTATATGATACAAACTTTGCAGCCGACTTAACAATTTTAGAAGAAGGAACTGAAATAATCAATCGACTTCAAAATAATGGTGAACTACCATTAATTACATCATGTAGTCCAGGATGGGTAAAGTTCTGTGAAGATTATTATCCTGAATACATAGATAATTTATCAAGTTGTAAGTCTCCGCATCAAATGTTAGGAGCACTAACTAAGTCGTATTATGCAGAAAAAGAAAATATTGATCCTAAATCAATATATACAGTATCAGTAATGCCTTGTACTGCGAAAAAATTTGAAGCAAATCGTGAAGAAATGCGTGATAGAAATAAAGTTAAGACGTCGATGCTGTTATAACGACAAGAGAGCTAGCTCGAATGATTAAAGAAGCTGGACTCGATATTAAAGATATGGAGAAAAGCGATTATGACCCACTCTTTGGCGACTCATCAGGGGCTGGTGCCCTCTTTGGAGCTACAGGTGGAGTAATGGAAGCTGCACTTAGATCTGTCTACGTCTTACTTACTGGAAAACCACTTGAGAATTTAGAAATTAATATGGTTAGAGGTTTAGAAGGTGTTAAAGAAGCATCACTTGATATTAATGGAATGACTGTCAATGCGGCAGTTGCACATGGTATGAAAAATGCTAGAGAACTTTTAGATCGAGTTAAGAATGGTGAAAAGCAATATCATTTTATAGAAATAATGGGCTGTCCTGGTGGATGTATTACGGGTGGCGGTCAACCGATCGTTAAATCGAAAGTTGCGATGGAGAAAAATGTTTGGAAATTAAGAGCTGAGGCGATTTACAATGAAGACCGTAGTTTAAAAGTACGTCAATCCCATGAAAATCCATCAATTAATTATATTTATGAAACATACTTAAAAGAACCTAATAGTGATAAAGCACATGAATTAATTCATACAACGTATATAAAACGTAATCAATATGATATTTAAAGATAACTATGAATAAGCAAATAAAATGGTTAACGAAAACAGCACTACTTTTAGCATTAGCATTACTCTTTCAATCATTAAGAACTATTATACCGAAGATAATGATTCCAGGCCTTGGTGAGTTTGATCAATTAATTATTGGATCACTTGTCAATACATTCTTAATTGTCGCAACGCTTACGGTAAGTATTTCAAGTGGAGTTACAATCGCAATCTTAACCCCACTCGTAGCATTTATGCAAGGCGAACTCGCATTTCCAATAATGCTCCCATTTGTCGCACTAGGTAATATGACAATTGTAATCATTGTCGGACTCTTATTTAATAGGAGTAAAGTTGTAGCCTTAATTAGTGGATCAATTGGTAAATTTATTACACTTTTTCTAACAATTAACTATATTGCAGCACCGATTATTATGTCTGGACTGCCTGCAGATAAAGGACTTGCGATAAAAACGATGCTAGGATTTAAGTTTGGCTATCCGCAACTATTTACCGCTTTAGTTGGCTCATTTATTGCCTACTTAATTGTTCCGACCTTAAAAGATAAGTTTAATTAAATCTTAACATTAAAGGATCTACACTGAGTAGATCCTTTTGTTAGTGTCAAATAGTTGTGGGTGTTATGTAAGATGAATGGATTTAAATCC
>CAYWKT010000112.1:0-2928 GCA_964458985.1 uncultured Erysipelothrix sp.
TCGTTTGGTTTAAGATTATTATGAAGAAAGAACTAAATTAATCACAAGTTAAAATTAAGTTAAATATTTATCAAGTAGAGACAGTTAGCTGTCTCTTTTTTAAATTGGGTCTTGTTATTTAATTAACATGAGCGTATGATTAATTGAGGAAAGAGAGTGATAATATGAATTTTGAAAATGATGTAGCCATTGTAACAGGTGGAGCGCAAGGTATTGGAAAAGAAGTAGTCAGAGGAATAATTGCTGGCGGAGGATCAGTAATTATTGCTGATATTAATGAAGAAGTTGGACAAAAAACAGCTGAAGAATTAGGCGATAAAGCAAGTTTTATTAAAATGGACCTTAGTGACAGTAAGTCTACTACAGAAGTTATGGAGCAAATTATGAGCGAGTATCCAGTAACTGTCCTTGTTAATAGTGCTGGAATTATTAGTACTTTACCAATTCAGGAATTATCTCAAGAAGAATGGGATCGTGTTATCAACATTAACTTAACAGGAACTTTTGTTACATGTCATGCAGCATACAAATATTTTATTGAAAATGGTGGCGGACGTATTGTTAACATCTCATCAGTTGCAGGAAAAATTGGTGGTGGTCTTTTAGGTACTGCAGCATATGCTACTTCAAAAGCTGGAGTAAACGGTTTAACTAAAGCTTTAGCAAAAGAGGGTGGAAAATATAATATTCGTGCCAATGCAGTTTGTCCATCATACACAAATACGGAAATGACTACTGCTTTAAAAGAAGATAAAGAAAAAGAAGGTCGTGTATTAGCGGGTATTCCATTAGGAAGAAAAGCAGAACCAGCAGAAATTGCACAAATGGTTTTATTTTTCGCATCACAAAACTCAAGCTTTGTCACAGGAGAAATTGGTGACGTTGATGGAGGTATAGTCTTAGACTAATTGCATATGTTAGATAAAATTAAAAAAATAAAGATTCCTGGAGATACGATTGTTATTCCGATGTTTATTGGATGTACAATTGCCTCGATATTTCCAGAAGCACTTCAAATAGGTGGATTTACAACTGCTATTGTAAATGATGGTACAGGACCATTAGTTGGTGTGTTCATGTTATTTATAGGAGCATCACTATCATTTAAAAATGCACCTAAAGCCTTATTTCGTGGTGGAGTAATTATTTCAGTTAAGATAATTCTTTCTGTGATAATTGGACTTAGTGTCGCGAAATTTATGGGTGATAACTTATTTGGACTAAGTTCACTTGCGATAATCGGTGCAATGTCAGTAGCCAATAATGCACTATATTCAGGAATTATGGCTTCTTATGGTGATGAGATTGATAAAGGTGCGGTTGCGATGACTACGATTAGTGTTGGACCAACAGTAACTATGATTGCACTAAGTGCTGGTGGTCAAGCTAATATTCCGATAATGCAAATTGTTGGATCAATTCTTCCTTTAGTCATTGGAATGATACTAGGAAACACAAGTCCATTCTTAAAGAAACAACTTACTTCAGGAACAACACCGATAATTATCGTATTAGGATTTGTATTAGGAGCTAATATGAACTTCTCACAACTAGTTGTAGGAGGATTATCAGGAATTCTACTTGGATTAATTGTCGCGGTAGTTGGAGCTTTCTTTGGTATTATGGCAGACCGATTAACTGGTGGATCAGGTGTCGCAGGAGCTGGTATTAATAGTACGGCTGCAAGTGCAGTAGCTACTCCTCCAGCGATGGCAGCAATTGACCCAACGTTATCAGAGTTAGCTGCGGTTGCAACTCCTCAGATTGCAACATCAGTAATTGTAACGTCAATATTAACACCAATTATTACATCAATGGTGTATAAGTATAATGAAGAACGTAAAAATAAATAATTATTAATTAACATAACAAAAGCCAAGTTACTATCTAGTACAGATAATTACTTGGCTTTTTAAGTATCTATTTTTTATCGACTTAATACTCGACTAATGTGTAACATTAGGTAGAATGACTCTTCATTATTTAATGTTATATCTTTTTGGTTTTTAATTAACTTACTTATTTTGACGACACATTCAAAGATATCAGGATATTCTTCAATTGCCTTAGTGTAGAAACTTGCATTCACAACATCTAATTGTTCATCTTTTCGGACACGATGTATCATAAATTTTAAATGAGTTAAAAATCTTTCGTAATTAACTGAGTTTGTATCAAGGTCTACTTTAAAGTGAGATCTAATTAATCTTAATATATCATCTATTAAAGTTAACTCTTCAAATAATAAATCATAATCTGATACTTCATTACTGGCGTTAATAATGTGTAATGTAATGAACGTTGCCTCTTCTGGTGGTAGATTACTTTTTAGGTTTTCATTTAAGATACTTACTGCTTTTTGGGCGAGTGCATACTCCTTAGGATAGGCTTTGCTTATTTCCCATTGAATTGGACTTCTAAAGACAACTCCAGTTGAAGCTCTTTCGATCGCATAATCAATGTGATCACTTAGGGCATAGTAAATATGATCATTAAGCTTTATGTTTAACTCACGTTCAAAAGCTTCAATGATTTCTTGAATCATATTAAAGTAGTTATTATCCTCATTCTTAAAGAATAGGTCTAATAAGAATTTTTTCTCTATTTTATCTTCATTAACTTCACTTCCAGCTGATGTATTGAAGCCGATTCCTTTTCCCATAAGGACAAATTCACTGCCATCATTATCTTTAACTAGAGCAACATTATTATTAAAAATAGACTGAATTATATACATATTATTTACTCCCCTCCCTTAAAAAAAAGCAAGTCAAAAAGAATCGTATCTTTTCGTCTCGCCTGCCTAACAGTAACAACCGTAAATAACTTATCTATAATATATCATAATATGTTATCGCATACAACGAAAATAAATTTAAAGTTTGATACTTGCATTCAAAAAAATATTATGTTATATTTTTAGTGTGA
>CAYWKT010000113.1:0-2916 GCA_964458985.1 uncultured Erysipelothrix sp.
GTTTAATATATTATTTATTTCTTATTAAGTAGTCAAATGCACCAAGCGCTGCGGTTGCACCTGCACCCATTGAAATAATGATTTGCTTATAAGAACTGTTTGTACAGTCACCTGCCGCAAAGATTCCAGGGATACTCGTTTCTCCTACATGGTTAACGATAATTTCACCCATTGGTGTTTTTTCAAATGTATCTTTTAAGAATTCAGTATTTGGAATTAATCCAATTTGAACGAAGACACCATCTACTTCAACTGAGTGTGATGCACTAGTAGTAAGATCATCATAAACTAAACCATTAACACTATCAACACCTGTAATTTCAGTTGTCGCAGCATTTAGAACGATATCTACGTTATCGATTTTCGCTACTGCATCTTGTAATACTTCGTCAGCTTTTAAACTGTCGGCAAATTCCACGACAGTGACATGACTTGCAACATTCGCAAGATCAATTGCCGCCTCAATTCCAGAGTTTCCTCCACCGATGACAGCCAATTTTTTACCTTCAAATAAAGGACCATCACAGTGTGGACAGTAAGCAACACCTTTGTTTTTAAATTCAGCTTCACCAGGAACGTTGACATTTCTCCAACGAGCTCCAGTTGCGATTATCGCAACACGTCCACTAATTTCAACTCCGCCATCTAATGTAACGATCGCATTATCTTCTTTTTTAATATCAATGACTGTTTGATTATTAATAATATCTATGTCATAGTCTTTTAAATGTTCATGAAGATCTGTCGCTAATTTCGGTCCTTCTGTATATTTTGTTCCAATTAAATTTTCAATTGAGAAAGTTTCAAGTACTTGACCACCGATACGATCAGTAATCATTGCAACTTTTAATCCTTTACGTGCGGAGTAGATAGCACTACTTACACCTGCAGGTCCTCCACCGACAATTAAAACATCATATAATTCAGACACGTCGACATCAAGTTCTGCCTTACCTAAAATTTGTTCTAATAATTCATCTAAAGTAACACGTCCTGCATTAAATTCTTCATCATTTAAGAAGATTGTCGGAACTGCCATAATTGCTTTATCTTCAATCTCATTTTGGAAGATTCCACCATCAACCATTGTTGAAGTGACATTTTCGTTTAAGATTGCAATTACGTTAATCGCTTGTACGACATCTGGACAAATATGACATGATAAACTTACATAAGTATCAAAATGAAGTTTTTCTTTAATTTGTTTAATACGTTTAATTTGTGACTCTTCAATCTTAGGTGTACGACCGCTTGATTGAACTAGTGCCAGAACGAATGTTGATAGTTCATGGCCGAGTGGAATCGCTGCAAATGTTACACGTCCAATTTGATCTTTACTATCTAGTCTAAAACTTGGTGTACGGTCTAATTTTTCTTCAACTAACTGTATTTTAGACGAAAGTTCCTCGATTTCTTCGAGGAACTCACGCATTTTGATTGAAGAAGAATCATCGCCTAAACTTGCAGTAATAACTACATCATTTTCAAGAAGAGCAACATAGCCTTCTAACTGTTTTCGAATATTTTCTTCTAACGCCATTTTACTACCTTAAATCTTTCCGACTAAGTCTAATCCAGGAGTTAATGTTTCTTCCCCTTCTTGCCATTTTGCAGGGCAAACTTCGTTTGGATTTTTACGTACGTATTGTGCCGCTTTAATTTTTGGAATTAAAGTTGCAGCATCTCTTCCGATTCCGTCCGCATTAATTTCAACTGCTTGAATAATTCCGTCTGGATCGATAATGAAAGTACCTCTTTGTGCTAATCCACTTTCTTCATCTAAAACGTCAAACATTTTAGATAAAACTTGTGATGGGTCACCAATCATTGGATACTGTACTGTATTAATTACGTCTGAAGCATCATGCCATGCTTTATGAACGAAATGAGTATCTGTCGAAACTGAGTAAGCTTCAACTCCTAATCCTTTTAATGTTTCATATTGTTCTTGAAGATCACCTAATTCTGTAGGACATACAAACGAGAAGTCAGCTGGGTAGAATAGTAAAACACTCCACTTTCCTTTTAAATCTGCTTCTGTAATATCAATAAACTCCTCATTTAAATACGCTTGCGCTTTAAACTCTTCTATTTGTTTTCCAACTAAAGACATATATATTCCTCCTTATTCAATATGTGTCTACTATATTATATACCTCATGGTTTAATGTTCAATTGTTATGCATAATATTTCACAAGTTATTTAATCACTTAATTTCACTATTGAACGTTAATTAAATGAGGTGACTTTATGCATACTATCGTATCACACAACCTGTGCTGAAGTATATCATTTTTTACTTTTATGTGAAAAAGTAAAGGATATTAGTATGTTAAAATAATCTCAATACCCTCTAAAAACACAAAAACTCACATATAGTGAGTTTTCATATTAATAATATTTATTATGCAGTAAATGCTTCAGCAAACCATACATACTTGCTGTAAACAGCTGTATAGTCTTCAAATGAAGCTACTACTTCAAAATCTCCCGCTTCATCTGCAGTGTTTCTAATTTCAACTGCAAGATCACGCATGATTGTTAAATCAGTTTTTAAAATTTCAAATACTTCGTCAGCTGAGAAGTTTCTAGCTTTGATTTCTGTAATTGTTGAAGCTTCAACGTATTCAGCAACTGTTGATAATGGGAACACGTGTCTCATTTTTAACATTTCTGCTACTTCGTCAATTTGCTCAGCTAAAATATCATGAATTTCTTCCGTTAAGTTGTGAAGTTCTAAGAACTGAGGTCCAACAACGTTCCAATGTAAGTTAAGTAATTTAGTATTAATTACGTTTACATTTGATAAATATGTTTGTAATAAATCATAATGTTTCATATATATTTCTCCTTCTTCTATGGGTATTACCCTACTACATAATAGTAACATACACACATATAATTACAACCTATTT
>CAYWKT010000114.1:0-2909 GCA_964458985.1 uncultured Erysipelothrix sp.
TTTTTTAATTAGTTGTTGCCTGGGAAATAATATTTGCTGATAAATGCTCAGGTACTTCGCGATAATCGATCACTTCATATTCGAAAACGCCTTTACCTTGAGTCATTGATCTTAACTCAGTTGCATACTTAATTATTTCAGCTAATGGAACTTCCGCATTTATTATTTGATCATTGTACTCATCATAGTCCATTCCCATAATTAATCCTCGACGTTTATTTAAATCTCCGACGATTACTCCGGTATACTCCTCTGGAACAACGATATGAATGTCAACGATTGGCTCTAGTAATACTGGTTTCGCTTTTGGAATTCCTTCTCGGTATGCTAATCGTGCCGCAGTCTTAAAGGCAATATCTTTTGAGTCAACATCATGATGTGATCCATCAGTTAGTGTTGCTTTAACGCCTACCATTTTATAGCCGGCAAGTGTTCCCTCTAACATAGCTTCACGAAGTCCTTCTTCAACTGCTGAGAAGTATTGACGTGGAACTGCACCACCAAATACTGTTTCTTCAAAAACCATCTCTTCACTATCAGTTGGCTCAAAGTTGACGAACACATGTCCATACTGGCCTGATCCACCAGATTGTTTCTTATGTTTACCTTCAGCTAAGAAACTACCTTTAATCGTTTCACGATATTGAACTTTAGGAGTTTTTCGATCAACTTCAACGCGATATCTATCTTTCATCTTTTTAATGATGACATCAATTAATTGATCTCCTGTCGCATATAATAATGTTTCATTAGTTTCTGGATTTCTAATAATCTTCACTGTTTGATTTTCTTCTTGAATTCTCGCAAGTGCTGATGATAGTTTATCTTCATCATCTTTTGACTTCGGTTGTATCGCAACTGATAACATCGGTTTAGTAAATGTAATTGGTGAAATTCTAACTTGATTATCGCGAGTCGCAAGTGTATCATTCGTTTCCGTATGTGCTAGCTTAACGACTGCCCCAATATCACCTGTAAATAGTTTTCCTACTGCTTCTTGATATTTACCGTTAATAATGTAGATTGAGTTAATCTTCTCACTCTCACCTTTGTTTACATTGTATATGTCTGAGTCTGATGTCATAACACCACTCATAATTTTTATGTATGAAATTTTCCCAACGAATGGGTCGACAATTGTTTTAAAGACAAATGCTGAAAGTTTTTCGTCTTCATTCGTTTTTAGTTCGACAACTTTATCATCTTTTCCTAAAACTTCGATTACACCTTTTTCTTCGTATGTTGGGAAAAATTCTGTAATTAAATCCATTAATCTTTGAACTCCAGTTTGATCAGTCGCACTTCCACAGTAGACCGGTCGAATGTCTCCATTACGAACTGACTCTTTTAAACCTTCCGCAATTTCTTCCTCACTAAATCTTTCTCCTTCAAAGAATTTTTCCATTAGTGAATCATCGGTCATTGCGACTGCTTCAGCTAAGTCATTATAATAACTTTCAACTAAATCTTTCATATCTTCTGGTACTTCTTTTGAGACTTCTTTATCATCGTAGTACCAAGCTTTATTTCTTAAAATATTGACGCTTCCAATTACTTTTCGATCATCAATGATTGGAACTTCAAATAATATTACACTCTTTCCAAACTCAGCTCTTAATTGTTCATAAGTTTTCTCAAAATCAGCTTTTTCATGATCTAATTTATTAATAAAGAAGATTGTTGGCAGATTGCGTTTTTCAACTGCTCTAAAAGCACTAATAACTCCTGTCTCTAATCCTTCATTGGCACTAACTACAATCAATGCATTATCCGCAACTTCAAGTGCGGCCTCTGTTTCTCCAATGTAGTCTAAATAGCCTGGAGTATCTAACATATTTACTTTACAATCATTCCATTCAATTGGGATGATCGATGTATATACTGAATGTCCACGATTTACTTCTTCTACTTCAAAGTCAGTTGCACTAGTTCCTGATTTCGCATCACCCATACGATCACTAATTCCTTTATAGTAAAGAATTGAGTCAACTAGTGATGATTTTCCACTTTGGCTATGTCCAAGTAAAACAATATTTCTAATCTCATTTGATAAATAGTCGCGCATCGTTTATACCTCAACTTTCAAGTATGGCTTTAAAGTTTCAAAACTGTGTCCACGTACGTAGTGAATTGCATAGTTACCATCATTATCACGAATACTAATATCTGCACCTGCATCAATTAAAAGTTTAACTAGTTCGACATATCCGCCATAACTTGCACGCATAAGTGAAGTTACACCATTAAAGTCTTGTGCGTTAACTTGTGCCCCGTGCTCAAGTAAAACGTTGATTACATCGACCTTTAGCGCGATTGTCGCATCCATTAGTGCTGTTCGCCCTTTATTATCAGCGATGTTTACATCAGCTTTAGAATCGATTAAAAACTCGACTATATGAGTATGTCCTAAGAATGCTGCACGCATTAGTGCAGTTCGGCCTCGATAGTCAGCTTGGTTAACTACTGCATCATTTTTCACTAGTTTTTCGACTATACTTGAATGTCCATTTTTCGCAGCTCCCATTAAAGCTGTCTTATTATTTTTGTCTAAAAGGTTTGTCTTGGCATTTCGTTCTATTAAGACATCTACGACGTCCTCATATCCACGTTTTGCTGTTCTCATTAATGCAGTTCGTTTATCGCCATTGATAACATCTATATTTGCCCCTGCATCCAAAGCTTCGGTTAAACTTTTAATATCACGTGCAACCGCAGCTTCAAAAAATTTACGATCATTTTCATTCATAGCTTACGCCTCCTTTATTGTACAAAAAAAGACGACACAATTTCGTCGTCTTTCAAATCATATTAAAGATGATCCCATATTCAATTGTAACTCTTTCCTCAAACATAATATCACCTCTGATAACTCAATTATATAATATCTATTTTTAAATGCAAGCCTTTAC
>CAYWKT010000115.1:0-2832 GCA_964458985.1 uncultured Erysipelothrix sp.
TCACTGTCTTTCTATTTTAAGTGTTTGCATAGGAACAAATACTTTAAAACCTAGTTAACCCCGTAGTATGCTTGAAGCATAATTTCTTTTAACTCACTAATTAGTGGGTCTTTAGGATTTGCCGTAGTACATTGATCTTCATACGCTAGTTCCGCAAGTTCATCAACTTTACTATCAAAGTCATCTTTATTTATTCCTTGATCTTTGAAACTCATCTCAATTCCAAGGCGTTTACCTAACTCATTAATCTCAAGCGCTAATGCTTCAACTAACTCTTCCGTAGTTTCGCCTTTTAGTCCAATTACTCTTGCGATTTCTGCGTAATCTTCATCAGCTCTGAAATAGTCATATTTAGGGAACATCGCATGTTTTTGTGGATCTTTAGCATTATATCTAATTACGTGTGGCATTAAGATTGCATTTGTACGTCCGTGTGGCGTTCCAAACTCTCCACCTAGTTTATGGGCAATAGAGTGGTTAATACCTAGGAATGCGTTCGCAAATGCCATTCCTGCAAGAGCTGATGCATTATGCATCTTCTCACGGTTCTCACGATTTGGATTAAGTGTAGAATCTACTAAGTTTTCAAATACTAATCTAATTGCTTGAAGACTTAAGGCACGTGTATAATCCGATGCCATAACTGAAACATAAGCTTCAATCGCATGTGTTAATACGTCCATTCCTGTATCAGCTGTAACTGATTTAGGAACACTCATTACAAATTGAGGATCTAATATAACTGCATCTGGTGTTAATGCATAATCAGCTAAAGGATATTTAATTCCTGTTTCACTATCCGTAATTACCGCGAATGGTGTAACTTCTGATCCAGTTCCTGATGTAGTTGGGATACATAAGAATGTAGCTTTCTCATGTTTTTGAATTTTATACGTACGTTTTCTAATATCTAAGAATTTTTGTTTAGCTCCAAAGAACTCTGTATCTGGATTTTCATAGAACATCCACATTGCCTTCGCAGCATCCATTGCTGAACCTCCACCTAATGCGATAATTGTATCAGGTTCAAAGGCTGCCATTTTCTTATAACCTTTCATTACTGTATCAGTAGATGGGTCTGGTTCAACATCACTGAACATTTCAATTGTAACTTCATTTTGACGACGTTTAAGTGCATCAATAACACGTTCTGCATATCCAAGTTTAACCATACCATCATCACAAACTAAGAATACACGATCAACATCTGCCATATCTTCTAAATAGTTAAGTGAGTTCTCTTCGTAATATATTTTTGGTGGTACTTTGAACCATTGCATATTATTTCTCCTTCTTGCGATTGTTTTCGTATTAATTAAGTTAATTGCTGAAACGTTTTTAGAAACTGAGTTACGACCGTATGATCCACAACCAAGAGTTAATGATGGAATCATTTCATTATATATATCACCAATACCACCTTGTGCTGATGGTGAGTTAATTAGAATACGACAAGCTTTCATCACTAATCCAAATTTAAGTTGTAGATCTTCATCTTCACTATGGATTACTGCAGTATGGCCTAATCCAAACTCTAACATTTTTTCACATAAATCAAATGCATGTTCTTCATCATCAGCTTTAATCATGGCAAGTACTGGAGATAATTTTTCTAAAGAAAGTGGATAGTTAATTCCAGCTCCACCGATTTCTGCCACAATCATCTTAGTTCCTTCTGGAACATCAATTCCTGCAAGTTCTGCAATGTGCATCGCTGACTTACCAACGATTGCCGCATTAACCGCAGTTTTCTCTTCATTTAGAACTGCTTTCTCTAATTTTTTAATTTCATTTTTCTTAACAAAGTAAACTTGATGTCTTTGAAACTCTGCTTTTACGTCATCATAAATTTCTTTATCAACGATAATACCTTGTTCAGATGCACAAATCATTCCGTTATCAAATGTTTTAGAAACGATTAAATCATTTACAGCACGTTTGATTCTTGCTGATTTATGAATATATGCAGGTGTATTTCCAGGTCCAACTCCAAGTGCTGGCTTACCAGTAGAATATGCTGCTTTAACCATTGCAGATCCACCAGTCGCTAAGACGATCGCAACTCCATCATGATTCATTAATTTATCTGTTGCTTCCATTGACGGTGTTTTAATCCATTGAATACATTCAACTGGAGCTCCAGCCTTAACTGCCGCTTCTAAGACAATTTGTGCTGATGCAATTGATGATCTTTGTGCCCCTGGATGAAAGGCAAAGATAATTGGGTTTCTAGTCTTAATTGAGATTAAGGCTTTAAAGATTGTCGTTGAAGTAGGATTTGTCGTTGGAATAATTCCACAAACTACTCCAACTGGTGTTGCAACTTCAATAATTCCTTTAGATTTATCTTCGTTTATAACCCCTACTGTTTTATCATCTTTAATATTATTCCAAATAGATTCAGAGGCATACATGTTTTTAATTGCTTTATCTTCATATACACCACGATTAGTATCCATGATTGCAAGTCTTGCCAACAGCATATGTTCTTCAAGTGCGGCTAGTGCCATTTTATGTACGATATTATCAACTGTTTCTTGATCCCATTGTTCCATAATCTTCAATGCACCTTTAGCATTATCGACTAAACCATTAATCATTTCATCTACGTTAACAACTTTTTTCTCCATAATATTTTCCTCCATTATCTTCTGTTCTCTTATGTTAATTAATTCACACATTCAATATACAACACTAAACGAACGATGTAAATGGCAAATGTGAAATATTTAACTTGATAGCGTTTACAGTTTTTTATTCATAAAAACTATGTAATTTACACACTCATTTTTCACATTTATAAGTTTACTAAAGCACTTACTTTCACATTAG
>CAYWKT010000116.1:0-2757 GCA_964458985.1 uncultured Erysipelothrix sp.
AATATCCGAATGCACTTTGAATATGAATGATATTCGGTTATAATATAATTAGGTGATAATATGAGTAATTATATTCCACGAATAATAGATAATGAAGTAGAAAGAGCTTTAAGTGCTATGGGAGCCGTGTTGATTGAAGGTCCAAAATGGTGTGGTAAAACAACAACAGGTTTATATCATTCAAGGAGTTTTTAAAAATGCAAGATCCACAAGATATGCACAATAATCGTTTAATGGCAGAAACAGCTCCTTCTTTACTTTTAGAAGGTGAAAAACCTAGGTTAATAGATGAATGGCAAACAGCTCCGGTATTGTGGGATGCTGTTAGAGTAGATGTAGATAATACAGGTTTAAGAGGTCAGTACATTTTGACAGGATCTTCCACACCTCTTGAAGGTTCGACAATGCACACGGGAACTGGAAGAATTGCGCGGTTAAAGATGTATCCAATGAGTTTATTTGAGTCAGGAGACTCGACAGGGGACGTTTCTTTAAAGGCGTTGTTCAATAACGAAGAGTTAGAAGGAAACGTTGTTGACGTTGACATACATAAAATTTCCAATTTGATTTGTAGAGGGGGTTTTCCTCAAAACATAAGATTATCTGTAGAAGATGCATCATTTACGATGAGACAATATGTTAAGTCAATTTATAACAACGATATAAATGTTATTGATGGTGTTAAAACTGATCCTATTAGGTTAGAGTCATTTTTAAAATCGTATTCAAGGCATGTACAATCAACGGCAAGTTATAAAACTATATTAGATGATTTAAAACCAAATGATATCAGCATAAATGCTGATACAGTAACCTCGTATATGGAAAAGATGAATAATCTTTTTATAATCGACGAAACACGAGCTTGGTCACCAAATATTAGATCAAAAACGGCTATAAGGACCTCAAATAAGAGAGGATTTATTGATCCATCTATTCCAGCTGCTATATTAAATATTAATCCTGAAAAACTTTTGAAAGATTTTAATACGTTTGGTTTTCTTTTTGAATCTTTATGTTTGAGAGACTTAAAAATTTATGCTTCTGTTATTGAGGCTGATGTTTTTCATTACAGGGACGATTACGGATTAGAATGTGATGCCATAATAGTTTTGCCTAGTGGTGAATACGGCTTAGTTGAAATAAAATTAGGTGGAACTCAAGAAGATAAAGCAGCAGAAAGTTTACTAAAATTAGAAAAATTATTAGAAATTAAGGGGCCTAAACCAAATTTCAAAATGATATTAACGGGTGGAAAATATGCTTATGAAAGATCTGATGATATTTTTGTTGTTCCTATAACAGCTTTAAAAGATTGAGATATTATACTTTAATCTGTAATTCATAGTGGTGGAAATTAGCATGTCGATTTTTATTGTTAGAATGATATGAATACTTTTTTAATGTTTGCTATTTTAGTATAATAAATTAAAAATTGACTGTGTTATAATTATTATAATAGCGTGTATTAATTAATAGTAATCCGTTGTCTTATTTAAGCGTAGAGGTAATAATATGAAAATAGATATGAGAAAATTTCTAATAGATTTTAGTGATTCATATAATTTGAATTGTATTTTTATTGATGAAAAAATTTCAAATATAACTGATTTTGATTTAGGTTTTAGAAATGACTTTTTTAAAAGTAATCAATATAAAGATGTTGAATCTTTATTTGATGACCTTACGGTAGATAAATTATTACTCTTAGAAGATCAATTTCTAATTAACTATATAATCTTTGTACTTCCTGAAAGCGTTAAAGAAGGTAGTGAAAGATATTGTGTATTGGGACCTTACGCCTCGAGAAATTGGGATGATGCTTTGAATGAGATAAATATTAATAAAGCTATTTCTGAAATTCAAATTGAGTTAATTGAAGAATTTTATTTAGCTCTACCAAGACTAGTTGAAGTTGAGCTTTTTATTATGGCACTATCTAAACTACTATACTATGCAAGTGGTGAAAAGAATAATGTTTCGCTTGAACATAAACATGTAATGTGGCAAGAAATAAGTAATGAATTTAAAACAAATAAAGTTGGTTCAGAATATCTTAATGCTCAAGAAGTATTAAATAGATATAGACAAGAAGCAATAATGTTAGATTATGTACAAAAAGGCGATTATGATGGAGTAATGAGTATTTTATCTTACTTTACAAATGTAAAAGTTTTAACCAGATATCGAGGTAATATACATAGTGCCAAGACAGCCTTAAATACATTAAATACTCTATGTCGTATTACATTACAAAAGACAGCTGTACATCCTGTACATATAGATAATTTATCAACTGATATGGCAAATTTAATATCAAGTTGTACAAGTGAAAATCAATTAACAACTTTAAACGAAGTTATTGTAAGAGAATACTGCGATTTAGTATTAAAGGAATCACTGTCGGAATACCCGCCAATGATTAGAGAAGTTATTAATTATATTGATTTCAATTTAAGTGAAAATTTATCCCTATCATTTATATCAAAGAAATTAAACTTAGATTCAAAATCATTAACATCAAAGTTTACTGTAGAAGTTGGGATGCGATTAACTCAATATATAAATGAGAAAAGAATTGATGAATCATTAAAGTATTTAACTAATTCAAATTACTCAATACAAAGTATTGCGGGTAAAGTAGGATTTATGGATGACAACTATTATCGGAGAGTATTTAAAAATATAATGAAAATAACTCCTACACAATATCGAAAGACCCATAAAATTGATACTATATTTTAAATACTAATTAAA
>CAYWKT010000117.1:0-2729 GCA_964458985.1 uncultured Erysipelothrix sp.
TTTACGACACTAACATCATTGTTAAGTTTAACACCTGCAGTATTACTTCTTACGAATGTTTTTCCGATTAATGATTGATCGTCTGTTTCTGTAATAATTTCTTCAACTACTTTTGAACTGAAGTTATGTTGTGCAAGATATGCATTAGCTTCTTCAATAGTTTTTCCGTATAGTTCTACTAGTACGACTTCACCATTATTATCTATTTCTTTTCCATCATCTTCATCATCCTTATTTTTTGAATCTTCAGGTCTTGATGTAAAGATTGAATCATCGAATGATTCATAATATTCAAGTTTACCAAATACTGGTGCTTCATACTCATCTTTAGCACTGTAGTTAAATCCTTTTGGTATTTCTAAGATGCCATCAGCTCTCGTGTTCATTGCAATTAATGCTTTCGCATCTTCAATTGAGCCTTTATATGGGATGTAGTAGTATAGGTCAAATCCGTAATCTGGTGAGTAGCGCATTTGACTATGTCCTGTAATTCTATTTCCATAAATAGTCACTATTTCTGATGAGTTTAAATATGTCGAGTCCATACGAACTAATGCTAAGTTCATTAAGTCGATTAGTTGTGACACACTTAAGTTTGTTTCAATGTTTTTACCTGCGGCTTCAATAACGCTCATTAGTTTATTTACATCTCTTGTCTCTGCAAGTTTACTAATTAATGATGCGATTGCTTGTTGTTGATTTAATTGACGTTGGAAGTCTCCAGCTTTGAAGCTTCCTCTTTCTCTTACAAAGGCTAAAGCTTGGTCTCCATTAAGCTCTGAGACGCCTTCTGGAATGAATACTCCGCCTCCACCCTCACGTTCAATGTTTCCATAAAACGCCGCTGGTGAGTCAATTGTGATTGTTCCTAATGCATCGACAAGATCAACTAGTCCCATAAAACTAATTTCGACGAAGAAATCAATTTTAGTGTCGAGTAAGTTTTCGACTGTCGTAATCGTACAATCACGACTTATTTGTCGAGCATGGTTTATTTTATCGCGACCTTGATTAGGATAACATGCGATTGGTACATAACTATCACGGGCAATACTCGTTAAAGTAATTTGCATTGATTTTGGATTAACGCTCGCAAGCATTAATGAGTCAGTACGTCCCCCATCATTACCCATTATTAACATCGTAAATGGCTCTTCAGTAACTTTTACATTACTACTGCTTATCGTTGATGTATTTGCATATTTTCCTGAGAATGTATGTACTGGCTCTATTTCTAGTAGATGCGTTGATATTTGCTCTTCTGTTTTAAATAATGTTTCATATGATTTTGGAAGTGAAATAAAATCTATTTCATCTTTCATAAGTCCATTTACTAATAATGGATATGATTCATACGTTTTTATTCTAACATTTTCATATTCTAATTTTTCTAACTCATCTTTTGGAAGAACGTTTCCTTCAATGAAATTTTCACTTTTGATTAAACCTACTGTTTTAGATTTTAACTCTTCAACATCTTTGAATTTACCTTTTTTCGCGACAAATGATGCTTCATATAACATTTCATGTTCTTGCGTTGTAATTCCTTTTATGTTTGAGTTTACAAAGTTTACAACATAGTAGCCATATCCTGTAAGTAACAGTAATACTGCTAGAAAACCTGTGTACACTCTTTTAAGTGTTTTCTTATGACTGTTGTTTACTTTAATCGTTATTAATATAAGTAATAATGCGATTAATAAAAATCCAATATTAAAATATATAAATACTGATTTTAAAATTTTTCCATAAGTATTTACGTAGTTAACGATTAAGACTCCAATAATTAGGATTAAACTTACTAAGATTGAACTAGTCCAATGAAATTTTGCTTTTTCTTTACTCATCGGTATTATCTCCTATACTATCTTCAACCATAATTACTTCTGTAATTAAGATTTTGCCATCGACATCGATTAAAACTAGTTCAACCTCATCGACAAATTCGTTTGTATTTAATTTAGCTGATGATGCATAATTCCAAGTCACTTTTGATTCATATGCTGGATATGTTTGATCATCAATTGTATAATCGCCTATTTTTTCTGTTCTGCTTGTAACATCTGTAATGTTTGGTAAATTATTTTTACCATATACATTATTAAATACATCAACTTTTTGATAGTACTCATAATGCGCCACTTTATTAAAGACTGTCGGATTGTACATGTACTGTAGTCCACCAATATCATATGATGCGTCTTTATTACTCCAGTTAAAAAAGTCAATCACGAATGATTGTGCTACAAGGTCCGCAAGTGTTTTTTGATTGCGGTTTTCATTCTCAAGTTGTTCACTTATTTTTTCAAATGTTTCTGTTTGTAATTTTGTAGGGTCTTTACCTACAACATAATATTCATTTTCTAAAGAGTTTAGTACTGTCGTCTTATTTGACGATTGAAAGCCAATAATAACAATACTGTAAACACTAAATAAAATAACTCCTAATCCTACTAATAGTAGAATTAAATTCGGAAAAAAGATTTTACTGTTTGATTTTCTTTTCATCTTTACCTCCATACTAACTTTAATATTCTATCATTATCCTATGAAAAATGACACTAACAACAAACATTATAGTATAAATTTATAGTTTAATTATGTTTTTTTAGACCATAATCTCGATAATTTCATTAATAATCATTTTTTAAGTGTTTATTTTAGTTATTTTTGATATTTAATTGATTTCATTAGTTATTTTTAAATATTTACACATGTGCTATTTACTC
>CAYWKT010000118.1:0-2685 GCA_964458985.1 uncultured Erysipelothrix sp.
ATAATAATTAAAAACTGTGAGAATAATGAAACATGTTCAATAAATAATGAGAATAATAAGACTGATAATGTATAGTCACGATTATCTTCAGTACGTGCAAGTAAAACTGCTTGGTTTAAGTAATTTACACGTTGCATTAATTCTGGTATATCTTTAATTTTCTCAAATTCATTGTTTAATCCTAAGATTTCTAGTAAGTGAGCATAAGCATCTTGATGTCTTACTTCACTTTCTGCAAATGTAAATCCAACTGATCCAACTTCTGGTTTAGGAATTCGTTTGTATAGATCTCCCCAGAATGTTTTAACCGCAACTTCTACTTGCGCAATCGCAAGCATTGCATTTTTAATTGCATTTCTTTCACTATCAGTAACGTTTACTTTGAAATCGTGTATATCTGAAGTGTAGTTAAATTCAGTATGTAGCCAATATGAATGTTGAATTGCCTCTTTATACTCAATTAACTCTGGATACTCATAAGGTTTTAAGTTTAAACGATATTTAAATATATCACGTCTTCTTGCTTGACTACGCTTTTCACGATAAATAATATATGCTTTTGCCGTTGTTTTATATTCTGACTCTAGTAGTACTAATTCTACTAAATCTTGAACACCTTCGACATTTACTTCAAAGTTTGTCTTCGCTTCAACACGATTGACTACTTTATCCGCTAAGTGATGTGCGACAACTTCATCAAACTCTCCAGTTTGACTTCCAGCTTTCATAATTGCCTTAGCAATCTTTTCTGGTTGAAATTGTACGATTTCTCCATTACGTTTAATTATTGTTCTCATTATTTCTCCACCTTCTATTAAAATAAACTGTACTCCTATAATAAGCGAAATTAATGTCTAATTCTATTGTTATAACTAAAATAAATTAGTTCTTTTTTTAACAAGTATAGTGCATATTTAACGTTTAAAAAAGACTCACTATTAAGTGAGCCTTAGCTAATATTATTAATCTTTTCGCATACCAAACACATTTGTAACTGGTATTGTGAACATTAAACCTTCATTTGGTTTATCTAAATTACCGATTGTATTTCTTATTGCATCAATGACATCTTGTAGTAATTCATCAGTTTCAATTACTGTAAAGACTGTCTTGTTATATGGATGCTCGCGATCAAACATTGATTTTAAACTTCCGATTAATGGAAGACTTGGATTTTCTCCAATTGAGATTGCGGATCCCATTCCTTGTGAGTCAACGATTGTCGCTCCTTTGACCCCAGCTTTCATCATTGCTGATAAAACATCTTCTAGTTCATCTACTTTATTCAATACTAATATTAATGCGTGCATAATTTCCTCCTTATACGTTTACTTCCCCAGCCTTAGTAATTGCAATCTTCGCAAAAATTGGTCCTGCGATTTCAAAGACTAATACTGAAAATAAAATAAGTGTAACTATTCCATCACTAAATGCTGGAAGTTGATCTTTAACTATCATTGAAAGTCCAATCGAGATTCCACCTTGAGGTAGTAGTGCCCAACCTAAATACTTTTGAACTACTGGCTCTGAATTCGCTAGTTTGGCTCCGATAGTTGCTCCAATTACTTTACCAAACATACGTGCAAGGACGTATGCAAGACCTAACACTCCAATTGAACCTAATATCGATAAATCTAAACTTGAGCCGGCAAACGCAAAGAAAAGCAGAGTAAATG
Organism: uncultured Erysipelothrix sp.; assembly: GCA_964458985.1. Taxonomy (GTDB): domain Bacteria; phylum Bacillota_I; class Bacilli_A; order Erysipelotrichales; family Erysipelotrichaceae; genus JAAZDN01. The sequence goes on from CAYWKT010000118.1 coordinate 1,677, forward strand.
GCGGCATGAACTGATTGATATTTCCAAACACTTTAATATGTTTATTACTAATGTTTACAAAGACTGCCCCCATCATCATAGATGATAATAGTGAACTAACGTTCAAATAAGACGCAAGTCCTGAACTTAGTAAAATAAATATTAAAATAAATGATGTCATCTCTTCAGAAGACTTAACAAACTTACTTAGGTAAGTGAGTGCAACTCCTAATAGAGCTCCAAGTGATAGTGAGAAAACTATCTCTAAAAATGGAGCAGCTATCAACATTATACCACTTCCACTAACTTCCCCTAGAGAGATTTTTGCAAGTGACATTGCTAATCCAAATACCATAATTCCTAGTGCATCATCTAAGGCTGCAACCGGCAGTATCGTATTTGTAACTGGTCCTTTTGCACGGTATTGACGAATAACCATCATCGTTCCAGCTGGTGCAGTTGCCGCGGACATTGAAGCGACCATAACACTAAATACAAATTCTTGATTTAATAAGTAGTACATTACTGAAAAGACTAATGCAACGACTACAAACACTTCAAATATCGTAATCAGGAAAATTTCTTTCCCTAGTTTTTTTATTTGCTTTATGACAAACTCGCCACCGATATTAAAGGCGATCGCAGATAGTGATAGTTCATTAACAAAGTTAATCATTGGTGTATCAGCACTGCTTATTATATTTAAGAATGAAGGTCCTAAAAATAAGCCTCCAATAAGGAATCCTGTAACATCAGGTAAGTTTAGCCTTCGAGCAATTTTACCCCCAACTAAACCAAAACTAACTACAAGTCCTAACTTAATAAATATATTCAATTTATTACCCCCGTTCCATACAAAAATGCAGGATTATCCCGCATTAAATTTCAAATAGAAATTTCTTTTGTAATGCCATTGTAAGCAACATAAGCTTACTTGTCAAATAATTGACATAATGTAAGCGTTAGAACACTAATATTACTCAAATATTATGAAAGTAGCGTATATAAAGGCTTTTTTGTCATTAAAAAA
>CAYWKT010000119.1:0-2683 GCA_964458985.1 uncultured Erysipelothrix sp.
GTCTTATTTCTTGTATAGTATAAATAATCATTTTTAAGTAGTGCACGCATATATTCACTCCTCTATATTATTTGATGGAACTAGTGTATAAAAAAAATCGCATACATAAAATAGCTTTTCTTAAGCTTCTTCTATCTATACAACATTTAATTTATTCTATTTATATATTGGAGCACTTTAATATATAATTGCTATCAAATTTTAAATTATCACATTAAAAAAGTCTATTTACAACGTAGACTTTCTATTAAACATTAATTATTTTCTTCGACTTCTTCAGAGCATGCGCCATCACATTCACACTCTAACATTTGAGCATCAAATAATTGTGACTCATGTTCCATCTCTTTTTGGTTAAATACGACTATTGCAATTCTAATTACTAATAGTAATCCAAGGTTAATTAAACTTTCTAAAGAATCAGCCGTAAACGTATGTAAAACTTCTGATACCATTAAATATCTCAGTGCTAAGTCAAGACTTTCCCCTATAATCATTCCCGCACTCTTATCTGTTGGATCAACCAATGCTACTAATGATTTTAATGCACCAATTAAAATTATAAATAGTGCTATAAAATAAATAATCATCGTCGAAAACTCAACTAAAATTAAAAATACATTTTCCATCCTAATCACTCCTACAGTCCTATTATAAGCCTTTTTAGAATTTTTGCATAGAAGTATATATAGTTTAGCATTTGTATCATTGCTATAATTAACATATAATAATAAAGGTGAAAATATGAAAAACATAAAATTTAAAAATAGTTTAATAATTATAATTTCCGTTATACTGATTATCGGACTCTTTAATGTATTTATAAATAGAAATAACTTAGATAATGAACTACTGAATGACTCGCTATCTTTAATTGAAAAGCAAAACATAAAAACAAACGAGATTAAAGAGGAAATTTCTAATGAAGTGCAAACATATGTAGATCCATATGATATTGCTCCACTAAGCGCACTTATTACTTTTAAGAGTAATAGTCCTACTCCTGTAAAAATGACCTTAAAGGGCCAGTACAACGCTAAAGACTTGGTGAGTGAGTTTGATGAAGCAACGGATCACTTTATTCCAGTGTATGGTCTCTTTGCAAATACTAATAATGAGATTATACTTGAATATAATGACAAAGTTGAAGTAATAAATATTCAAACAAATCCACTTCCTGAGAACTTTACTGAATTAAATGAGAAACCTTATGTAAATGAATCGTTTCGGGATCAACTAACTGATTTTTACTTTCTAACTCCATCCGCAGAAGGTTATACGAGTGGCTATGATATCGAAGGTAATGTTAGATGGTACTTAAGTGAACCATTAGTTTGGGAAATACGTTATTTAGAAAATGGTAATCTAACTTTGAGTAATGAGAAGCAAATAAACCCTCCATATTATACGACCGGTCTTTATGAATTAACGATGCTAGGTCAGATTCAAAAAGAATATATTTTACCTGGTGGCTATCATCATGATGTTACTGAACATAAAAATGGTAATTTAATTGTCGCATCAAATGATTTTGAAAATAATACTGTAGAAGATGTCATTGTCGAGGTTGACCGAGATAATGGTGATATCAAAAAAATTATTGATTTAAAAGAAATACTGGAAGTTGAAGGTGGAAAGAGTGAAAACTGGATAGATTATGATTGGTTCCACAACAACTCTGTTTACTATGATGAGCCTACTAATTCTCTAACACTTTCAGGAAGACATCAAGATATAGTTGTAAATCTTGATTATGACAGTTTAGATATTAATTATATAGTTGGAAACAGTGACGGATTTAGTGAAGAGTTTCAAAAATACTTCTTAATCCCAACTAATGATTTAGAGTGGAACTATTCTCAACACTCAGCAAAAATATTACCAAATGGTGATTTAATAATGTTTGATAATGGAATTAACCGTTCTAAAGTTATGAGTGAATATATAGATGCTGAAGATAATTATAGTCGGGGTGTTATTTATCGCATTGATAAGGATAGAATGGAAATTTCCCAAATATATGAGTACGGTAAAGATCGAGGTAGTGATTACTACAGTCCATACATATCCGATACAGACTATTTATCTGAAAGCCATTACTTAATTCACTCAGGTGGTAATGCAAAATTTGAGAGTAATGTTTTAAACAATGCTCCAGGTCTGTTAGAGTTTGATGAGTTAAATAGTTTTACAAGTGAAGTATTAAATGACGAATTAATATTTGAGTTAAGTTTAGCCTCTAACTATTATCGAGCTGAAAAAATGAATATTAATCAAAACTTGAAATTTAATCTAAATGATGCGATAACAGTTGGATCATTAAGTGAGTCAAAATATGATAGTTCATCAAAAAATTACTTAAGTAAAATCTATGACAGTAAACAGTTAGAGCAATATAATATTTCTGTAGAAAAAGAGTTAGAAAGACTCATTGTTCAAGGTAACTTCAATAAGAGCGATGATGTCTCAGTTATTCTTAAGCAAAATTTTAATCAACTAGAATATGATGTTAGAGTAAGTCAGAGACCATATACAGCGATGTGTATCGTAGTGTTTGATAACAAAGAGCAAAATGTAAGTAAGTATATTAATAATAGTGAAGAGTTAGTTGGACAATACGATATATTAATAAAGATAAATGGAAAATTATATAATACTGGATTTAAAGTTGAATATTAAAAAA
>CAYWKT010000120.1:0-2679 GCA_964458985.1 uncultured Erysipelothrix sp.
AATCACTTAAATTAATGTAAGAGGATACGTGTACAAACACTCAATTATCATTTATATATAAGGTATTTTGATGTAAGTGCATTCATAACGATTTAATAAATAAACATAAACCAGTTGATTCGATATTCAACTTTACCTAGTATATGACTTATCTTTAAAAGTATTAATGTTATACTTAACATAAGGATGAAAAGGAGAATGATTATGAATATAGTTACAGTGGGGACAGGATGGATCGTTGAAGAATTTATTGAGTCAGCTAAAACAGTTGATGGTGTACTTATAGTCGGAAACTATTCACGAGATATTGAACGAGCAAAAGAATTTTCGCTTAAAGTTGGGGCAGAGAAAGTATATGATAGTTTTGAAGATGTAGTTAATGATGAAGATGTTGATACAGTTTATATCGCTACACCTAATGCGATTCATTATAAACAAGCTAAGTATTTCTTAGAGAATGGAAAAAATGTTATTATCGAAAAAACTATCGTCGCAGAACTAGATCATGCAAAAGAGTTGTACGAAATTGCGAAGGAAAACAACTTAATGTTATTTGAAGCAATTAGTAATATTCATATGCCAAACTTTAAAGTAATTAAAGAAAGCTTAAAGGATCTTGGTGACGTTAGAATCGTAACATCTAATTTTTCGAAACCATCAAGTCAATTTGAAAACTACAAAGCTGGAAGACAAGCAAATAAATTTGATCCAAAGCTTGCAGCTGGAGCTTTAATGGATGTTACAATGTATAACATTCAACTTATTTATAACTTATTTGGAATGCCTAAAGATGCAGAGTATTATGCTAACATTGAAAATGGTATTGATACTTCAGGTGTTGTAGTAATGGACTATGGAAACTTTAAGGCACTAGCAATTGGAGGAATGGATAGTAACGCAACTGCATATTTCGAGATTCAAGCTGAAAATGGTTATATTAGATCAAATAGTTTACCAAATGAAATTAGTAACTTAGAATTAAACTTAAATGATGAAGTTACTTTAATTAATAAAAATGAAAATTTAAGAATGTCTTATGAGATTTCAGTATTTAACGAATTACTTAATACTAAAAATTACGATCAAACTTATAAAAACTTTGAAGATAGTCTAAACGTTTTAGAAATCATTCAAACTGTACTACATAAGAGTGGTCTTGTATTTAAAGATGTTATCTAATTAAGCATAGATAAATTAAAAACTAGTTGCTAATCAACAACTAGTTTTTTTGTGCTTAATTATTTTTTCTTAATGCTTTTGGCTTACTAAATATCTCACTGTAAATGAATGCTTTTTGAACTTCCTCTTTATCTTGAAATATTTTTTTCGATACGACTCTTGTCGGTTCTTGATGATGCTTGTTCACAGCCTGTGCACCCTTATCTCTTTTTACAGATTGTTTATTAGAAAGTGGTTTTTTCATTTCACTTAAGCGAACAAACTGTTGAGCTTCCGAGTAAGTATTTACTTTAATTTTTTGATCTAAAATTCTTTTCTCGCGCTGTGAGACTAGTGAATCTCGCTCTAAACTAGTATCATCATTTAATACAGTTTTATATTTAATCGAATTATCTTCCAATCTAACTTTTTCTGCTTCTTCTTCAAACAGTTTTCTTGCCGCTTCTTTCTTTTTATTTTCCTGACTCGCAGCTGCGATAAAAAAGAATACCATGGCAAGTAATGGAACAATAAAATCAATCATTTTTATTTATGTTTTTCTTCTGTCGAACCTGCTGCGATCGATTCTCTCATTTCTGTATCAGATAAGACATTTTGCATATTATAGTAATCCATAACACCAATTCTTCCTTCTCTTAATGCCTGAGCTAGTGCTAGTGGTACTTCTGCTTCAGCTGCAACTACTTTAGATCTCATTGATTGAACTTCCGCAACCATCTCTTGTTCCTTAGCGACTGCCATCGCACGACGTTCTTCAGCTCTTGCTTCAGCAATTCGTTTGTCTGCTTCAGCTTGATCCATTTGAAGTTGTGCTCCAATATTTCTTCCAACATCTACATCCGCAATATCAATTGATAAAATTTCAAATGCAGTTCCTGAGTCTAGACCTTTGTTTAATACGTTTTCAGAAATACTATCTGGATTTTCTAATACATCTTTATGAGAGTTTGAACTACCTACAGTAGTAACGATTCCCTCTCCAACTCTTGCAATGATTGTCTCTTCACCGGCTCCACCAACTAATCGTTCGATGTTTGCACGGACAGTAACTCTAGCTTTTGCCATCACTTCAATTCCATCTTTTGAAACTGCCGCAATAACTGGTGTTTCAATTACTTTTGGATTAACTGATACTTGAACTGCTTCAAGTACATTTCTACCAGCTAAGTCAATTGCAGCTGCACTCTCAAAGTCTAATGGAATATTTGCACGTTGAGCAGCGATTAATGCATCTACTAATGTATCAACATTACCACCCGCAAGTAAGTGCGCCTCTAGTTCATCAATGTCTAACTTAACTCCACCTTTTGTCGCTTTAATCATCGGATTAACGATTCTTGATGGTGCTACTCTTCTTAATCGCATTCCGATTAATGTTGACATTTTTATCTTAACTCCTGAAAACGATGCTGTTATCCACAATCCTACAGGTATAAATGTAAAGAATAGAACTACTAATATTAATAAAACGAAGAAAAATATTACTTTTGGTATTACTGG
>CAYWKT010000121.1:0-2631 GCA_964458985.1 uncultured Erysipelothrix sp.
CAATGAGATTGAAGATTAAAAGCATAATATTGCTTAAAACATATACAATATAAATTGAAAACGCTACCAAATTATATTTAGTTGACACATAGTTGGATACTTGTTATTATGTCATTGTAAAAGTAAATAGACTCATATAAATCCTATAATACGGTTAGGATGTTTCTAGTAAGTAACCTTAATTACTTAACTATGAGTGAAAGTGTAACTAGGGATCTGGACTTTGTCTAAGACCGAGCGTTACAGATATACGATTGTATATTACACCTGAAGGATAAAAGCCTAGTGGGGTAGGTTTCACAATTAACCTGCCCGACTAGGTTTATTTATTTTTAGAACTTAAGTGGACATACTTAAGGGGAAAAAATAGGAGGACTTTCATGGAAAAGTTACAATCGTTCTTTAAACTTGAAGAACATGGGACAGATGTTAAAACTGAGGTTTTAGCAGGAATTACGACATTCATGACGATGGCATATATCTTGGCAGTAAACCCAGGTATATTATCAGACGCAGGAATGGATTTTGGTGGTGTATTCACAGCGACGGCAATCTCTGCAGTAGTTGCGACATTCTTAATGGCAGTTTTAGCTAACTATCCATTTGGTTTAGCACCAGGGATGGGATTAAACGCATTCTTCGCTTATACAGTAGTATTAGGTGATATGGGGAAAACTTGGCAGTTTGCATTAACTGCAGTATTACTTGAAGGACTAATTTTCATTTTACTTTCAGTATTTAAAGTTCGTGAATCAATCTTCGAGGCAATTCCAAAAAACTTAAAAATTGCGGTTTCAGTCGGGATCGGATTATTCATAGCATTTTTAGGATTAGCAAACGTTGGTGTCGTTACAGTTGGTGATGGTACAATCGTTGGACTAGGAAACTTAAAAGACGCAGAAGTTATTACAGCATTACTTGGAATTATCATTACAGGTGCATTAGTTGCGAAAAACGTTAAAGGTGGATTATTAATCGGTATTCTTGCAACTGCAGTTATCGGTATTCCATTAGGAGTTACACAACTTCCATCACAAATTGTTAGTTTACCACCATCAGTTAAAGGTGTTGCATTCCAATTTGTTGGATTAGATGAAATCTTATCATGGGAAATGTTCGTAACAGTATTAACATTCTTATTCGTTGATATTTTCGATACAGTTGGAACACTTGCGGGTGTTGCGGCGAAAGCGGATATGTTAGATGAAGATGGAAATCTTCCAAAAGTTGGACCTGCATTAATGGCAGATGCGATCGGAACTACAGTTGGTGCTTGTTTAGGGACATCGACAGTTACAACTTTCGTTGAGTCAGCATCAGGTGTTGCAGAAGGTGGACGTACAGGACTTACGGCTTTATCTACGGCAGGAATGTTCTTCTTAGCATTATTCTTCGCACCAATCTTCGCAATTATTCCAGGAGCTGCGACAACTCCAGCATTAGTAATCGTTGGATTATTCATGATGAGTAACGTAAGTGACTTAGACTTTAGTGATAACACAGAAGCAATTCCAGCATTCATTACGATCATTATGATGCCATTCGCATATTCAATCGCTGAAGGTATCGTATTCGGAATGATTTCATACGTTGCGATTAAAGCACTGACAGGTAAATTCAAAGATATTTCATTAATTATGTGGATTCTTGCAGGATTATTCATTTTAAGAATTATCTTCATGTTATAGAAATAGATTAAAAATTAGATTAAGGGATGTATCAAATAAGGTACATCCTTTTTTTATTACTATGAGATTTTACTGTTGAAGAACAGTTTATTAATTATGCTATAATTAACACATTAGAAAAGGGGTAAAGTAATGATTGATACAATATTATTTGACTTAGACGGTACACTCTTATCAATGGATACAGAGTTATTTATAAAACACTATTTTGGCTTAGTTGCAGAGGCACTAAAAGATCATATGACACTTGATGAAGTACTAAAGTATTTTTGGGAGTGTACGAATATCGTTATTGAAAGTACTGATGGAACGACTTCTAATGAAGATGTTTTCTTTGAAGAGTTCTTTAAAAGAGTAAATATTGATAAAGAAGTATTAGTTCCGATATTAGAAGATTTCTATTTAAATGATTTTAAGCAGTTAAAGTTTTTAGCGAACTCTAAGCCGGAAATGATTGAGGCAATTGAAATATTAAAAGATAAAAATTATAAACTAGTAATTGCGACAAATCCGATTTTCCCTGAAGCGGCAGTCTTACAGCGAATTGAGTGGGCTGATATAAGTGTCTCTGACTTTGACTTTACTACGACATTTGAAAACTCATACTACACAAAACCTAATCCAAATTACTACTCAGATATTTTAGAAGTAATTAATAAGAAACCTACACAATGTTTAATGGTCGGAAATCATACAGAAGAAGATATGATCTCAAAAGAAGCAGGATTAAGTACGTACTTAATAACTGATCATATACTTGGAGATCCAAATGATTTAGACAACGTTGATCATAAAGGTGACTATAATAAGTTCTTAGCTTTCATTAAAGAGCTTCCAACTATCGACAAATAGTCTGAATAGATTTTTCTGTAGTATAATGTTATTATATTAAAGCACACTATAAGTTATCTAGTTTGGAGGTATATATGAAAAAAATTAATAA
>CAYWKT010000122.1:0-2597 GCA_964458985.1 uncultured Erysipelothrix sp.
ACGTTTAATAGTATTGAACATTCTTATCATTTATAATTTCAAAAATAAGTGATCCTGTAATAAATAGTAGATAGAAAGACATAAATGTAAAACCAAGTACTAACCAATGTCTATCAAATACATAAGTATAATAAATTTTAGGATCAAGAGTATATAACCTGTATAGACAAGTAATACTATTGATAACTACTAATGAAAATACTAGAAACTGACAAATTCTAATAAAAGAGAATAGATTATCTTTTTTATGAAGGGTAACTTCAAACCCATCATTGAAAAGCTCAATCTTAGAACTATCATTTATAGCATATATTATAAATAAGATTAAAGTAATTATTGCCAAAATTCCGATTATAGATATATGAATAATTCCACCTTCAGCAATATATGTTCTAATTAATGCGGGTGTGTAATCATATTGAATCATTCGAAGATTAAATATAAATGTAACCCAAAATATATATACCCCAATTACTGCCGAAAGGGCTGTGACTATTAATCTTATTATTTTCATATTATCTAAACATCCAAGTAGAGACGAAATAAATTACTAAAATAGTAATGATTGCGACTGGAAGAATTGTCGTTAATGCCGCGACAATTAATGCCCAAGTATCACCTTTTTCAAAGTGAACTTCTTTACGACGACGATTAAACTCTTCAGTCTTTCTTATCTCTTCTGCTTTTCTCTCTCGGTGTCTTTGTCGATCAAACAAATCTACTCTCCACCTAATGGATAATGGCATGAAACCCAATGTTCTGGTTTATACTCTCTAAACTCAGGAACAACAGTACGGCACTTCTCAGTAGCATACTTACATCTTGTGTGGAATTTACATCCAGATGGTGGGTTTACTGGAGATGGAACATCACCTTCAAGGGGCTTGATCTCTCCACGTGTTTCAATATCGATTGTCGGAATTGCTTCTAACAATGCTTCTGTATATGGATGCGCTGTGTCTTTGAAGATTCTATCAGTAGTTGATAACTCTACGATATCTCCTAAATACATTACTGCGATACGGTCTGATAAATATCTAACAACTCCTAAGTCATGAGATATAAATAAGTACGTTAGTCCACGATCTTCTCTTAGCTCACGCATTAAGTTAATAATTTGTGATTGAATAGAAACGTCTAATGCACTAACTGCCTCATCCGCAACGATAAATTCAGGGTTTACTGCAAGAGCTCTTGCGATTCCAATACGTTGTCTTTGTCCACCAGAGAACTCATGTGGATATCTATGCATCATATATGGTTGTAGACCAGATTCTTGCATTACTTTCGAAATATAATCCGTTAATTTCTGAGTATTTTTACGATACATCCCATGTGCAACTAATGCTTCCCCAATAATTTGGGCAACAGTCATACGTGGATCTAATGATGAATATGGGTCTTGGAAAATAATTTGTAATTCAGTTCTTAACGTTCTCATTTCTGATTCAGTTAAACGAGTTAAATCAATTCCATTATCTTTACGTGATTCATAACGTTCATATTTATCATTTGACTCAGCAGTTTTACGAATTGCATCTAATTCTTTTTGAGTAGTAGTTAATGTTGCATTTAAAGTATTTGCTTGATCTTTTAATGCTTGAACTTTATCTTTAGATTTTTGTCCTTTTGATTCATTCTCTAAACCTTGTTCAGCTAATGCTTCAATAATTAACTCTTCCGCTTTTAATTTTTTATACGTCTCAATGATCTTACCACGAGTTTCATACCACTTTAACATTGTCTTAGATGTTACATCTAAGTTTTCGCTAAAGACTAAACCACCAAAGATTTTAACAGTAGTGTCAAAAAAGTTATCAATCTTTTTATCAACAGCATCAAATCTTTCTTGGGCTTTTCTTACTTCTTTGGGATCTTGAGCTTTTTCAAGTAAAGCTTTTAGTTTACGACGATCAATACGATGTGCTTCTAAACTCTTTACATCTTTTTCTAAATCTTTAATTGTTTTTAGTACGTATTTTGGAGCAACTTCTTCTAATGTTTTACCATAGTAATAAGTAGCACCTGCTGTTTCTTTATATAATTGAAGTAATACTCTTCCTAATGTTGATTTACCTGAACCTGACTCGCCAACTAAACCTAGAGTTTCACCTTTCATTATATCTAATGTAACACCATCATTTGCACGTACATAAGTTGCTTCACTAAATAGAGTTTTAGACGTTACTTGGAAGTATTTTTTAAGATCTTTAACTCTAATTAAAGTTTCTTTATGCTTCATAACTTCTCACGCCTTTCTCTGGATAGAAACATCTAACTTTTTGACTTCCTTCAACTTCTACAAGTTGTGGATGCTCATTTAGACATTTGTCTGTCGCATATTTACATCTTGGTGCAAATTTACAACCAACTGGTAGATCTAATGGATGCGGAACTGCACCTGGAATTGGATCTAGTCTTTCGGCATTAGTATCAATTCTTGGAATCGAATCTAATAAACCTTCTGTATATGGATGTTGGAATTTTGGTTTTCCGAATATATCATCAACTGTTGCATATTCAACAACTTCTCCACAGTACATAACAATAACATCATCAGCCATTTGATTTACAACTCCTAAGTCATGAGTAATAAA
>CAYWKT010000123.1:0-2505 GCA_964458985.1 uncultured Erysipelothrix sp.
TTTAATACGTAAGTATATGTTTTATCATATTCTCGATATAACTCATAACCTAGTCTTTTGTATAGTTCTAATAATTCATCTTCTTTGTGAATACTTACTGATAATTGTTTGTATCCTTGAATACGCATTTCATTATCAAATACTTCTAGTAGGTCACGACCAATCGCTTGATCATTGTATCCTGCAAGTATTGATAAGGTTAACTCTGGAGTTTCGTTATCAATGAATCCGAAACTATTATCTTCTTCTTCAAATAGTCTTATCCATGCGATTCCGGCAATTCGACCATCGATTTCCCAGGCAAGTGCATAATCGCCTTCGCGTCCAAAGTCTTTTGTATAGATATTATACGTCTCATCTTCTACGACATCAATATTTAATACTTCTTCACCTTCAAATGAAATAGTGTTGTATAAAAATACTGGCAGTATGTCATATTCATAGTCTTCTAACTTTCTTAATACTCTTAGTCTAATAATACCACTCCTTCATATTCTTGTGCAATACTCTTATATTATAACACGTTGAGTGTTTAAGGTATTATGCGGTTATAAATTTCTCGATTGGATCTTTAATTCGTTTTCTAATAAACTGAATGATCGGTCCAACTATAAGAGCGGCGACGATTGTCCCAACTCCAACTGCTCCACCTAAAATATATCCTACTGCTAGAAAGCCTAAGTCACTAATGACTTTAACTTTCTGATATTCGAAATGAAATTTATCACTTATCATTTCGGCCATTGCATCTAATGCCCCTACTCCTAAGTTCGCTAATACATAAATGTTTAGCCCTAATGAGAGTGAAACACATGATACAAATAAGCATATAATTCTTACTACCATACTCGGATCAGTTCCTAATACGTAATAGAAGAAACTCATTATAAATCCTGATGTCAAACTTACAACAAATAAAGCCATTAGTGTTGCGACATTAAGATACTTACGATCAACAATAAAGATTATTATGATCGCAATTAGATTTTCAATAAAAAAAGCTTTTTGAAATGTAATGTTTAAGGCATTCGCAACTCCGGTATGAAATACTCCTAATGGATCGACTCCTAAGTTTGCGACAAATAACAGTGATATACCAATACTAATAAATAACTGTCCTAAAAATACTAACATTACACGTTTACTCATATTTTTACTCATACTTCCTCCAAAAAATATAAAAGGCCACTAAAAATAGTAGCCTTGTATATAATTATTTTCTTAAGCCTAATCTTTCGATTAAAACACGGTAACGATCTACATCGTTTTCTCTTAAATAAGTAAGAAGTTTTCTACGGCGTCCAACCATTTTTTGTAGTCCACGTAATGAATGGAAGTCTTTCTTGTGTGTATTTAAGTGGTCTGTTAAGTTTTTGATATTTTCAGTTAATACCGCTACTTGTACCTCAACACTACCTGTATCTCCTTCAGAGATTGCATATTCTTTAATTAATTGTTGTTTTCTGTCTTTACTAATCATATTTAGTCCTTCTTTCTATAGTCCTTTTAATCCACGTCTCGGTTGGACAATCCTAAGACCTAGAGTAAAAGCGTTATTAGTATATCACATAACGAGTTTTAACACAACCATTTATGTTGAATTAACCTGTGTTTGGTATTAGTTTTTAAACTATACATACATTACTTTAGTCAAAGGTTCTACTAATGGCATATTTAGAAAAACCACTTTTATTGCGCTTCTTCATATTCAAAACTTCATTTACAAGTGATGGCATATACTCATCAAACTTAACTTCTAATAATGTTACAGATGTTTGAAGCGAGAAATCTTCCTCTTTAACATTTAAAAAGTTTTCAACATTAAAACTCGTTTTAATATTACGATCAAAAGTAATTCTCGTATTACAAAGATTATACACAAAAGCTTCTCGCTCATACATTACTATTGTCTTCGGTAGAAAATTATCATTTACTAACTTTAAATAAAAACTTCTTAATAAATCATCATCAGACACTTTTAAAAATTCATAATCTTTAACTAATATCCTTTCAACTTCTTGCTTAGTAATACTCGTACTTAACTTATAGCCAAGTCCATGCTGCTTGCACTTTTTCTCAAGCTTAATGTTCTCTTTATCATTATTATAGTAACGAATACGATATTTTTCACGTTCACTAACTTTTGAAAGAGTTTCAATTAGCGCACTATCATTTGGACTATCAAAATATAAACTACACACAGTATATTTACCTTCAAAGTTTGTATGAACGTCATAGTCAAAGTAAAGTTTTAACTTTAGTGGTAGTTCAATATCTTCCTTCTTTTTTAATCTAAATTTCAACTCATGTCTTAGATTAGGCATTTTACTCTCACATTTTGAGTACGTATTGTTTTTGTTTAAATCATAATAATTTTTATATTCAATTTCACTTGTTTCATTAATCATAATAACCTCCACTTTTATATTAACAACACCTAAAGTGTTATTAATATAATACTACATATGACTAACTTTTGTAGTAGTAACGATTATTACAAAATAA
>CAYWKT010000124.1:0-2449 GCA_964458985.1 uncultured Erysipelothrix sp.
AGACCTTTATAATTGCAATTATCATTCATTAATAGTAATCTTATAGATGTTCAGATAAAAGAAGGAAGGTAGTTAGTATGTTTTATGATAAAGTACATGAATCAATTGATTTTATTAATTCAAAAGTTAAAGTAAATCCAACTGTTGGAGTTATTTTAGGTAGTGGATTAGGTAGTTTAGTTGATCGAATTGAAGATAAGCAAATAATCGCATATTCAGATATTCCAAGTTTTCCACAATCATCTTTAGAAGGTCATGAAGGAAACTTAGTATTTGGTAAGTTAGGTAATTATGATTTAATGGTAATGCAAGGAAGATTTCACTCATATGAAGGATTTGCGATGAAAGAGACGACATATCCAATATATATGATGAAAGAAATGGGTGTAACTCATTTAATCGTTACAAATGCATGTGGTGGAATCAATCCAGACTTCACTCCAGGCGACTTAATGATTATCGACGACTTTATAAATGGAGTAAGTACAAACCCGCTTGTAGGAGTGAATGATGAGCGTTTTGGACCAAGATTCCCTGACATGTCAGATCCTTATAACAGTGGATTTAGAGATATCGCAAGAGATGTCGCAAAAGACTTAAATATCAACTACAAAGAAGGTGTTTACGCATTTTTCCAAGGACCATACTATGAGACAAGAGCTGAGATTAGAATGTATGGAAAACTAGGTGCAGATGCAATTGGAATGTCGACAGTACCAGAGACAATCGTCGCAAACTACTTAGGAATTAAAACATTAGGTATCTCATGTATCACGAATATGGCTACGGGTTTAAGAGATGGAAAACACTCACATGCTGAAGTTGTGGAAATCGCAAATAAGGCAAGTGAAAAACTATGTAATTGGGTTGACGCAATATTACATCAAGATCATTTATAAAATTACAGACTGAGATAAATCTCGGTCTTTTTAATAGACTACTGCTATAATGATAGTAAGGGATTAGGAGGGATAATAATGTTTTTTGATTATCATGTTCATAGTTACTTTAGTGATGATAGTGATTATGAAATGGAAAAGTTAATAATAGATGCAATCTCAATGGGATTAGAAGAAATATGTATAACTGATCATGTAGACTTTGGTGTCAAAGGTGATTGGCGTGACTTAAAAGAAAATGAAGTACCTGATAAAAATGCAGTAATGAACGTGAACTTTGAGAAGTTTTTTACTGAAATAGAGCACCTTAGTGTTAAGTATAATAATCAAATTAAAGTGAAGATAGGAATGGAATTTGGAATTCAAATGCATACTATACCTCAGTTTCAAGAGTTGTATGACAGTTATCCGTTTGATTTTATTATTCTTTCAATACATCAAATAAATAATGAAGAATTTTGGTTATATCGATACCAACAGTCTAAAACTGATGAGCAAATTTATGATGGATATTATGAAGAACTATTAAACTTAGTAAAAACTTATAAAGATTACAGTATTTTAGGACATATGGACTTAATCCGTCGTTATGTTGATAAAGAAGTAGACATGTTTGAGCACAATAAAGATATTATTGAAGAAATACTAATTCAAGTAATTGAAGATAATAAGGGAATTGAATTAAATACATCTTCAAAACGCTATGGGATAAATGGTTTAACTCCATCTATCGAAATTTTAAAACTATATCATAAACTTGGTGGTAAGATCATTACTGTAGGTAGTGATAGCCACAATAAAGAACAGTTAGCCTTTGAGATTAAAGAAGGAATGCAAATACTTAAAGATATTGGTTTTGAATATATTTGTACTTTTGATCAAATGAAACCAACCTTTCATAAACTATAAGAAAACCCACATACGATATTTCGTACGTGGGCTCTTTTTTTAATGTTTTCCTGATCTTAAGTCTTCTAATATGTAATCAGATAGAGTGAAGTTACTGAAGTAGCGATTCGCTTCAACTCCTGTTGGAGATTGAGCTTCGAGTCCTACTTTTAAAGTTTCACTCATATTTAATTTAAAAATTCTAACTAGATAATAATCTTCTCCATTTAGTGAGTAGTGTAGAGAAAATGTATCATCTAAACGTGATGCCATTAAATACACATATTCTACTTCAACATTTACACCATTTGCATCATCTGAAAATGTATCAGTTACAACACTTACAACTGCAGTTGTATCAAAATCAGATTTCTCAAATGCTAGTTTGATCCATTTAAAATCATCTTCATAAATAAAGATACTTCCTGCATCATAGTCATACTCATAATTATTCTTAATACGAACTTTGATTGTAAAGTTACCTGTTACTTCTTGATAATAAAATGGTGCATTTGTAATTGGTTTTAAATCATTAGTACTGCTTAATGGGCTATTAAAATAATCAGTTTTAGCAGGCGCTAAAATTTCTATTACATCATTTTCTAAACTAATCTTACTTTCATTTATTGCTTGAAAATCTTTAATCATCTACGTCACTACCT
>CAYWKT010000125.1:0-2440 GCA_964458985.1 uncultured Erysipelothrix sp.
GGGAAATTATTATGATTGAGCAAATTTTAAAGTATATGGGTGGAGAAGAAAATATTGAAAGAATGTGGCATTGTATGACACGTATCCGCTTTAATGCTAAAGATGATTCTAAAGTAGATTTAGAAGGTCTAAAGAGTATCGATAAAGTAGTCGGGGCTCGCCACCAAAATGGACAGTTTCAAATTATTATTGGAAACAACGTAGCGAAAGTATTCGCGGAGTTAGAAAGTGCTGTAAATATTACAACTGACAATAATGCACCAAAGAAAAAGAGTTCAAATATATTTGGAACGATAATTGATACAATCTCAGGTGTATTTAATCCAATTCTGCCGGCAATCGTAGGGGCAGGACTTGTTAAAGCGATCTTATCACTAGTCGTCGTCTTTGCACCAGGTGCAGTCGATCATGGACTATATCAATTATTTGATATGATCTCAGATGCAGCGTTTTACTTCATGCCATTCTTACTCGCAGCTTCAAGTGCCAAAATATTTAATGTTAATACATCATTAGCACTATCGGTTGCGGGAGTCTTAATGTATCCGACAATTTTAAATAATGCCGGAGAAAGTTTATCAATTTTTGGATTAACACTTCCGTACTTAAATTATAGTTCGACAGTTATTCCAATTATATTAGGAGTATTACTACTTAAATATGTTGATGATTTCATGAAGAAAATCATTCCAGATATGTTTAGTTACGTATTCATTCCATTATTATCATTAAGTATTACGATTCCAATTACACTATTATTCTTAGCACCAGCTGGAAACTACTTAAGTGTTTATTTCGCAGATATGGTTAACTGGTTATTTGTGAATGCAGCACCACTTGCCGGATTAATTTATGTTGGTCTAATGCCATTAATTATTATGACAGGAATGCACTATGCATTTTTCCCAACGGCAATTCAATCACTTCAAACAGTAGGATTTGATATTGTATTACTTCCTGCAAACTTAATTCATAACGTTGCGCAAGCTGGAGCAGCATTTGCGGTTGCGGTTAAGGCAAAACATAATAAAGATGTTAGATCAACGGCAATCTCGACAGGAGTCTCTGCGATCTTTGGAATTACCGAACCTGCAATGTACGGAGTTAACTTAAAATATAAGAAACCATTTTATGCAGTTATGGTAACTGGTGGACTTGTCGGTACAGTTGCAGTATGGTTAGGTATAAAATCTTATGCATTCGCAACACCGGGTTTACTATCACTTCCAGGTTATGCAGGTGGAACTACTTTCAACTTAATCTTAGCGATTGTTAGTTATATCGTGAGTGGAGTTATGGCATTTGTCCTTACTTTAATTCTTAAATTTGATATTGAAGGTGAAGAAGTTGTGGAAAGTCAAACTGCAATTAGTCCAATTAACGGAACAGTCGTTCATTTAGAAAACGTTAATGATAAAGTATTTGCGGACAAACTAATGGGTGAAGGAATTGCGATCCTTCCAGAAACAGATACTTTCAGTGCACCATTTGATGGAGAAATCGTAATGATTTTCAAAACTAAACATGCGTTTGCGATTAAAGATAAAAATGGTGTTGAATTATTATTCCACATTGGTCTTGAAACAGCGAACTTAAATGGTAAGTATTTCGAATACTTAGTTAATGAAAATGATACAGTTAAAAAAGGTCAACCAATCGTTAAGGTTGATATTGAAAACTTACGTAAAGAAAATTATGATTTAATTACTCCAATTGTAATTACTAATACAGATGAATTTAGTAACATTGAAGTACTAGCTCCAGAAGGTAAAATTACTAGTGGAACTGAAATATTAAAAATTGTTAAATAGTAAAATGAAAACTCGTCGTAATTGACGAGTTTTTAGTTGTTAGCGATTTTATGAATGAGAATATCAACAATAAATAGAAATAATATTTGTCCATCAAGAGCCATATGATTTTTCGCAATTGATTTATTAGGAATGTATATTGAATCGTTCGCTATGTTGTAGATGTCACTATTTTTATCCATAGTAATTAAACTTAATGGAATATCATTATTTTGAAAGCCTTCAATGATCGAACTGTACTCAGATGATCCATGACCTGATATCGAGAATAAAACGACTAAATCATTAGGTTTAAGAATATCAGTATAGTTAAAAATCGTACTCTCATCTTCAAATGAAATTGCTTTGTAGCCCATTCGATTTAATCTAAGTTGAAATTGCTTTGCAGCAGTATAACTATTATTTTTTCCGACAATTAATATAGTATCACTAGCCTTTATCTTATCAACGAGATTATTCACATCGTCTAAGTTTAATTGATTTTTGATTAATGTCATTTCTTGTACGTATATTGATAAAAGTGAGTCTAAGTAATTTTGATTATCGTTAGCATCAATATCAATAATGTTGTTAGCGATAAAAAACTTAAACTCTGAGTATCCTTCAAATCCAAGTTTCTTAGTAAAGCG
>CAYWKT010000126.1:0-2422 GCA_964458985.1 uncultured Erysipelothrix sp.
TTATTGAAGATTTTAATGACCTACTTGCCCAAATTAATAATGGATATAAATTATAACTTCGAGAAATCGAAGTTTTTTAATGCAAAATAGTGATGCAGGTCAATTTTTAATCATAAATACTATTCTATAATGAATATACATTAAGAAGAGGAGAGATTTAAATGAATAAATTTATGAATGTATTACAGGAAAATAGAGCGAAGCTTGATCAGTATGTACCAATAGTAGCGAGAGTGCATGGTCCATCACATCCAGTATTTTATGAAGTACAAAGTGAGTATAACAAGATGGTTGATAAGTTTAATGATAATAATTATGATGTCAAATCAGAATTAAATGCATTGGATAAGATTACTGAAGGATTTATTATTCCAAGTGATACGTGTGAGACATATGAGGCTGTTTATAATATGTTAGAGGAGTTATTTAATTCATACGAGCAATAATTAGAAAGGTGAGTTAGACATGAAAAAATTTGTATTTAAAAATAAAAATAAAATGATGGTTATTAGTGGAATATTAATAATCATTGCCTTTATTAGTGAGTTAGGCTTTCACAATGACACTATATTCACTTATGCACTAATTATTGCATCAATATTAGGGACGATTCCAATCTTACTTCAAGCAATCTCAGCACTACAAGTTAGAGTTGTTAGTATTGACGTATTAGTTAGTATTGCGGTCATTGGAGCATTTTTAATAAAAAACTATGAAGAGTCCGCAATCGTCACTTTCTTATTCTTATTTGGTGCATACTTAGAACAAAGAACACTAAATAAAACTAGATCTGCGATTAAAGAATTAGTTGACATGGCACCAGATAGCGCCCTTAAATTAATGGAAAATGGGGACTATGAAGAGATTGATGTCGACTTCGTTGAAGTTGGAGATATATTACTCGTTAAAACTGGAGCTAAAGTACCAGTTGATGGAGCAGTAATTAGTGGTGAAGGTTTAATTAATGAGGCAAGTATTACTGGTGAGTCACTTCCAGTTGAGAAGTTACTTGAAAGTGAAGTATTTGCCGGAACTATTTTAGAAAACGGGACAATTCAAATTGTTGCAAACAAAGTAGGAGAAGATACAACTTTTGGTAAAATTATCGAGTTAGTTGAAGAAGCACAAGATTCTAAATCTGAAGCTGAACGTTTTATTGATCGCTTCTCTAAGTATTACACACCAATCGTTCTACTTATCGCAATCATCGTATTCATTATTTCAAGAGATATTGAATTTGCAATTACAATATTAGTCTTAGGATGTCCTGGGGCATTAGTAATTGGAGTTCCAGTCTCAAACGTTTCAGGTATTGGAAATGGAGCACGTAATGGTATTTTACTAAAAGGTAGTGAAGTAATAAGTGATTTTAGTCGTACTGACACAATTATCTTTGATAAGACAGGTACACTAACAATTGGAAATCCAAGTGTTTCAGAAGTGATTTACTATGATGATAATAAAATGAATGATATTTACTTAGCAAGTGTCGAACGTGAGTCATCACATCCACTAGCGAAGGCGGTTTTAGATCAAATTGGTGATGTTGAATATTATGATGTAAATAATACAGAAGTCGTCAAAGGTGGCGGAATTATTGCGAGTGTTGATGATCAAAAAATAATTGTCGGAAACTTAGCGTTAATGAAACAAGAAAATATTGAACTCACTAATGAGATTATTGATGATGCGAATCGATTAGAGTCAAGTGGAAACTCATTAGTTATTAGTGCAATAAATGATAAAGTAGTTTCGATGATGGGTATTCGAGATCAGCTTCGTCCAAACGCAAAAGCAGATTTAAAACGTTTAAAAGATTTAGGTGTAAAAAACTTAGTAATGTTATCAGGAGATAATCAAGGTACTGTCGATGTAATTAGTAAAGAGTTAAACTTAGATATCGCAATTGGTAATATGCTCCCTGAAGATAAATCGGCATACGTCGCTAAAATGATTGATGAAGGTCATATCGTGACATTTGTCGGTGATGGGGTAAATGATAGTCCGTCGCTTGCATTAGCGCAAATTGGAATTGCAATGGGTAGTGGAACTGACGTTGCGATTGAGACTAGTGATGTTGTCTTAATGAATTCATCATTATATAGTTTAAGTCATGCTCTAGGTTTAACTAAAGCGACTGCTCGTAATATGCGTCAAAATATATTTATCGCTATCTTCGTCGTATTATTTTTAATGGCAAGTTTACTATTTAGTAGTTGGATGAATATGAGTATTGGAATGTTACTTCATGAAGGTAGTATATTAGTCGTTATTATAAATGGTATGCGTTTATTAAGATATCATTTGAAACAATAGATTTAATTATACATAAGAAAAGGAGATAGCGAATGCTATCTCCTTTATTCATTTATTTATAATAGTACGACTTGATCTTCAATAACTGATTGTTTGACATCTACTA
>CAYWKT010000127.1:0-2407 GCA_964458985.1 uncultured Erysipelothrix sp.
TATTTTCATCAATTGAAATATAGACGTCACTATCTTCAAAAAACCATGCGTCCGTCGCTTCAATAAAGTATGTTACGCCATCAATTGTCGTCGATGTTCCAATTTTTGATGGTGCTACTTTATTTAAAATCATTGAGAAGCCATTGACTCCATATACTTTTCCTGAAAAACGAATTGTATCGCCATCTTGTAGTAACATTTCATCTTTATACCATTTCGCAACTTCATCCGTTAAATATATTTGCATACAATCATCTCCTCTTAACATCTTATCATAAATCTTTTTTTGCGCACTCAATATAACCTTTAGATTATGTTAAAATGTTAGTAGATGGAGGTATTTATGGAACAGATAAAATTATTAGTTTTTGATATCGATGAGACTTTAGTTGATCGAAGTAAACTCACTGTCGAAGATAGTGCGAAAGCGGCAATCAACTTAGCTAAAAGTAAAGGTTATGAAATATTAATTGCGACAGGAAGATCATTTTTCTTTATCGTTGAAGACGTTAGAAAAAATATAAATAGTGATTACTATGTAACAGTCAATGGGGCAAGTTTAAATAATCATGAAGGTACTACGTTAAATGAGTATGCCTTTAAACAAGAAACATTAATAAAATTAATTGACTATGCTCGAAGCAACGATTATCCAATCGCAATTAAATATGCAAACTGTATGAAAACGTACACTGATCATGAATACTTTGTAAATCGTTACTGTGGACTTGATCATCCAAGTGTCCACTACATTAGTCACGATAGTGATGATAGCTACTACAATAAGCATAATCCACTCGGAGTTTTCTACTATGCACCACATGAAACGTTTGATGAAGTTAGTAAAATGTTTCCTGATCTACAATTTTTTGTCGGTCATGATAGTTCAATGGAAGCAATCAAACTTGGGGTTGATAAAACATTTAGTATTGAAGATGTTTTAGATGAGTTAAATATTACGTGGGACAATGTAATGGCTTTTGGCGATGGATTCAACGATATTTTAATGCTTAAAAAAGCTAAAATTGGTGTTGCGATGGGAAATGCATCCGATGAGGTTAAGCAAAATAGTGATTATGTTACGGATAATATTTTAGATGATGGAATTAGTAAAGCTTTAAAACACTTTAATATCATATAAGCCTATTGTCTAACTATTTTATTAATGTATAATTTAGATTGTTGACTTAGAAAGCAGGTACATTATGCAAAAGAATAAAAAAATGAATTTCACAATGAATTTCTCAGCATTATATTTAATAAACTATATGGTTTTTGCCTTTGTCGGTTCTCAAAGAAAAACTTTCTTAATTGAACTTGGCTATACTGTCGATCAAATAGCTTTGATCTTTGCCTTCATACCAGTCATTCAAATAATCTTACAACTATTTATTGGCTATTTGAGTGACAAATACAATACAGTTAAAAAGTTGATGATAGTAATGACTGTATTATCGGCGATAGTTGCCTATGCTTTCTACAGTGTTCAAACTCAATTTTTTGTTTTCCATTTCGCAACCGGATTACTCTCCCAATCAATTAGTACATCTATAACTGAGCTAAGTGATGTGTGGGTATTAAATTCTGGAAGTAAAACACAAAATAGTTACGGATTTATTCGGGCATTGGGCTCACTTGGATGGGCTGTCGGAAGTTATTTACTAGCTGGTATCATTTCCGCATTTGGATATGATGGCTTAGCGATGGCCTGTTTACTCTTAAATGTAATACTACTCGCAATTATGGCAAGTATTTATGAAAATAATACAGCTGTCGATTTAGATGATGCAAAAGAAGCGGCGAAACTTAATGATGTAATTGAACTATTTAAAGATCCATATTACTTACTCGCAATAATGATTGTCTTCTTCGTCAATATGGCAAACAATATGAGTTCGTACATATTAATTGATAAAGTATTACTGCTAGGTGGGAGTATTTATATTATCGCTATTCGAAATATGGTTGCAGCTGGCGTTGAGATTCCACTATTAATCTTAGGTAATCGTATATTAAAGAAAATTGGAACGATGCGTATGTTAATAATTGGTGTCTTCTTTTATAACATTCAATTTTTCGGATTTTACTTCTCAAACACAAATAACTTATTAATTATGTTTACGGCATTTCAGTTTATCTCATTACCGTTCTTTAATATCGCAATTAAATATTTACTATTAGATATGTCACCTGATCATTTAAAGACGACAGGTCAACTTACTGGACCGGCAATCGTAAATGGATTTACTAGTTTCATTTTCCCAATTATTAGTGCGTTTCTAATGAATAGATTTTCTCTAAATTCACCACTTCTATTTGCGGCAGTGTTAAGTTCACTCGGTTTAATTACGGCAATTACTTTAAATAGAAAGTATTCTTCAGTTAAATTATCACGTAAGACTGATCA
>CAYWKT010000128.1:0-2398 GCA_964458985.1 uncultured Erysipelothrix sp.
ATATGATGTTAAAGAATTGACAAGTGATTTCATTGTGTGTATCCTTACTTTATTCACATTGTTATTTAAATAACATAATTGATGAGAAGTATTATATTTTAAGGGAGGAAATTACTTTGAGTGAATCAAAAGCAGTACTACAACTATCAAAGCGAAACAAACCATTCGTTATTGTAGGAAGTTGTATTTACATGTTCTTTTTAGCTGGTAACGGGACAGCTTTAGGAATATCACAAAAGTTTTTATTAGAAAAACTTAACGCATTAAACTTATTTTCATTAGCGACAATATTAATTGCGCTAGGAACGAGCATTATGACACCGATTGGTGGTAAGTTAGGTGAAATGTATGGTCGCCGAAACTTAATGGTTGCTTCAGGGATTATTGCATTAGTACTATATACGACAGTAGGAGTCGTATATAGTACTAATGCAACAGTTTACTTAATTTTAATCGTTATTAACGGATTAGCAAAAGGGGCTTTCACAGCGACATGTTACGTCTTAATGAGTATCGTCAGTGAGAAAAAAGAAGTTCCGAAGATGATGGGATTTCTTGCAAGTAGTATTGCCGCAGGAACATTAATTTCAAGTTTAATATCTGGAGTCTTTAATGACATGCAACAAACAGAACTTGGAATCATCATTTCAAGTTCAGTAATTTTAGTTGGAGTTGTTCTATTATATATTGGACTTCCAAATACTAAAACAGAAACACACACTAAAATGGATCTTACAGGAATACTTCTTCTAGTTGTATCTTTAAGTGCGTTTGTCTTCTCATTTAACTTTGGATCATTATTAGGCTGGACTAGTCCAATTATTCTATTTGGTTTCTTAACACTTGTCATCTTTGTCATCTTATTATATAAGCATGAGCAAAAACTTGAAGACAATAATGGAAATCCAATTATTAATGTAAGTCTATTTAAAAATAAAGAATACGTTGCAGTATTAGTATTAGGAATTGCATTATACTTCTATCAAGTTGTAATGACTAACTATGGAACACTAGCGGCAATTGATATTGTTGGGGTAAATGCGACAGTCGCAAGTACATTAACGATTCCGCGTACGATTTTAACACTTATTCTACCGACAATTGCTGGAACATGGATTGCGAAGAAACGTTCGAACTCATGGCTTGCAATGGCAATTGCGACAGGATCACTAGTCGTTGCGTTTGTACCATTAATTTTCATTAGTCCATCAACACCAATTATTATGTTCTTTATTGCATTTACGATCACAGGAGTGTCTGAATCATTTAGAGCAGTCTCAACTGTTCCGGCAGCGCAAGAAACATTAAGTAGCGATCAAATTTCGAACGGTACTTCATTAGTTAGTTTTGTAAATACTCTAGCACCAGTTTTATCTTCAACACTGCTTGGAGCGGTTTTCAATGCTGCAAATGGTGATTTAGTCGTTGGGATGAGAAACATAATGGTGACAACAGTAATTGTTTCACTATTAGGATTCTTACTAGTAATCTTATACATTAGAAAAAAACAGTTAGAACGTTATAAAAACTTATAAAATAAAGAAAGAGGAAATAAAATGAAAAAATTATTAGATAAAGTAGTAATTGTTACTGGTGCCGTAGCAGGTATTGGTCGTGGAATTTCACTTGCCGCAAGTAAAGAAGGAGCAAAAATTGCTCTAGTCGACTTCGATGAGAAAAAAGGATTAGAAACTTTAGAAGAAATTAAAGCAATTTCTCCAGATTCAATATTTATTAAAGCGAATTTAATGGATCGCGAAAGTTTAAAAGATGTAATCGAAACGACAGCTAAAACTTTTGGAAAGATTGATGTATTAGTAAATAATGCTCATGCTTCGGCAAATAAATTATTTAATGATATAACTAAAGAAGATTTAGATTTATCAATGGGAACAGGATTCTTTGCGACATTTGATTTAATGCAACACGCATTTCCTTACTTAAAAGAAACTGAAGGAAGTGTAATCAACTTTGCATCAGGTGCTGGAATTATGGGTAATCCACTACAAGGGGCTTATGCGGCGGCTAAAGAAGCAATTAGAGGTTTAACTCGTACAGTTGCGAATGAGTGGGGAGAGTACGGTATTAACGTGAATATCGTCAGTCCACTAGCTATGACTGAAGGAGTTGAAGCTTGGCGTGATGCTCAACCTGAATACTTTGAACAAGTAGTAAGTAAAGTTCCACTAAAACGTTTTGGACATCCTGAAGAGGATATTGGACGTGTTGTCGTCTTCTTAGCATCAGATGATGCAAGATACATTACAGGTCAAACAATTATGGTCGATGGTGGATCGACAATGGTTAGATAAAAGAGTCGGCTTAACAGCCGATTTTTTTAATGAGTAAATAGCACATGTGTAAATATTTAAAAATAACTAATGAAATCAATTAAATA
>CAYWKT010000129.1:0-2336 GCA_964458985.1 uncultured Erysipelothrix sp.
GCGACAAAAGTTCGTGAGTTCTTAAAAGAAGAAAACATAGATGCAGATGTAAACCAATGTATGATTAGTGAACTGTCTCATCATGATGGAAAATATGATTTATTTATTACATCAATGAGATTGAACAATAGTTTTGACACACCGTTAATAGTTGGTTCTTCATTCTTAATTGGGATGAATGAAGATAAAACTAAAACAGAAATTTTAGATATTTTACAATAAAAAAAGGGGAGTAAAAATTTATGCAAAATATTATAGATTATTTTTTATCGCTAGGATCAACTGTATTCGTACCAATAGTTCTAATCTTAATAGGTATTGTATTAAGACAAGGATTTTTAAGATCAATTAAAAGTGGTATAACCGTAGGGGTAGGGTTTATCGGATTGAACTTAGCTATATCGCTTATTACATCAACTTTAGAACCAGCTGTAAATTTAATTGTAGAAAGATTTGGATTTACATTAACAGTTATTGATGTTGGTTCAGGAGCAGCAGGAGCTATTGCATTTGGTTCAGTAGTTGGTGCTACAATAATTCCAGCTGTTTTCTTATTAAATATAATATTGCTAGCAGTTGGTCTAACTAAGACAATGAATATTGATATATTTAATTATGGTCACTACGCATTTACGGGAGCAATTGTACATCTAATTACGGGTAACTATTGGTTAGGTCTTGGAACTGCATTATTACAAGCGACATGGTCATTAATGTCTGCTGACTATTCAGCTAAACAAGTACAAACTGAACTTGGGGTTGAGGCTATCTCAATACCACAAGGATATGGGGCAAGTACAGTTCCATTCTTTACACTATTAGATAAGATTTTTGATAAGATACCATTTTTAAGAGACTCAAACTTAGAGTTATCTGATTTACAAGCTAAAATTGGTATGTTTGCAGATCCAGTAATTGTTGCGGCTATATTAGGTGTTGTTCTTTCTTTAATGGCTGGATATAACTTCCAAGAAGCTAGTAATTTGATCATGGGAGTTTCCGCAATCATGGTTTTATTTCCTAGAATGGTTAAAATTATTGTTGAAGGTCTTATTCCAATATCAGAAGCAGCAAAAGAATTTTTTAATAAGAAATTTAATGGTAGAGAAGTATTTATTGGTCTTGACTCAGCAATCACATTAGGTCACCCAGTAACACAAATGGTCGGTACTTTATTAATTCCAATTACTTTAGTATTAGCGGTGATTTTACCTGGTAACCGTGTATTACCACTAGCGGACTTAGCATTTGCAGCATTCTTTATATGTATGGCTACAATAGTCTATAAAGGAAATATTTTAAAAACATTAATTGGTGGTATTTTGAACATGATTGTGACTCTATATATAGCAACATGGGCTACACCGTATGTAACTCAGTTAGCTCAAGGTTCATTGGATATTTCCGGAGAAGTAAGTTCTCTTTGGAATGGTAATCAATTTGCATTTATTGCAGCTCAAATTGGTAGATTTGGTCCTATTGTCTTACTGGTAGGATTTGCTGTAACTATTTTAGGAATGTTTAAATTAAAATCTTATTTAGAAAAGCAAGATGCCGAATAAAAGAATAGGGGCATCAATCTTAAGTGCTGATTTTGCAAATCTAGGAGAAGACGCATATCGAGCAGAAGTAGCTGGTGCTGATTACATACATATTGATATAATGGATGGAAAATTTGTTGAAGGTATAACGTGGGGACCACAAGTGATAAGTTCACTAAGGCAATATACAAGCCTTCCCTTAGATGTACATCTGATGATTGATAAACCAGAACACTACATAGATCAGTACATTAAGGAGAAACCGGATAGTATTTCTATTCATCCAGAATCTACTGTATACACCAGAAAGATTTTACGAAAAATCAGAGACTCAGGTATATCACCTGGTATTGCTTTAAAATTAGATACCCCAGTATCTTATATAGAGAATATTATTGATCTAGTAGATTATGTTTTGCTGTTAACATCCGAAGAGGGTTTTGGTGGTAATGAATTATCCGACATTGGTTTTCGAAAAGTTTCAATGATAAAAGATTTTATCACTGAAAACAAATTGGATGTATATATACAAACTGATGGTGGAGTTAAAGAAAATAATTGTGGTAAATTAAACAAACTTGGAGTGAATAGATTTGTTTTGGGATCTGCAATATATAATAACTCTGATATTAAGAGTAACATTCAAAAAATAAAAATTAGTTTAAAGTAGTAAATTTAAGGATGGACAATCCGACTATGTTGAAGGAGATATATTTGCATCTCCTTTTTCTATATCCTCAAACACTTAAGAGGTATTTATTATTAATTAAAGTTCTTGATGAAATATATTCTAAA
>CAYWKT010000130.1:0-2313 GCA_964458985.1 uncultured Erysipelothrix sp.
AGCAGTCAGGATCAACAATTAAACGTGAAATGACTGGGGGGCTAACAGCATTCTTGTCAATGTCTTATGTAATATTTGTTAATCCAATTATTCTAGGACAAACAGGAATGCCTGAAGACGCTGTATTTATGGCGACGATAATATCAACTGCAGTGGCAGTTCTTATTATGGGACTTTATGCAAAGTTTCCATTAGGTCTTGCACCTTGTATGTCAATGAATGCATACTTCGCATTCTCAGTTGTTATGCAAATGGGCTTATCATGGCAAGCGGCATTATCTAGTGTTCTAGTTTCATCAATACTATTTATTATATTATCTTTCTCAAATGTGAGACAGAGTATTATTAAAGAAATTCCACATTCAATCAAACAAGCAGGTACAGTTGGACTTGGAATATTCATAGCATTTATATCATTCAAGAATTCAGGAATTATCGTTCCCGATGCCGGTCAGTATATTAAATTCGGTGGGTTTGCGAATCCAAACGTAATTATTGCCTTTGCAGGAATCATTGTCGCATCATTCTTCTTAGTTAGAAATAATCAATATGCAGTGTTCTTCGGAATGGTAGGAGCAGCACTTGTCGGACTATTTCTTCGTTTTGGTGCTGATATTGGTTGGTTTGCATTTGCGCCTGAAGTAATTGAATCTTTACCACAACTTCCAGCAGGAAGTCCAGTGGCAATACCAGTAGAACCATTTAATTCAATGATGAATACAACGTTTGGTGTAAGTATTAAACATTTGCCAGAAATTTTAAACGTTAAAGGAATCATCGTTGCCCTAACATTCTTATTCTTAGATTTCTTTGGAACAGCTACAACTTTATCAGCTGCAGCATCACAAATTCCGGATTTATCTAGAGAAAAATTTGAGGAGAATCATAAGATTTATGCAGCAGATGCGATTGGAACATTTGTAGGATCAATCTTTGGTACTTCAAACTTATCAACATACATTGAATCAGTATCTGGTATTATTGCCGGAGCAAGAACTGGATTAATGTCAGTCGTAGTAGGAATACTATTCTTACTATCAGTCTTTATTTACCCACTGTTATCACTTGTAACAGCGGCTGTAACTACGCCAGCTATGGTTGTAATTGGTATCTTCATGATGCAAAATATTACGACTATCGAATGGCATAAAGGATTTGAAACAGTTATTCCATCATTCTTAATTATTGTAATGATGCCATTAACTGGATCAATCTCACTAGGTTTAGTTCTAGGATTTATTTCATGGGAATTATGTATGATCTTTGCCGGAAGATTTAGTGAAATATCTAAAACGATGAACATCATTACATTAATTTCAATTGCTTATTTATTTACGATTTAGAAGGAGATTTTTATGAAACTGTTAGAAGAAATGATTGTTAAAAAGGGAAAAGTTAGAAGCAAAGTAATTTTAGATGTTTCAACATTTCTAAACGCTCAAGTAGATCCAAAATTAATGGAACAATTAGGTAAGGATTTTGCTGAGTATTATAAAGATTATGATTTTGATGCATTTGTAACAGTCGAAACTTCAGGTATCGCACCTTCAGTTTTCGCAGCACTATATGCAAACAAACCATTAGTAATAATCAAAAAACAAGATAAGTTTATGGATGGTGCAATCTTTGTACAACAAGAATCATATTCATTCACAAAAGATCATGATTACTATTTAACAGTTAAAAAAGAATTCATCGAAAATAAAAAGCTAGTTTTATTAGACGATTTTCTAGCGCAAGGATCGGTAGTATTAAACGTAGATAGACTATTTAAGAAAGTAAACGCAGAACTTGTATCGACAGGAATATGTATTTCTAAAAACTTTCAAGATGGCTATCGAAAACTAACTGAACAAGGCTATGACATATACATTCAAGCAGAAATTGCTAAGCTTGATGAAGATTCAAAAGAAGTAATATTTGAGAAATAGAAGAGAAAGAGAAGGAAAAATATGAGATCACAAATGTATGACCAGTATTCAAAAATAACTACAAGAAACGGCTATCCAGCTGATGAGATAATTTCAGCATTACAAAAGAGTATAAGAAGAGCAAAAGAAGAAGATGCAACTAGATTTGCATATGAATTATATATTTCATCTCCAGAATTAGAGAAAAAATGTGGGATCGTTTAATTACAATTTCAGTAGAAGATATCGGAATGGGAAATCCTGACGCTGCAAACTTAGTTTACAACTTATTTCAAATGAGTAGAGAGTTTGAATTTTCAGATTTTGATCGTCCATTATTCTTCACGCATGCAATTAGATTCTTATGTCAATGTGAAAAAGATAGATCATCAGACTTCTTAGT
>CAYWKT010000131.1:0-2310 GCA_964458985.1 uncultured Erysipelothrix sp.
TTAACTTCAGATGTAATTCTAGCTGATATTTTTTCTAATACTTCATATGGGAATCTATATGATTGCGCAGTTACTGCATCAATTGTGTTTACTGCTCTAATACCTACTGTATAATCATATGATCTTTGTCCATCTGTTACTCCGACAGATTGGATATTCGTTAAGACTGTGAAGTATTGCCAGATTTCTTGTTCTAATCCTGCATTTTTTACTTCTTCTCTTAAGATATAATCTGTATCTTGGACAATTTTAATTTTATCTCTAGTAATATCTCCAATGATTCTTACTGCAATTCCTGGTCCTGGGAATGGTTGTCTTAGTACGACTGATTCTGGAAGACCCAGTAGGAATCCAAGCTCTCTTACTTCATTCTTAAATAATACTGCCATCGGTTCTAGTAGTTCGAAACCTAGTTTCTCTGGAAGTCCACCGACGTTATGGTGCGACTTTGTGAATTGTCCATCACGTTTCATTGATTCTACTACGTCAGGATAAATAGTTCCTTGTGCTAGATATTTGAATGTATCGCCTTCTTCAATATTTCTAATGAAAGTTTCAATAAACTCATGTCCAATGATTTTACGTTTTTCTTCTGGATCTTCAACACCTTCTAAAAGTCCTAAAAACTCGTTTGAAGCGTCAATAATTTTTAAGTTCATTTTTTGTCTTCCAATGAACTCTTTTTCTATTTCTTCAGTTTCATATTTACGCATTAAACCATGATCAACGTACATACATTTAAGTTGATCACCAATGATTTCTCTTAATAAAGTTGCGACGACAGATGAGTCAACTCCACCAGAAAGTGCAAGTAGGACATTGTCATCTCCAACTTGTTCTTTTAATACTGGTTTAATATACTCAAGATAATTTTCCATAGTCCAATCTTGACTAATATTATTATCTTTGATGAAGTTTACTACTGTATCATTATTAATATTTTCAATTGAATCAATAACAATTGGATGATCCCAGTTTACAACTTCTTCTTGTTTATCTTTATTTGCGAAAATACCTGTGATACTATCGTTATTTTCTTGTTCATAGTATATTTCTGCATATACGTTATGATCTCTAAATAATCTAATAATGTCGATACTGTCGTCATTATCAAATCCTGCGATTAAAACTTTACTTAACATAATTCGGTGCCTCTTTTATATTTTCTACGTCATGAGGATGTGACTCTCTTAATCCCGCATTTGAGATTTTAACGAATCGTGCATCACTCTTTAACTGTTCGATTGTCTCACAGCCAACATATCCCATACCTGAGCGTAATCCACCCATCATTTGGTGTATAACTTCTTTCATCTCACCTTTATATGGAACAGTTGCTTCAATTCCTTCAGGAACTAATTTCTTAAGTTCCTTCTCTCCCCCTTGGAAGTATCTATCGCTTGAACCACGCTTCATTGCGCTTAGCGAGCCCATACCGACATATGTCTTAACTTGCTTACCATCAAACTCAATAATCTCACCTGGTGTCTCTTTAGTACCTGCTAATAGACCACCTAGCATGACAACATCTCCACCAGCTGCAAGAGCCTTGACGATATCACCTGAAAGTGAAATTCCTCCATCAGCAATTATACCAATTTTATACGTTTTAGCAACTTGAAACACATCATTTACTGCAGTTAATTGTGGAACTCCAACACCAGCTACAACTCTTGTAGTACAAATTGATCCTGGACCGACTCCAACCTTAATAACATTAGCTCCTGCATAGATTAAATCAATTGCAGCTTGAGCAGTAACTACGTTACCGCCTACAATATCTAACTCTGGATATTGCTTACGAATTTCCTTAATATAATTTAATACTCCTAGAGAGTGACCATGTGCACTATCAACAGTAATAATATCAACACCAGCATTAACTAAAGCCGCAACACGGTCCATAGTATTATCCGCAACACCAACTGCAGCACCAACTAATAAACGATTATCTGCATCCACAGCAGCATCCTCAAATTCATCAGAAATAACAGTATCCTTAACAAACTTAACCATACCTGCTTGTTCTTCAATACTCATATTTTTATGAATGAAACCAAGACCACCTAATAAAGCTAAAGTCTGAGCCATTTCCTCTTCTGTAACTGTATCCATTGCAGCACTAGTAACAGGAATATTCAAATGTATTTTATCAGTTAAACGAGTACCTAATTTAACCTCAGCAGGTACAACCGTTGAATAAGCTGGAACTAATAATACATCATCAAATGTATAACCTTCTTGTAAGACTTTACCGTTCATGTTTGACATAATTTTTCTCCTTCTTCTTTTTTCATTTGAACTATTATA
>CAYWKT010000132.1:0-2296 GCA_964458985.1 uncultured Erysipelothrix sp.
AATTAGTTATGTTTTATATGATTTCACTAATGTGTTACAATTACTAGAGAGGTGAAGTTATGGAATGGTTTTTACAACAATCGGCAGTCATACAAGCACTGCTTGCGACACTATTTACTTGGGGAGTCACAGCGATAGGAGCGGCGACTGTCTTTTTCTTTAAAACAATTAATAAGAAAGTATTAAATGCAATGCTTGGTTTTGCGGCAGGAGTTATGATTGCGGCAAGTTTCTGGTCACTATTAGCTCCGGCAATAGAGATGGCTGAGGAAGTTGGTCAAAATGCAGTGTTAATGGCTGCGGTCGGATTTTTAAGTGGTGGTTTATTTTTATTCATTGCCGACAAATTATTACCCCATCTACATATGGGACAAAAAACAAAAGATGCGGAAGGAATTAAAACGAGTTGGGAGCGATCAGTTTTACTCGTTCTTGCAATTACACTACATAATATTCCGGAAGGATTAGCTGTAGGTGTTGCCTTTGGGGCTGCAGCGCTTGGACTTCCAAGTGCGACAATGGCCGGTGCAATAGCACTAGCGTTAGGAATTGGGCTTCAAAACTTTCCAGAAGGTGCGGCAGTTTCAATACCACTAAGACGTGAAGGTATGAGTCGATTTAAGTCATTCCTATACGGACAAGCATCAGGAATTGTTGAGCCATTTGCCGGTGTTTTAGGGGCATACGCGGTCGTTCATATGCAACAGATATTACCATTTGCACTAGCGTTTGCGGCAGGGGCAATGATCTATGTCGTAGTAGAAGAGCTAATACCTGAAGCACATCAAGGTAATGATAATATGCGTAGTGATATTGCGACAATTGGCTGTTTAATTGGATTTACAGTTATGATGGTTTTAGACGTAGCACTAGGTTAATATTTCAAGGAGGATAAATGGGTAAAATTAAAATGGAAGCATGTTGTGGAAGTGTTGGCGATGTCATTATCGCAAATGCTTTAGGCTTTGATTCAATTGAACTTAATTCATCACTTGAAAATGGAGGAATGACTCCATCAGTTGGATCATTAATCAAAGCAAAAGAAATTACAAACATTCCAATATATACAATGGTAAGAGCACGTCCTCAAGGATTTAACTATATCGAAGCAGAATTCGAAGCAATGCTTATTGATGCGAAAAACTTAATTGATAATGGTGCAGATGGAATCGTATTTGGATTTATCAATGACGATGGTACGATAAATATTAAACGCACTAAGCAAATGGTTAAAGTTATTGGGAATAAAAAGAAAATATTTCATAAGGCAATTGATTTTTGCCCAAATATAGAAGATGCTGTTAAAATTTTAATTGACCTTGGAATTGATACAATTTTAACTGGTGGTGGAATAAAGCCAATTATTGAAAATATTGAAACATTAAAAAAGTTAGAAGCTACATATGGTGATCAAATTATGATACTAATTGGTGGCGGGATAACTGATCAAAATGTTTATGATATTTTAAGTAATAGTAATATTAAAAATGTACACTTTACTGGTAAGACAAATATATTAGATAAATCGACGTATAATCAGATTGATAATGCGGATGTTATTGATCATAGTTATATTGGTGTAAGTAGAGAAAATATGCAAAAAATAATAGAAGAGGTTGAACGAGTTGGACAATAAAATTAAAGCGGTAATATTTGATATGGATGGTACAGCCCTAGATTCAATGGGTAAAGGATGTGAGAATGTCCTAGAATTACTTGAGCAATTAAATTTAGATCATAAGTGTGATAAGGCTGAACAGTTAAAAGATTTAGGCTGGTCAATAAGTGCAAAGCATATAAATGAAGCATATGGGACTGATTTTTGTGAGAAGGCAATTCGTGATGGATACACTGAAACCCATTATGGAAATTACCGTAATTCATATGAATTAATGCCAGGCTTTGTCGAGTTTCTTGATTACTTAGACTCAAAAGATATTAAGTATGCAATCGCAACTGCGACAAGACTACATGGAGCAGAAGATGTATTTAGACGATTTAATTTAATCGATCGTTTAGAGTTTATTACTACAGAAGGTCGTGTTGGAAAGACAAAAGATTTTCCTGACATATATTTAGATGCAAGTGAGCGTTTAGGTGCAGATATTTCGAATACAATAGTTTTCGAAGATGCACTATATGCAGTCAAGACGGCAAAAGATGCAGGATTTAAGACAATCGCATTACGTGAGCCATTTTATGAAAGTGATCATGAAGAAATTAATGCGGTAGCGGATCTATTTATTGAAGATTTTAATGACCTACTTGCCCAAATTAATAATGGATATAAATTATA
>CAYWKT010000133.1:0-2294 GCA_964458985.1 uncultured Erysipelothrix sp.
ATTATCATCTATCGTATATAAATTTAATTATGTTCCGGCAAATGTGTTTAGATTTCTAAGATATAGTAAACTTATAAATAACTTTTCAGATGATAAGCTTAAAGTAATGCTTCGCCTTGAAGGTTTAGATGATCAGTTAGTAAGTGATACACTTAATCGAACTAAAACATCTTTATACAATAAAAACGTATTTAATGAACTTAAGTATATGAACTCATTTATTAAAAGATTAAAGACTACTGATATTACGTATGAAACTGTAGTAAAGATTATTGTATCAACTAAAACATTTGAACTATGTAAAAAATCAATACCATTATTAAGTAATCGTTATTCAAATTTAGAAATTTACAATATTGGTGAGTCTTCTCACTATATCCATCATGATAAGTTAGATGATGTAGTTGAGATTATAAAAATTAATATTTTAAATTAGTAATACATTGAACATCAAACAAAGTTTGGTGTTTTTTATAATTTGTAATGGTATAATTAAATACTGAGAAAGGGGGATTCGCTATGAATAAAAACTTAAGATTTGATTATTCAAAAGAGCCATCACGCGATATTTTGTGTATTGATTGTAAGAGTTTTTATGCATCGTGTGAAGCAGTTTCACTTGGCTATAATCCCCTAAAAGTAAAACTAGTCGTTATGAGTTATCCTAGTGATAGTAAGAAAGAAAGGGGGAGTGGCTTAATACTTGCATCAACGCCAGAGGCAAAGAAGGCTTATAATATTTCTAATGTTAGTCGTGCCCGTGATCTTCCATATCCATATCCTGATGATTTAATAATTGTCGCCCCTAGAATGAACTTATACATGGCGATTAATAAGCAAATTAATAATATTTATCGAACATTTGTCAGTGATGATGATATTGCGGTATATTCAGTTGATGAAACATTTTTAGATGTGACGAACTCTTTAACTTATTTCAATGTCAACTCGCCTTATGAAATTGCGCGTCTCATTCAAACTAAAGTCTTTAATGAGACTGGTATTTATACGACAGTCGGTATCGGTGATAATCCACTTCTTGCAAAACTTGCCTTAGATAATGAGTCAAAATATAATAAAGATATGAAGGCTGAGTGGCGCTATGAAGATGTCGAGCGTAAACTTTGGAGTATTCCTAACTTAACAGATTTTTGGGGAATTGGAAGTCGTACCGAAAAACGCTTAAATAAACTTGGGATTAAATCAGTTTATGACTTAGCTCATTTTAATTACTATGAACTTAAGGATAAGATGGGAGTAATGGGTGCCCAATTATTTGCGCACAGTTGGGGAATTGATCGGACATTTTTAGGTGAAGAGTATACACCTAAAGCAAGATCAATCGGAAACTCACAAGTATTACCACGTGATTATACGTCTCAGGCTGAGATTGAAATTATAATTCGTGAAATTGCCGATCAAGTCGCAACTAAACTTCGTCGTGATAATCTATATACACAAACGTTGTCACTATGGATAGGCTATTCACTATCTTATATTGATGAGGATGGCAAAAGTGGTTTTTCAAAAAATATAAAAATACCAAATACGAACAATACTAAAATTATTGCAAATAACTTAATTGATTTATTTCGCATTCACTATCTAAATGAGCCAGTTAGAAATATAGGAGTTTCATTAAGTAACATTAGTTCTAACTCCAATCAACAACTTAGTTTTTTTGATAATGTCGAAGTATTAGAGAAAAATGAAGATATTGATAAGGTTGTCGATGAGATTCGGGATAAATTTGGATTTTCAAAAATGATTTATTTAAGTAGTAAACTTGATGGGGCAAGAGCATTAGAACGTAGTAAGTTAGTAGGTGGCCATGCGGGAGGGATGATTGGACTTGAAAACAAAGACACAGAGAAAAAGGACTGAGAAAGTCTTTGAAGACTACAATGATTATCATGATCGACCATTTGGACTTAAATGGGGGACAACGTTTAGAATTGATGAGCTAAACAAAGTAATTGAAGATAATAAGGCCCGTGAGAATCGAGTAAGTATCGAACTAAATCAAATGAGTCGTGAAGAAATTGATGAAGTACTGCAAGTAGCCTTTACTAAATCATTAAGAGTTTCAATTCAGCTAAATCAAAAAGATGAGTTTAATCATTATATCGACAACATTGAAGGTCTATTTCATGGCTTCGCAGATTATGAATACCTCTATATAAATGATCGCCCAATTGAGTGGTCATTAATCAGAAATATTAAAGTTATGAAGAAAGATTAAGTTAATATAGAATAAAAGGATAACCAAGTTAAAGTGTAAATACTTGGTTTTT
>CAYWKT010000134.1:0-2291 GCA_964458985.1 uncultured Erysipelothrix sp.
GTTAGTAAAAGTGTTATATAGCAAAAGTTAGAAAAATAGTAAAAGTTACTATTGAGTGTAGTATAATGTACTAAATAGTTCGGAGGATTATATGATAATAGGAAGTGTAATAGAATTAAAAGATTCTGAAAATCGTGTCGGTTTAATACCGGAATTTGTAAAAATTTATGTCGATAATAATCATGAAGTAATAGTTGAAAGTGGCTTAGGCTTAGCCAGTGGCTTTTTAGATGCAGAGTATATTGAGGCAGGTGCGACGGTCGTAGCTACTGCTAAAGAAGTTTGGGACCAAGTTGAGATGATGATTAAGGTTAAGGAGCCAATGGAATGTGAATATCCATTAATGCGTGAAGATCAAATTATTTTTACTTATTTTCACTTAGCTGCAAACAAAGGTTTAACTTTAGCTTTAATGCATAGTGGAAGTAGTGCTTTAGCGTATGAGACAGTTGAAGATGAAAATGGTAATCTTGTCTTATTAAAGCCAATGAGTGAAATCGCCGGTAAGCTTGCGATCTTAGAAGGTAATAAGTATTTAGAACATCACTTTGGAGGAAAAGGTGTTCTTCTATCTGGTACTTCAACGGTCGACTCTGGAAAAGTTGTCGTCGTTGGAGCTGGTAACGTAGGTAAAGCTGCTATTACTGAAGCACTAGGTTTAAATGCTCACGTTACTGCGTTAGTTAAAGATGATAGTGAACTGTCAGCACTAACTTTA
This sequence comes from uncultured Erysipelothrix sp., assembly GCA_964458985.1. Taxonomy (GTDB): domain Bacteria; phylum Bacillota_I; class Bacilli_A; order Erysipelotrichales; family Erysipelotrichaceae; genus JAAZDN01. The sequence goes on from CAYWKT010000134.1 coordinate 719, forward strand.
GAGTTTCCAAATATAGAAGTTCTAATAAGTACGGCGGATAATATTATTTCAGCGATTAGTGATGCAGACATCGTAGTATCATGTGTTCTAATTCCAGGGGCACGTACGACGCAGTTAATAAAACGAGAGTACTTAAAGTTAATGGAACCTGGAACTGTAATCGTCGATGTTGCGATTGATCAAGGTGGAACACTTGAGACAAGTCGTCCTACAACACATAGTGAGCCCATTTATATCATTGATGATATAATTCATTACTGTGTATCAAATATGGCTGGTGCTGTCCCTAAGACCGCATCTAAGGCCTTAAATAGTGCGACAATGAAGTATGGTCTTCAAATCGCAAATCTTGGATTAGATCGTGCCTTAGAAGATGTTGGTCTTTTACGTGGTCTAAATATCTATCAAGGAAAATTACTGAAAAAAGAAGTTAGAAAAGTTCATAATATCGATATATAATAAGAGTGCAACCGTCGGTTGCGCTTTTTAAAAGTTCAATGTATAGAGTGTAACTAGCTAAAAAGCTATGATTTATACACAGGAGGTGCTTGTATGATACTAGCCGATAAAATAATATATTTAAGAAAGAAAGCTGGATACTCCCAAGAGGATCTTGCGAGTGAATTAAATGTTTCAAGACAGTCAATATCTAAGTGGGAAGGTGCACTCTCAATTCCTGAAATGGACAAAATAATAAAATTGAGTGAAGTGTTTAATGTTAGTACAGATTTTCTATTAAAGGAAGATATCGTTGCAATCGATGATAACTCAATAATCGAAGATAATGATGTTAGAACTATTAGTTTAGAAGATGCGAATACGTTTTTAAGTGATAATACTTTAATCGCAAAAAGAATTGCGACTGCGGTTACTTTGTTTATTTTTAGTCCAATCACAATCTTCATAGCTTACTACTTAGTAGAAAATAATTTAGTGAGTGAAAAAATAGGGTATGGCATCTCAATGTCACTATTATTGTTAATAGTGGCGGTAGGAGTTTTAATCTTAATTTCTAGTTCACCACTATTTGATAAGTACAAATATTTAGAAAAAGAAGAAGTTAATTTAATGTATGGAGTTAGTGGAGTAATTAGTAAGAAGCGTGATGAAAATATCCAAAGGTTATACGTCAATATTGGAATTGGTGTCTTATTATGTATTGTCTCAATCATTCCGTTATTTATGTTTGATGAAGCCTTCGTTGGTAGTGATGCGATTGGAATGATTATCTTACTGAGTTTAGTCGGTTTTGGAGTATGCCTAATTATTTACAATGCTACTCAAATCGAAGGATATAATAAACTAATGCAAGAGTATGAATATACTAAATCACGTAAACATAGTGTAAAAATTATTGAAGCGATTGCCGGTCCATATTGGCTAATCATTACTGCAGTGTACTTAGCATCTAGTTTTATAACTAATGCATGGGGATCAACTTGGATTATTTGGCCTGTCGCAGCTTTGTTCTTCGCTGCAATATCGGCATTAGTTCAATCATTGTATGGAAAAAATAATTATTAAATATAGTAAAAGCCACTAATCAAATTGATCAGTGGCCTTTCTTTTATTA
>CAYWKT010000135.1:0-2280 GCA_964458985.1 uncultured Erysipelothrix sp.
TTATTAAATTATTAGATTAATTCAATAATAGCTTTAGGTGCGTTGTCGCCTCTTCTGCTTGATGTTTTGATGATTCTTGTGTATCCACCATCACGCTCTGCGTATGCTGGTCCAACTTCATCAAATAGTTTTTGTAGAGCTGTTTGTTCTGTACCGTTAACTTTAACGTTCATAACAACTTTAGCTGCTTCTCTACGAGCGTGTAAATCACCTTTTTTTGCGAATGTGATTAATTTTTCTACCATCTTGCTAACTTCTTTAGCTCTTGTTTCTGTAGTTGTAATTTGTCCGTGAACAATAACATCAGTAGCCATATTTCTTAGCATTAGATTACGATGGTCTGTTTTTCTACCTAATTTTCTATGTGACATCTTACTTATCCTCCTTCACTAATCTGCTTGTCTGAAACTTAATCCAAGTTCTTCGACTTTGTCTTTAACTTCTTTGAATGATTTTTTACCTAAGTTACGTACTTTCATAAGTTCTTCTTCAGATTTGTTTACTAATTCTTCAACAGTCTGAATACTTGCTCTTTTTAGACAGTTATATGATCTGACTGATAAGTCTAAATCTTCTAACATCATTAATGAAAGTTTGTTTACTTCTTCCTTTTCAGGCTCTGCTATTACTGAGTCCATGTTTTCAGTAATCTTATCGACTTCTAATAACAGACTAAAGTGATCTACAAGAATTTTTGACGCAATTGCGATTGATTCTTGTGGAGTAATTGAACCGTTAGTAAATACTTCAATCGTTAAACGATCATATTTAGCATTTTGTCCAACGCGAGTTGGATCAACGTGATATGAAACTCTCTCTACTGGAGTATAAATTGAATCTGTGTAGATTGTTCCAATTCCTTGAGTAGAACCTTGGAAAATAATTTTATTTTCGTCAGCTGAAACATATCCACGGCCATTTTTAACCATTAACTCCATATCTAGTTTTGCATCATCTTCAAGTGTTGCAATAACTAATTCTGGATTTAAGACTTCAACACCTGTTGGGCATTGAATGTCAGCAGCAGTAACTTTACCGCCACCTTGTTGGTTAATTCTTAGGCTGTATTCTTCATCTCCGTCAACCTTTAAGATTAAATCTTTTAGATTTAGAGCAATTGTTGTAATATCTTCTTTAATTCCTGTGATTGCTTGATATTCGTGGAATGATCCTTCGATCTTCATCGAATAAACAGCTCCACCTGGTAGTGAAGATAATAGTACTCTTCTTAATGCATTTCCAAGAGTAGTTCCAAATCCTCGTTCAAGAGGTTCGATAATAAACTTGCCATAATTATTGTCCTCAACAAGTTCATCAATTTTAAAATCTGCAAACTCAAATTTTTCCATTGTAATAACCTCCCTTTATTTTCTAACCACGTGGTCGTTTTGGTGGACGGCAACCATTGTGTGGTACTGGTGTTTTATCGTGAATAGCAGAAATTTCTAATCCTGCAGTTTGTAGTGCTCTTAGCGCTGATTCACGTCCAGGACCTGGTCCCTTAACGTTAACTGAAATGTTTTTCATTCCTTGATCAACTGCTGCTTGTCCTGCCGCTTCACCTGTTAATTGTGCTGCGAATGGAGTTGATTTTCTAGAACCTTTAAATCCTAGAGCACCAGCACTTGACCATGCAATTGCGTTTCCACTTTCGTCAGTTATAGTAACGATAGTGTTATTGAACGTTGAATGAATGTGTGCAATTCCATTAACTACATTACGTTTTACACGACGTCTACGTGTAACATTTTTTCTATTTTTTGACATTGTATTTACCTCCTACCGTTATTTTTTAGCTTTTCCTGTTACTAACTTCTTAGGTCCCTTACGAGTTCTAGCGTTAGTTTTAGTTCTTTGTCCTCTTACCGGTAATTTACGACGGTGACGAATTCCACGTCTAGAACCAATTTCCATTAAACGTTTGATGTTTAATGCTTCTTCTCTTCTTAAATCCCCTTCAACAGGGATTGAGTCGATAACTTCTCTAATTGCGTTAACCTGATCTTCGCTTAGATCTGAAACTTTAGTATCGAAATCAATTCCTAAATCTGTTAAGATTTTTTCTGATGTATTATTTCCAATTCCATAAATATATGTTAATGATATTACTACTCGTTTGTTACGAGGAATATCTATTCCTGCAATTCTTGCCATTTATTTCCTCCTAGTTTCCTTGTCTTTGCTTATGTTTAGGGTTCTCACAAATAACCATTACACGACCTTTTCGTCTAATGACTCGGCATTTATCACACATCGGTTTTACTGATGGTCTTACTTTCA
>CAYWKT010000136.1:0-2261 GCA_964458985.1 uncultured Erysipelothrix sp.
TTAATTAAAAATAAAAATACGATCGTCAGCCGCGATATGTTGATGGATCATTTATGGGGTAAAGATAGTTTTATTGATGAAAATACACTTACCGTTAATGTAAACCGCCTACGTTCTAAACTAGAACAATTAGAGATATATGATTTAATAGAAACCAAACGTGGTATGGGATATATTATTCATGAAAACTAAAGACTTTTTAATCGATAAATTTTATGCTATCTTTACAACTCTACTTATAACACTACTTTTAGTAGTGTTTTTATACTGGTTAGACATTTCAAACTCTATAATTTTCATCATAGTTTTATGTATATTTACGATTGTCGCAATTATCTTTGTAATTGAATATCTTAGAAGATATAGATTCTACAATGAAATTTTTGATACATTAAACTTACTTGATGAGAAATATTTAATTTTTGATATGGTCGAAGAGAAGGATTTTCTTGATGCGAAAGTGATGCAAGAGCTCATTCGTCAAGGAAATATTTCAATGAACACGAAAGTTAACCAATATCGATTATCACAGGAAAAATATCAAAACTATATCGAGTTGTGGGTCCATGAAATCAAAACGCCACTAGCGGCATTAAAATTAATGGCAGAAAACTCAAGTAATAAAGATAGTATGCATGAAGTAGAACGTGTCAATTACTTTGTCGACCAAGCTTTATACTATGCAAGAAGTAGTAACGTTGAGAAAGATTATATTATTGAAAAGACCGATTTAAATAAATCTGTCATAAACGTAATCAAGCAGTTAAAATCAAATTTTATTGAAAGAGATATAAATATTAACGTAAATATTAATGAAGTATACGTCTATAGTGATAGTAAGTGGTTAGAATTTATTATTAAGCAAATATTAATTAATAGTGTTCAATATTCTATTAAACACGGTGAGATCGATATTAATGTAGTTGAGTCAAATAGTAATATTAAACTAATAATTAGTGACAATGGAATTGGTATTAGTGATCAAGACTTAGTAAGAATATTTGAACAAGGTTATACCGGAAAAAGTGGGCGAATATACAACCAAGCGACAGGAATGGGCTTATACTTAGTTTATGAGTTATCTAAAGCATTAAATATAGGTGTCGATGCTTATGTCGATGATAAAACTAATTTCACATTAACGATTCCGAAATCTAGTACATATTTTAAAAACTAACATTACTGTAAGGTTAAGTTATGTTATGTAATAATGACTTTTTGTATTATATTTAAGAAGGACGTGAATAATATGAAAAAAATCGTAGAAGTAAATGATATTGTTAAATACTATGGAAAAGGAAATAACGTTACAAAAGCATTAAACGGCGTTAGTTTTTCTGTAATCGAAAATGAGTTTGTCGGAATAATGGGTCCAAGTGGATCAGGTAAGACGACACTTTTAAATACGATCGCAACGATCGATAATACGACGAGTGGAGACATAATAATCGGAGATAAAAATGTCGCAAAGTTAAGTGCAAAGGAGTTACAAAAATTTAGAGGGGAAGAGTTAGGTTTTATCTTTCAAGACTACAACTTACTAGATACACTAACGGCTTCAGAAAATATTGCTTTACCACTTAGTATTGCACAAGTTAAATATAGTGAAATAAAAGAACGTGTTGAACATTTATCTAAAGTTTTAAATATCGAAAAAGTATTGAAGAAATTTCCATATCAACTATCAGGTGGTGAACAACAACGAGTATCCGCAGCTAGAGCTCTAATTAATAATCCAAAACTAGTTTTAGCGGATGAGCCGACTGGATCACTTGATTCAAGAAGTAGTCGCTTATTACTAGAGAATCTTCAATTAATTAATAAGGAACTTAATGCGACAATCTTAATGGTTACGCATGATGCATTTAGTGCAAGCTATTGTGAACGTATCTTATTTATTAAAGATGGAAAAATATTTAATGAGTTAAGAAAAGGAAGTCAAAGTCGTAAAGAGTTTTTTGATCAAATAATTAATGTTATGACATTATTAGGTGGGGATGTTAGCGATGTATATTAAACTAGCATTAAAAAACGTTAAGAAAAGCTACAAAGATTTCTTCGTATACTTTATTACGTTAACTGTTTCAGTTTCCCTATTTTACTTATTCAACTCTTTTGATGCCCAACAATCAATAATTGTTTCTGATTCTTCGACAGTATTTGCATTTGGTACTTTGCAAATGGTTATGAAAGTTATTTCAATTTTTGTTACGGTAATTTTTGGTTTTCTAATTTTGTATGCTAATAATTTTTTATTAAAA
>CAYWKT010000137.1:0-2207 GCA_964458985.1 uncultured Erysipelothrix sp.
TTGAAGTTGGATATCTGGGCGCGTATCTAAGCCACCATTCCAAATTTTAACTCCAGTAATATCAGTCTTAGGTGAAACGTAAGTATTCGTAATTGTGAGTCCGTCTTCACTTATAGTTTTTGTGTAGTTTTCTGGAGTGTTCACTTCATCTACTGTATAAACATAAGCATTACCATTGATATCAGTTACGTCTAAATCAGTGAATGTATGTGCAAGTTTACCGTCACTTAAAGTAACAGGATCAAGATGTGCAACCCCATTTCTTAATAGTTGAAGTTGGATATCTGGGTGTACTTCTGGTCCACCGCTCCAAACTTTAACTCCCGTAATATCAGTCTTAGGTGAAGCGTAAGTGTTCGTAATTGTGAGTCCATCTTCACTTATAGTTTTTATGTAGTTTTCTGGGACATTCACTTCATCGACCGTATAGATGTATGGCACTCCGTTGTGGTCGGTAAGTGCTAAGTTTTCGAAAGTATAGTTTAAAGTTCCGTTAACTAAAGTCACTTTATCTAAGTGAGGTAGTCCATTTCTTAATAGCTGAAGTTCGATATCTGGGTGAGTGTCTGGTCCATCAATCCAAACTTTATTGACTATTACATCGATTAAAGGTGATGTATATTTATTTGTGATAGTTCGACCATCACTACTTATAGTTTTCGTAAAGTTGACTGGTACTTCTAACTCATCAATAGTGTAAATGTATAAATCACCATTATCACTCGTTTGATCGATATTTTTCCAAATGTATTTATATGGTGCATACTCTTTAGATCCACTATTAGAGTCTACGACTCCATCTAATGTTACAGTATCGTGTAGTACTTTTTCACCATTTAATCCGATACTACGATAAAGATTGATTGTGATTGGTACAGGTATTCCGCCATCCCAAACTTTCTCGATTTCTAAATCGTGGGCAATTCTCGTGTATGTATTAACTAGGTTAATTACGTAAGTTAGACTCTCTGCATCGTACGTAGTAACTGAGTTGACAGTATATCCTTGTCCTGGATCGTTTTCCTGAACTATATAATCATACGTTAGTCCGATAGCATTCGTAATTTGAAGATTCTCCCAAATATACGTTGCCTTTCCTTCGCTATTAGCAGTAAGAGTAACTGGGTTTATAATCCCATCTCTAACTACTTTGACGTATTCTCCACCTTCGACTCGATGTTTAAGTACAACCTCGACCGGTGTTTTTGGACCGTTAATCCATAGTTTATTTACACTCGCAGTTATCGTTGGAATAATTACGGTAAAGTCTGAGATGACATCATGTCCGCCCCCAATACCTTTAATTATTACATCATATGTTCCGGTTGCACTGACGATAGTTAATGGAAATGCTGCGATTGTCCATCTTGAATCGTTAGTGTTTCCTTTCAGAGTAACTTTAGGATCAAGTGGTGCTGATCCATCGACAGTTATCTTCTCGAGTATTGCATGTTCCTTCAGTTCTAAGGCATTTATACCATCGAAGGAAACTGATGTTAGCTTATGTGTTGAATTTATTGCTACAAAAACTACATTGTTTTGCACCCAAAGTTTTTTTAGACCAGTATGATCATTAGTTGACTTGTTTTGAAAATCTAGCGCTATTGCGCCTGGGTCACTAGTGTATGAATTTCCACCTGGAATTATTGCTTCTTCTGCATTTACGTTTTGGTGAAAACCACCAAAGAACATTGTTATAGTTAAAATAGCCGTCATTAAAACATAACTAAATCGTTTGCGTTTTGTTTTCATAGAAACCCCCGCATTCTATTCAGAATAATTTTATATGCTGCTTTATAAGTACAATGATCTCGACTAGTATAATGATCATTTTAATAAGAATTTCAAATCGATATCTTAGTTAATTTTAGGGTAGCATACATTTACTATTTGGTCAACGATTATGCACTTAATTGGTTTATGCTTAGTAAATGGTCTAAAGGTTGAAACTATAAAGTATTAAAAAAGTAGCTTTTATATTGATTATTTCACTCATTCCGATTACGGTTAATAGTGTAAATAATTATTAAAAGTATCTTCCAGTTTTTTACAATAATTTCAATGTAGCTGCACTTTAATGTGTTGTTTGATAATAATGAAAAGTATCAAACTCAATTATGTTGTTTGAAATATGTAATAGTATTTATACTTCTTTTTATATGTAAATCGCATGAATCTATTTATATTGACTAAGCGATGATTAAAAG
>CAYWKT010000138.1:0-2194 GCA_964458985.1 uncultured Erysipelothrix sp.
TTGCTCTATATACTTTACTTGGCATGAAGAAAAGTAAAATTTCAAAAATTGTCGTATATGAAACTTTAATTGTTGGTCTTGTATCACTCTTTTCAGGAATATCGCTTGGTATAATATTATCGCAAGGTAGTGCGGCTTTTGCTGCAAATCTTGTGAAAGCAGAAATTGAGTATACATTTATCATTTCAAATAGCGCAATATATTTCACTGTAGTTAATTTTTCAATAATTTTTGTTATCGTTGCTTTTTTTAGTAATATAAAAATTTCAAGAACTAAACTCATTGAATTGTTTAAAGCTCATCGATCTAATGAAGAAATAAAAATAAAAAACCCTTTAATTATGATTCTTATAATGATAATATCAATTTCTGTGCTTCTTGCAACATATAGATTTGTTATGGAACCATTCAATTTAATTATGTTTTTATTACCTGTATTAATCATCGGTAGTCTTTGTACCTTTGGACTCTTTTATACGATGTCTTATTGGATGGTATTTTTTGTTTCAAAAGCAAAAGGGTACTATTATAAAGATTTAAATACATTCACTATTAGACAAATAAGTTCTAAGATTAATTCAACCTATAAGATGCTCGCGGTCGTTAGTTTGTTTATGTTAGTAAGTTTTGGAGCACTCGCAACTGCATTCAATATTAATTCGATAATTACTGAAGTTATTGAGGTTAGCACACCATACGATTTATCAATTACTATAAATCATTATAAGGATACCAATATCAGCGAAATAATAAGTGAACTAGATATAAGTGACTATAATCCAGATATAGTAAAATTAATCTCCACTAACGTTAGAACAGAAAGTTTAAAAGAGAGTGATTTTATAGATTATTCTAATTCATTGTTGTTCGATTATGATTTAATGATTAGTTTGTTAAATATAGAAGATTATAATAAGATTCGATTAAAAAATAATCAAGAGAAAGTTTTACTCGACGATAATGAAGTGATTTACTTCACACCAGACTACTATACGACTGACAAAGAGAGGATTAAACTATTTAATAATGATATTACATTATTTGATTCAATTTATAAGATAAAAGATTCAACAGAAGATTATAATATTCTCTTAGGAAATAATAATCAAGTCAACGATTTAATATTTGTGATGAACGAAAATACTTTAAACAATGTAATTTTTGATCAGCCTATACAAACTAAATATCCACTAATAGATGAAACTACGATAAACCTATCACTTAATGAAAATGATGATGTTGACTTAATTACGAATCAAATATTGAAAGACCTTAATTCTTTAGATCCAAACAATGAATCATTATTGAGAATTGAAAGTGTCAACTCAAATGAAATCGAAAATTTGTTTAGTGAAGTTACTTTATTAATTACTTATTTAGGATTATATTTAGGATTAACTTTCTTAGTAGTATGTGTAATGGTCATTGCACTTCAATTGTTAAGTGAAGCCAATGATAATTATGAACGATATTTATTATTGGATAAGATAGGGGTTAGCGAAAAGTTACAAAGAAGATCAATTTTTAAGCAAAATTTGATTTACTTCTTGCTTCCTATAATTGTCGGATTAATTCATTCGTATTTTGGTTTAAAATCAGTTAACTTAAATCTTTCACTGGGGGGAATGAGAACAACTAACTACACTGCATCAATCGTTTCAATATTTGTTTTATGCTTAATTTACTTGATATATTTCCTTGTTACATATTACAGTAGTTTACAAATGACATTAACGCGCAAGCATATTAACAAGTAAACCTTTGAATCCGAAGCACATTAAATGCACATTGTAAAAGTTATGGTAGAATTATAGCCGAAACTAAGAATGGGGGACAAGTATGTCAAAAGTAAAAATTGCAATATTAGTTGGGAGTTTACGAGCTGACTCGCATACAAAAAAATTATCGATCTCGCTATCAAAAATGGTTAGTGAAAATTATGAGGCGAAAATCGTTGATATTAGTCAACTAGAATTATACAATCCAGATTTAGAAGATGAAAATACACCAGTTAGTTGGACAAAATTTAGAAATGAAATAAGTGAATGTGAAGCAGTATTATTCGTTACACCAGAATACAATCGTACAATTCCAGCATCATTAAAAAATGCAATCGATGTTGGATCACAACCTTATGGTCAAAGTATTTGGGACAATAAACCAGGTGCAGTAGTTACAACTGCGGGTGGAGCAT
>CAYWKT010000139.1:0-2138 GCA_964458985.1 uncultured Erysipelothrix sp.
TCTCATTATTTTGAGACTTTCTTAATTAATCACCTAATTTATTTGGAGCATTTTGGGCGTCATCACTTGCCTTAAATGGCTCTTTACGATCAAAGTTAAACATTGATGCAAAAATATTGTTAGGGAATTTTCTTAATGATGTGTTATAAGTTGAAACAGCCTGATTATAATCTCGACGAGCTAAGTTAAGTTGTGATTCGGTTGATGAAATTTCATCCATTAAACCTGTGACATTTTGATTAGCTTTTAAATCTGGATATGCTTCTTGGGCGATATTAATCTGTGTCGTAATTTCCGTTAAACGATTTTCGATAGCTTCCATCTCATTAATCGTTAAGTCTGGATCGATTTGGATATTACCATTCGCATCAGTATAAACACCTGGTGTGTCACTTCTAAGTGCTGCGACAGCTTTAAATACTTCTGATTCATGAGATAAACTCGTATCTACAGCTGCGACTAATTGATTAATTTTATCAAAGCGCATTTGTAGTTGCGATTGAACGTTCGCATAAGATAATTCAACTTTTTCTTCTGAGTTAACTAAGCCATTATACTTAGTTACTGAAAATAATCCTAAAACGATAATAAGTCCGATAATAATTATTAAACCTTTATTTTTTTTCATATATTAATCTCCTGTCTAAAATTTTCCACCGACACCACCACCAAATGATCGACCGCCACCACCTCTTGAAGATGAGCGAGGTCGTGAAGTTGTCCGGCCACGATTATAGCTGCCTCCATAGTATGGACTGCGATGTCTATTGTATCCTCTTCGTCTTCTTGGCATTAAAAATATTGCGAATGAGCCAAAGACTGAGAACGCTATTAACATCCAAATCATTTCTGAAATAAGTGAGCCTACACTATTTTGATTATTTCCACTTGGATAATTAACTACAGTTAGTGGAGTTATTGATAAGTTAGGATACTTATCAGATAATCTTGAAACGAGTGTATTATAAGTACTCATTAAGGCATCCGCATAGTTTCCACTCTTTAGTCCAGGAAGTAGTACATCATCGCGGACAGTACCTAAATAGCGAGCTGTGTATATGTCTTCAAGACCCGGACCGCTCATTAATCGATACTCACGCTCATTTGGGGCAAATAAAATTAGTAATCCATTATCATCATTTTTACTACCTATTTGCCATTCATTGAATAAATCGTATGCATAGTTTTCAATCGACATATTGTCTAAACTTTTAACTGTGACCATAACTATTTGAGCACCAGTTTGTTCATTGATTTGATAACTACTATTAATAATTTCATTCTTTTGACTTTCACTAAAAATATTTGCTTGATCTAATAAGTAAAAGTCACTATTTGGTTTAACGACGGCATTCACAGTAATAAAAGATGAAAATGCAATGAACATTAAAACAATTAGTTTATTAATTTTTTTCATATATACCTCCAAACTAGATAACTTATAGTGTGCTTTAACATAATAACATTACACTAGCAAAAAATCTATTGGAACTATTTGTCTAATATTGGTAGCTCTTCTACAAACTTTAAGAAACTATTATAGTCACCCTTATGATCGACATTATCTAAATCATTTGGATCTCCAAGTAAGTGGTCAGTAATTAAGTAAGTACTTAAACCAACTTCTTTTGAAATCATATCTTCTTCAGTATGATTTCCTACCATTAAACATTGTGTAGGTTTCTTATTGATTACCTCTAATATATTTGAGTAATAGTTTGGATTTGGTTTTGTGTAATATGAGTTTTCAAATGTCGTAACATATTCAAAGTCACTCACATTAATATCAGCCCATTGGATACGTTCTAATACGGCAGCTTCAGGGAAGATAGGATTAGTCGCAATAACTAACTTGTAATTTTTACTTTTTAATATTTCAATCGCTTCAATCATTTCTGGTTTTGATGACGCTAAAAACTTTAATTGCTTAAACTCGCTTAAATAGAAATTTTCTAATATTGGAGTTAAGACTTCTTTATCAACAGAAACTCGCTCAAAGAAAGCTTCAAAGAAGACTTCCTCATTTGATAATGATCCATCAGTACTTTCAATAACGATATTCGTACACTCCCAAAAATATTTAAGTACTTCATCAAGTGTCATATGATCTTTTAGTGCCTCTGCAACTAAGCCAAAAT
>CAYWKT010000140.1:0-2136 GCA_964458985.1 uncultured Erysipelothrix sp.
CCAATAAGGTTAGCGTTTTTTTTAGGTAAAATTGAGATTGCTGCATATTTATTATTAGGAGGGAATATATGAATAAAACCTTAAGTGATAAATGTGAACGTGTACTACAAATTGTTAAAGTAGAAAATGAAGCATTTTTCGTAAAAGAAAGTAATTATAATGAAGTACCATATGATTATATTTTATCGAAGTTAGACTCAGATTCTGAAAGAATTTTATACTGTGATTTTATCGTCGTTCAACCAAAATTATGGTATAAAAACTTTTATTCAAAATCGACATATTATCGATTAAAACATATTGCCCTAGATAAGTTTCTTGCATACTATGAAAACGCTACTTTTCTTGAAGAAATAAATTAAAAGTGTTATTATAAAAAAGGAATGTAGGAGGGATTATATGTTAAAAGGAATTGCTGCTTCATCAGGGTACGCTCAAGCAAAGGTTTATAGACTAGAACACCCAGTATTAGAAGTAGAAAAAAAGAATGCAGATAGTGCAGAAGAATTAATAAAATTTGAAAATGCGTTAGAGAGAACACGCGAAGATATTAGAAATATTCAAGCGAAAGCTGTTGGTAAACTTTCGGAAGATGAGTTAGCTATATTTGATGCTCACTTAGAATTTACTAATGACCCAGGATTAATTGATCAAGTAGTTGCACAAATTAATTCAGATTCAGTTAATGCGGAGTATGCATTAGATACGGTTGCGAATACATTTATTTCAATGTTTGAAGCAATGGATGATGATTACTTTAGAGAACGTGCAGCAGATGTAAAAGACGTTACATACCGAATAAAAGCTCATTTATTAGGTGTTAAGATTGCGGATTTATCGTTAATTGATGAACCGGTAATCATAGTCGCTTTTGACTTAACTCCAAGTGATACAGCTCAATTAGATCGTAACTTTACAAAAGGTTTCGTAACAGAAATTGGAGGACGTACTTCTCACTCAGCAATTATGGCTCGTAGTTTAGAAATTCCTGCAATAGTTGGTGTAAGCGGTGTCCTTGAGCAATTAGAACAAGATCAAGAAATTATCATGGATGCAATCGAAGGTGTAGTACTAGTTGATGCTGATAATGATACTAAAGATAAATATAGCAAACTTGCAAGTGATTATGAAGAGTATCGTGAGAGCTTAAAAGTATTAAAAAATGAAAAATCAATTACTAAAGATGGTCGTCAAGTTGAAATTGCCGGAAACATTGGTAATGCTGATGACGTAGAGCCAGTACTTGAAAATGGTGGAGAAGGTGTTGGTCTTTACCGTACAGAGTTCTTATACATGGATAGTAAAGCGCTTCCGACTGAAGAAGAACAATTTGAGGCATACAAAGTAGTACTTGAAAAAATGAATGGTGCTCCAGTTGTCGTTAGAACTTTAGATATTGGTGGAGACAAAGAACTAGATTACTTACCATTACCAGAGGAAATGAACCCGTTCTTAGGATATCGTGCAATTAGACTATGTTTAGATCGTACTGATATTTTCAGAGTTCAACTTAGAGCATTAATTAGAGCTTCAGTATTTGGTAAGTTAAGAATTATGTTCCCAATGATTGCGACAATTCAAGAGTTTAAAGACGCTAAGGCAATCTACGTTGAAGAATATGACAAACTAGTTGCAGAAGGTGTTGCAGTTAGTGATGATATCGAAGTTGGAATGATGGTTGAAATTCCTGCAGCTGCAATTCTTGCAGATCAATTTGCTAAAATTTCAGACTTCTTCTCAATTGGAACTAATGACTTAGTTCAATACTCAATGGCGGCAGACCGCATGAATGAACAAGTTTCATACTTATACCAACCATTAAACCCATCATTATTACGTTTAATCAAATTAGTTATTGATGGTGCACACAAAGAAGGAAAATGGGCAGGTATGTGTGGTGAGATGGCAGGAGATCCTATCGCATCACCAATCTTACTTGGTCTAGGTCTTGATGAATTCTCAATGTCAGCTACAAGCATCCTAGAAGCTCGTAAAGTAATTCGTGACTTAGATTACGCAGAAATGCAAAAACTTGCTGAAAGGGCTTTAAACTGCTCGACACAGGAAGAAGTCATCAAATTAATGGAAGATAATTTATAAAATGTTAAAGGTACGTTAAATCGTACCTTTTTTATA
>CAYWKT010000141.1:0-2119 GCA_964458985.1 uncultured Erysipelothrix sp.
AATTCTGAAGCACTTCTTCCATCCAGTATCTTTCGTGGATAGTTGTTTAACCAATTTTCTATCTCTTGTATATCTTTAATACTATACTCGGCTATTGCACATCCGGGTCTTTGACAGTTGAATAAAGAAAAAACCTCTGAAAGCCTTGATATGGCTTTATTTTTTTGTCAAATTTCAAAAATATATATTGCGTACCTTTTCGCCATGTGATATAATATAGATATTAGGAGGTGTTTTCTATATGAGGCTTAAAATATCAAAATCAAAAAATGCAGCATCACTTTACGTAATTGAGGATATAACTGTAAACAATAAACGCACCACTAGAATTGTTGAAAAGTTGGGAACAGTAAAGGAACTGGAAGAAAAACTTGATGGTCAGGATCCTGTTGTATGGGCCAAAAACTATATCGCTGAACTTAATCAAAAAGAAAAAGAACAGACTAGAGATGTTATTGTAAAATATAATCAGTCCAAACTTCTTAGTAAGAATGTTCAAACGACTTACAATGGTGGATATATGTTTTTACAGCAAATCTACCATCAACTAGGGTTACATAATATATGCAGGAAGATTTCTAACAACTATAAATTCACATTTAATCTTGACTCTATTCTTTCAAGATTAGTTTATGGAAGAATTCTTTTTCCCTCTTCTAAACTTAACACTTATCAAGAGTCAAGGATGTTCTTGGAACAACCAGGCTTCGATTTACAGCACATATATAGGGCATTAGAGATAATTGCCAAGGAAACAGACTTTATACAGTCCGAGCTTTACAAAAACAGTTTATCTGTTTCAAAAAGAAATGACCAAATCCTTTATTATGACTGCACTAATTACTTCTTTGAAATTGAACAAGAAGAAGGCTTAAAGCAATACGGTTTAAGTAAAGAAAACAGACCTAATCCACTTGTTGAAATGGGGTTATTTATGGATGGAGACGGCATTCCTCTTGCATTTAGCATTCACAGCGGTAATACAAATGAGCAGACAACACTCAAGCCCTTAGAAGAAAAAATCTTGAAAGACTTTGATTTAGCAAAGTTTGTAGTATGCACAGATGCAGGGTTATCATCAATAGGAAACCGTAAGTTTAATAACAAACAAGGCAGAGCCTTTATAACAACACAATCCGTAAAAAAACTAAAGAAGCACTTAAAAGAGTGGGTATTAGACCCTAGTGGCTGGCATTTGTCTGGTAGAAAAGGGTCATATAATATCACTGATCTCGAGAAAAATGAAAAAGTTTACGAAAAATATAAGTCAGAAACCTTTTTTAAAGAACGCTGGATAAATGAAAATGGATTAGAGCAAAAACTTATAGTTACTTATTCGTTAAAATACAAGGATTATCAAAGGCAGATTAGAAATAAACAGCTAGAACGTGCAGCAAAACAAGTTGAAAAAGATCCTTCTTCTATAAACAGAAAAAGACCAAATGACTATAAACGTTTTATAACATCTGATAGTGTTACAAAGGATGGTGAAATAGCCGATAAACAGCTTCATAGTATAAATGGAGATGTAGTAAAAAAGGAAGAAATGTATGATGGGTTTTATGCTGTATGTACTAATCTAGAAAATGATACTTTTGAGATACTCAAAATAAATCATAGACGATGGAAAATTGAGGAGTGTTTCAGACTTTTAAAAAGTGAATTTAAAGCAAGGCCTGTATATCTAAGCCGTGATGATAGAATAATTGCTCATTTCACTACATGCTTTCTAGCTTTAACAATATATAGGTATCTTGAAAAAAAATTAGATGATAACTTTACAAGTCATAGTATTATTAACAATTTAAGAGATATGAATTTTAGTCATGTGCCAAACACAGGTTATGTTCCAACTTATACTAGAAATGATTTTACCGATGCTTTACATGAATCTTTTGACTTTAGAACTGACTATGAAATAATTAGCGAGAAACAAATGAAAAAACTTTTGAAAGACACTAAAAAATAAAAAGGTACGCATTTTTTATTTAATAAATAAACCCTGAAAGGCATTGTTTATAGTGCCCTTCAGGGTTTTATTCTCTTACAACTGTCAAAGACGAGATTATATCTTAAACCATTTAGTATTAATATGCAAGCTTTTTTTAATATATTTTAA
>CAYWKT010000142.1:0-2030 GCA_964458985.1 uncultured Erysipelothrix sp.
AGTTTCACATAATGAATACCATAAGTAGTAGAATCAAAATGAGAATAATGATAAAATACTTTCATGTGAGCATATAATATTAATAAGTACAAAGATGTTTGTACGCTGGAGGTATTATGGAAGTAGCAAATGAATTTTATTTGAAGTATAAGAAGATAATCTTTACTTTAATCGTAGCATTCGCTTTTACATTATCAAGTGTCGCAGTATATAGTGCAGGCTTCAACTTTGAAGTTACAGTTGATAATAACATAGTGGGATATGTCGATAGCGAGCTAGATGCAAATAACGCAATTAATCAAGTATTAAATCAAATAAATGATAAATACGGAAATCATGCATATATAAAACAAGAAATCGAAATTAATAAAGTTAGAGGTTTCTCAGATCTTGAAGTTGAAGTCGAAGTATTGAGTAGTGAATTACTTAATAATGTCGATGTTTATAACAAATCATCGGTACTAGTCGTAGATGAGCAAGAAGTTATCGCCTTATCTAATCCAACTGTCGCAAAATATGTTTTAGAAGACTTACTTAAACCATATGCGAATAATGAGGATGGAACTGTAGGAGATAACGTTCGCTTCAAACAAGAAATTAATGTAATAGAAAAAGATGTCTTAGTCGAAAATATTATTGACTATGATTCAGCACTATTAGCATTAACACCTACAAGTAGTAATGATGAGAATCAAATTATGCCAATTTCGATGTTAGCAAACGACAATCAAAAAGTTAGAAGTTTAAACTCAGACTTAAATGAAGAGAACTTCTTATCTAACTTACTAGATGTAGTCTCAGAAGTTGAATCATACGACGAAGAAGATGTCGATTACGAAACAGTTGAAGAGAAAGATAGTTCACTTTATGTCGGCGTTAAAAAAGTTAAGCAAAAAGGTGTTGTCGGAACTAAAGAGTTTACGTATGTAACAACTTATGTAAATGGTGTAGAAAACGATAAAGTAAAAACTAGTGAAGAAATTACAGTTGAGCCAACTGATGAAATAGTCTTAGTTGGAACTAAAGAATATACGTACTCAAATGCACCAGGTGCAAGTAGCGGAACTATTCAAGCAGTAATTGCGGAAGCACGTAAACATGTCGGTGTCGCTCCATACGTATGGGGTGGAAGAACACCAGCTGGATTTGATTGCTCAGGCTTTACACACTACGTATTTAAAGCCGGTGGAGTTAATCTACCACATTCATCAAGCGCCCAAGCAAATATGGGTACACGTGTCGCTAAAGGCGATTTACAAGCTGGTGACCTAGTAATATTTAAAGGTCAAACTGGAAATGGTGTAGGACATGTCGGACTATACATCGGTGGTGGACAAATGATTCACGCACCAATGGGTGGTCACAAAGTATCAATCGCAAGTATTAACAATAGTTATTTTGCCCCAAGATTCATATCAGGACAAAGAGTTAAATAATTATTCAATAGCCCTTGAAAAAAAAGTCTCAGATCAATTTGATTTGAGACTTTTTGCATACCATATTTTTCATATAGTAATTCACTACCATACTTATCAATGTACAATGATCGATAATTAGATAAAATTACAACTTTTTTACCCGTATCTAAATTAAATCCAATAAACGTACTGAAACAGCCCGTTCCCCCATTGTGCCATAAAATATTACCCTTTTTATTATATTTCCAACCATAAGCCATATTATAACTTTTAGTCCCACTACCTATTACTCTGTGGGATTGTTTAATATAGTCAATAGTTTCATCAGTTTGAATAGTTAAGTAATCAAGTAAGTCATCAACGTTAGAATATAAACCACCTGATGCAATTACATTTTCAGATTGATCCCATATCCAATTACCACTTTTATCATTTGTGCCATATCCTAATAAAACATTAGTGAAGTCAAAAGTAGTATTACTTAAATTAAACTCATTACTAATCATATCCATCATAGAGTCAACATAATTACTATTACTTATTTCTTCATACATCATTGCTAAGATACTGTAGTTTATATTCGCATAAGTATAACTATGATTTCTTTTAGCT
>CAYWKT010000143.1:0-2018 GCA_964458985.1 uncultured Erysipelothrix sp.
TAATTTACTATATTTTTTAAATCTCTTCACTTCACTATGTGATAAATAAGTTTCGAGACTATAACCATTTTCATCTTGATCAATAATCGTTGTCATACTTTTATTAAATAATATGTTTAAAACTTCTGCTTGATCATAAGGGACGAATAAAGTTGAATGAACTTTTGTTTTTAATATTTCTTGGGTAATTAATGCTAGTAACTCGTCGATATCAGCATCATTATAAGCGCTAATTGTAAGTGCATCAGGTGAACTTATTACTTCATTCATTAAATCACTTTTATTATAGACTTCAATCATTTTTATATCATCTGCACCAATCTCTTTTAGTGTTTTTAAAGTAGTTTCTCTTTGGCTCTTGTAGTTAGGGTTTGATCCATCCATTACATGAATTAATAAATCAGAGTCAGCTACTTCACTTAACGTACTTTTGAACGCTTCAATTAGTGTATGGTGTAAGTTATTAATGAAACCAATCGTGTCAGATAATAAAAATTCAGGTAGTGAATCAATTGTAATTGATCGAGTATACGTATCTAATGTTGCAAAAAGCATATCCTTTACAAATACTGTATTTTCATTATTACTTTTACTTAAAATTTGATTCATTACAGTCGACTTACCGGCATTCGTATACCCAACAATTGATACTCTAAACACTTCACTTTTATCACGTTGCTTCTTTTGGACATCTTGTTGTGTCAGTAAAACTTTTAACTCTTTCTTAAAACTTGATAATTTACGATTTAAATCACGTCGTTCTAGTTCTAACTTAGTTTCCCCAGGTCCACGGTTCGCAAGTCCACCACCAGTTGATCCGGCTTGTTTACTTAAGTGTTCACTAGATCCTACTAATCGAGGTAATTCGTAATTAATCTTTGCAATCTCTACTTGTAGTTGAGCACTTTTACTTTTTGCTCTTTCACTAAAAATTTCCAAGATTAACATATTTCGATCTAAAACAATTTTATTAACTAACTTATCGATATTTCGAATAATACGAGCCGAAACATCATGATTAGTAATAATGTAATCCACATCTAAATCATCAGCCATCATTAATACATCAGATATCTTACCTGGCCCAACGTAAGTATCTTGATTAATCCGATCTAAGTTTTGTACGACTAATCCGACTACATCAATATTACATGCGGCCGCAAGGTTAATTAGCTCTTCTTTATCATCAACATCAAATGGTTTTTGATATGTATTTACTGCCATAATAATAGCGGTTTTATTTTTCATATAATCACTCCAACTAACTTAATTATAGCATATTCGAAATAATAATTTTATTTCACTTTTCTTTGATATAATAGTAACATTGTGGGAGGATATATGAATAAAAAAATTAAGGATTATTTAAAGTTTTTTTGGAGTTTAGTCATTATGGGATTTGGGGTTTCATTAGTTACAAAGTCTAATTTAGGTACCTCTGCCGGATCGTCCGTAGCTTTTGTTTTAAGTAATATATTTCCGTTAACGTTTGGTACATTCACATTTCTAATATACTTAATCTATTTTACTGCACAAATACTTGTCTTAAAACGTGAATTTCCAGTTGAACAGTATTTTCAACTTCTAGTTGGACCAACATTAGGTATCTTCATTGATCTTGCGATGTATATCTTTACAAACTTGTATCCAGTTAATTATTTAATGCAATTATTATTTATTATTGTTGGATGTTTCATCATTGCATACAGTATTACACTACAGTTAGAAGCTAATGTAGTCGTTAATCCAACTGAAGGATTGACAATGTTAATTGCTGATAGAAGTGGTATTGAATTTAGTACTGTAAAAACCGTATTTGATTCAACATTAGTCGTGCTTGCGATAATAGCATCATTAGTTGGATTAGGAAAAATTATTGGTGTTAGAGAAGGAACTTTAATATCTGCATTCTTAGTTGGGACCTTTATTAAAATTATTAAAAAAATTAGAAAGTAAAAAAAGGAAGAGCGATTTATTCTAACTCTTCCTTTTCTAAGTGTGCCGGGCATGGCATACAT
>CAYWKT010000144.1:0-2007 GCA_964458985.1 uncultured Erysipelothrix sp.
CTAGTATTATTTTTAGTCGGAGTAAATGCTGGATTTATGGATATCGCAAGAATTGTCGGGGATACACTCGCAAGATATGACAGTAAAATATTACTGCCGATTATTGGATTTATTATTGGAATGGTCGTAGTTTTAGCGGAACCGGCAGTATACGTTTTATCGAATCAAGTTGAAGAAGTTACATCAGGATCGATTCCAAGAAAACTAATTTTAGCTTCACTTTCAATTGGAGTTGCGATTGCGGTTAGTATAAGTATGTTAAAAGTAATGAATGAAGGAGTGAAATTATGGATGTTTTTAGTTCCAGGATTTATGATTTCACTAGTAATGAGTAAGTTTATTCCACCAATATTTGTCGGTATCGCATTTGACTCCGGTGGAGTTGCATCAGGTCCAATGACTGCGACGTTTGTTCTTGCACTAATGCAAGGAGTTGCAAGTGCCATTCCGCACGCAGATGTGTTAGTTGATGGATTTGGAGTTATCGCAATGGTTGCGATGATGCCAATATTGACGATAAGTATACTTGGCTTTATTTACCAAATGAAAGTCAGAAAGGAAGAAAATTAAATGTTTGAATATAGTGCAATTGTAGTAGTTCAGAAAAAGGGGAAAGCTTCACGCGTTCTAAAACTTTTTAAAGATAATGGAATTACTGGCGGAACGATTGTATATGGTGATGGAACGGCAAACAACCATTTCTTAAAAATGTTTGATTATGATCATATTCAAAAAGAAGTATTGTTTTCAGTAGTTAGTCGAAGTAAAGAAGAAGAAATGCTACAACTAATGGATGAGAAATTTCACCTACATAAGCCAGATCATGGAATCGCATTTACGATACCATTAAAAGAAGTTATAAGTACAAAAGAGAGAAATCGAAGAGATGATGAGAAGAGGGAAGAAAAAATGTCACATGAAGTTATTTTTGTAGTAGTAGATAATCACCGTGGAGATGAAGTTGTAGAGGTTGCAAACTCACTAGGAGCTAAAGGAGCTACAATCTTACATGGTCGTGGTTCAGGAGTTCATGAGAAGGGTTCAATCTTCAACATTACAATCGAACCAGAAAAAGAAATTGTAATGTTACTAGTTAATGAAGATAAACACTCAGAAATTATTGACGGATTAAGCGAGCAATTAAAAATTGATGAACCAGGAAACGGAATTATCTTCAGTGCCGGTGTAAATAGAGCAATCGGACTTGCGGAGTAATTACAAAAATTATATGAAGTGATATAATAAACTTACTAAATGGAAAGTTGGTGTATCTATGGAAGATAAAAAAATATTACAAGAAGCTAAACAAGCACTAAGTAGTATCGAAGATACTCAAGAAGTTTTAGACCAGTATTCTAAACGTTTAGAAAAAATTATATCGAAACTTGAATATGAAATCTATAGTGAAGAAAAGCTAACTTTTAAAGATATAACTATGATCAATGAGAAAATTAGTTATGAAGAGAGTGTTGAAAAGCCAAAAGTAGTACAAGAAGAAGTAGTGATAGAGAAGCGTAAAAAACGCAGTTCATTTAATGTTCTAACTTTTCTAAGTATTATAATGCTACTGCTTTCGATATTCACAACTTATACTAACTCAAAAGATATGATACATATTAATGACAAATACTTTATTTTATATGAGTCGGTAAACATGGAACCTACGATTAAGCAAAATAGTTTAATTACAACTGTAAAGAAAGAAGCTAAAAAGAATGATTTAATAGCTTATAAAGATCAATTAAACCAAATGAAAGTATCACTTGTATCAGATGTTAGTGATATTGAGTACGTACTAAGCAACAGTGGAAGAGTCTCTACAATACCGACTAGTCAAGACTATACGGTCGTCGTCAATGATTATCCAACGTTTGGTCTTATCTACTCATTTTTAATGAATAATGTAGTACTGTTGTATCTTCTAACGTTAACACTATTTGTCTTAAGTTTAAGTATTACAAAAGAATGATTAAGAAATGTGAGAGTAAAATCTCACATTTTTTTATA
>CAYWKT010000145.1:0-1979 GCA_964458985.1 uncultured Erysipelothrix sp.
TGATTATAATGTAATTAACTATGTTTTAACACCGATAATATTCAAGTTTTACGCTATTTTCATAGTTTTTATGAAAATTGTTTCATAGAGTGTAAATCAATTGAAATCTTGTCAAACTATGTTATACTCGTACTACGTTTTGATATCTATTAATACGTTATCTTAGCTTGAGAGGAGATTATTTATGAGTGAAAATACAATAGTTCGAGTAAAAGATTTAAAAAAATATTACTTAACTTCATCGAAAACATTATTCAATGAAGCGAAATATAATAAAGCAAACGATGGAATAACATTAGAAATTCAAGAAGGTGAAACACTAGGTTTAGTTGGTGAGAGTGGATCAGGTAAATCTACTTTAGGTAAAGTTTTATTACAGTTATACAATCAAACTGGCGGTTCTACTTACTATTATGGACGTACACTAGAAGAAGTTGCGCCATCTTATGTTTTCAAAATTATTAAAAATTTAGAAAAAGATGTGAAGTCTTTAGAGGCTAACCGTATTGATCGTCGTAAAGCTAAGTCACAATTAGAAAAAGCTGTCGATGAAAAAGATCAAGAAAAACTACAAAAAGCATTTGATGAAGCTGATGCGAAAGTCGATGAGTTTTTCGATACGACTGTGAAAATTTTCGGAGGACTTATTTTTAGTGAGAATTTACCAGAAACTTCCAAAACACTACATACTTGGTATAAAACACGTGGAGCAATTTTAAAAGCTGAACGTAAATTAACTTTAGAACGTCTTGCGCTTGAAGCCTTAGAAGAAAATAATGAAGGACAAAGTAGCAAAGCTAAAAAATGTGAAGCACGTATTAGTAAATTAAGTGAAGAGTTAAAAACTGAGCAAGAAAAATTAGCGAAAACTGAAAAGAGTATTGAAGAAATTCGTAAAGGCGCAATAACGCATGAAAAATATGAGCGTTATGAAGCTCGTAAAGATACTGGGGTTGACCTTGCGAGATTAACAAGTAGTGAAATTAGACTATTAAGAACTGATCTACAAATTATCTTCCAAGATCCATATTCTTCATTAAATCCAAGAATGACGGTTGCGCAAATTGTTGGGGAAGCATTAGTAGTTCACGGTATGTATGCGAAGAATACGCAAAACTTAACTAACTACATTGCGAAAGTATTAAAAGAAAGTGGACTTGACCCTAAATTAATGCACAGATATCCACACCAGTTCTCTGGTGGACAAAGACAACGTATTGGGATTGCCCGTGCACTTGCCTTAAATCCTAAATTTATCGTTGCGGATGAAGCAGTTAGTGCACTTGACGTTTCAATTCAATCACAAATTATTGACTTATTACGTGAGTTAAAAGAAGAACGTAACTTAACATACTTATTTATCTCACATGACTTAGGTGTCGTTCGTTTCATTAGTGATCGTATTGCGGTTATGTACCGTGGTCACATCGTTGAACTTGCAAGTACGCGTGATATCTTTAAAAACCCTCAACATCCTTACACGAAAAAATTACTTCGTGCAATTCCAAGAATGAGTGAAGATGAACTTCAATTTGAGAATTTAAGTGATGTGAGTGTAGATTATTCAAACTACTTAGACAATGATAAAGCTGATGGAGACTGGATTGAAGTTCGAGAAAACCACTTCGTTACAGCGAAATTATTAGAAGGGAAAGATAACTAATGGAAAACTTATTAGAAGTAAAAAATTTACACACTTATTTTAATACTGATGCCGGTGTTGTAAAGGCAGTTAACGGCGTTAACTTTGCCCTTAAACCAGGAAGAACGCTTGGAATTGTAGGCGAGAGTGGATCAGGTAAAAGTGTTACAGCAATGTCAGTTATTAAATTATTAGATTATCCTGGAGAAATTAAATCAGGTGAAGTTATTTATAAAGGTGAAGACTTAACTAAAGTTAGCGAAGGTCGTATGCGCGAGATTCGTGGAAATGAAATTTCAGTTATCTTCCAAGAACCAATGACTTCATTAAATCCAGT
>CAYWKT010000146.1:0-1953 GCA_964458985.1 uncultured Erysipelothrix sp.
ATAATATTCATACTTTTTTTGCACAAAAGCGAATAATAATGTTGCAAATAAATATAAGGTATGGTATTATATTCAAGCAGTATTTGAGAAAGGGGGTTTACGGTATGGCAAATAACAAACAAACTGGAAACACTACAAGAAAGCCACTATTTGGGAACAAACGTTCACATTCACTTCGTTCATCTAGACGTCGTTGGAACATCAACACTCAAACAGCAACGATTATGGTTGACGGCAAACCAACAAAAGTCCGTATATCTGCCCGAGAACTTAAAGCTCTAAAAGCACAAGGTAGAGCATAATATACAGATAAAAAATTGTAGTACAAAGGATTAATACTTTATTAGTGTTAATCCTTTTTTATTTTCAAATAAAAATGTCAAACATAAATGTTCGACATTTTTTTATTATGCTAGAAAACCTAATATAACATCATAAATTCCTTGAACTCCTAGAATAAGCGTAATTATTGATGCTAAGACTCCGAATATATTTTGAACAAGAGTATTAGTATGCTTACCTAACATTCGTTTACTATTTGTCACAAGTACAATTAAGATTGAAACAAAAGGTAAGAAGAAACCACTTATAACTTGGGCAGCTGTAATAATCTGTACTGGTCTAACATTTAACATTGCTAATACCATTCCAAATATTATTACGATTGAACCTACTGCTTTCGTTTTATAATTATCAATTCCACCTTCCCAATGAAAGATTCTAGAAATTATTGTACATATAATAAAGGCAGTCGCAATCGAAGATGATAGTCCTGCTGCAAAAATTCCAAGTCCACCAATAATTCGTGCACCTGACTTTCCAAGTATCAGTATTAGTTGTGTTGAAAAAACAAGAGGACTATCTACGACTACACCCACTCCATAAAGAACTGTACCACTAGTTACCACCATCGCAACTGTAATAAATCCACCGATTAAAACGTTAACGACTATATCAAACTTAGCATCTTCCATATCTTCAACTTTATTCCATTTGTCTTTAGATGTAATTGAATGCATTACGATATTAATTGCGATTAAAGTCGTACCAATAAGTGCCACAGTTGATACAAGACCCCCTGTTGGGATTGTCGGACTTACTAACCCTTTTAATACCTCTAAATAATTTGGTCCTGCCGCAAACATTGTAACGATAAAGATTACTCCCATCGCACTAACAAAAACTAGCATTATTTTTTCTAAAACATCCGCTGTTCCAAATAATATTGTCGACAGTGATAAACCTCCTACGATTAAAGCCGACACGACTTGACTCACACCCGCAATATCACTTAAGCCTATCGATGATCCGATTATATTCCCAGCTTGAAATCCAAACGCTACCGCAAGCCCTGCGACAACCATAAGCGTTTTAATAAAATATCCCCATACTTTATTATTAGGTAGTAAATCCACCGAAGCCTCAACAATATCTTTGTCTGCAATAATTCCGATTCTTGATGCCATCTCCATTAAAACCATCAAAGTTACAACTGAAAATAATACTGCCCAAAGTAGTGCATACTTAAACTCAGCACCTGCAATTGTCGCTGTCGTAATAGTACCAGGTCCAATAAAAGCACTAGTAATAATCGCTGCCGGTCCCATTCCTTTTAGCTTTTCAACAAAAGTTTTCTTTTCCATATTCTCATCCCTTCTATATAAACTTACATACATAAGTTACTTAAGTTCTATATCATTCTCAATTATTATAAATTGTATACATTAATCAAGATGATTAGTGATCTTATTTAAAGTATAGGAAAATAATTACTAATAGTCATTGGACATAAAGGACAAGATTTAATTTTAGTATAGCCCTTTCATAAAACATAAAAAAAATCTAGATTTAACTAGATTTTCTATTCACTACTTAATACGACGATTAACTCACCGTTTAATATTTCAATTATTGCATACTCATCATAAATTTCATTTGAAGTTAAGTATGTAT
>CAYWKT010000147.1:0-1836 GCA_964458985.1 uncultured Erysipelothrix sp.
CATATGTAAATAGTGCGTAATACCTTTTCGACTTTACGTATATTTTTTATTTTAAATAGTATTTTGTAGTTCTTTAATAAGTAGTAGTACGCAGTTATTAATATGTAAGTTGTCGTAATTACTTCAGTTAGAAATAATTCAAATATTTCTTCACTTTTGAAGTATTGCTTAAATAGTAATAGTACTGTTGGGGCAACTAAGTTCACCGTACTTAAAGTTATTATCCACATAAGGGGGAAGAGAATATAACTTTTTATAATTAATCGTATGTTTTCAATTAACTGTTGCATAAAACCTCCTTGGCATTTAATTTTTATGCCTATTATACTACTCGCAGTGTTTATGAAATTACCTAAAAAAAAATCCGACAATCGTAAAGATCGTTGGATTTAATTTGCTTAGGTTCTATTTTTGTTTATTACCTGATTGTTTGTTTGAGCGTCTTGGACTACCGCCTGCTTTTTTAGGTGTATTTGATGAGCCTTTTTTGCTTGAGTTATTTCCTGATGATTTAGAATTTCCTCTTGATCTATTTCCGCCACGTCCACGACTTCCACCGCGTCCACGTGATCCTCCACCTTTAGATTTTGAGCGTCTGCTTCTTGTATCTGGTGGTTGAATTGATTTATCAACCATTGGATAGTCGTGATCTTCAATTACTGGAATTTCAAAGTCCATAATTTTTTCAACGTCTTTAATTAATTCACGTTCGCCCCAATCACAAAATGCGACTGACTCACCAACTGCCCCAGCTCTACCTGTTCTTCCAATACGGTGAACATAGTTTTCTGATTCAGCTGGAATGTTGTAGTTTACAACACATCCTAATTTTTCAATATCAATTCCACGTGCTGCCACATCTGTCGCAACTAACACTTGGAATTTATAATCTTTAAACCCTTGAAGAGCACGTGATCGTTGATTTTGACTCTTATCACCGTGCAGTGCCATTGCCTTAAAGCCAGCTTTTTCTAAGTATCTCGTTAAACGTTCGGCATTACTCTTAGTTCTTACGAAGACTAAAACACTATCGTTAAATTCTGAGTTTAGTAAATCGACTAATAATTTTTTCTTATTGTCTGGATCTACATAGTATAATCTTTGAGTAATAGTCGATGCCGGTGCCGATACTGGTGCCGTTGCAACTTTTACTGGATCACTCATTAATTTCCCTGCAATGTCTAAAACACCTTTTGGCATTGTCGCCGAGAATAATAGTGTTTGTGCAGTTTTTGGAATAGCCTCTGATATTTTATTAATGTCATGGACAAATCCCATATCTAATAAACGGTCTGCCTCGTCTAATACGAAAGTTTCTACGTGACTTAAATTAATTATCTTCTGATTCATTAAGTCAAGTAAACGACCTGGGGTTGCGATAATAATATCGCGGTTTGTTTTAAGCATACGCTCTTGTCTTTTTTGTGAGACTCCACCAAAAATAACACCAACTTTTACGTTAATGTATTTGCTATAAGCATCATAGCTTTCAAAGATCTGCTGAGCCAACTCACGAGTTGGTGCGATTACTAAACCTCTTATAACTTGTTTATTATCATTATTCTCAAAAAAGTTTTGTAACATTGGGATCGCAAACGCCGCAGTCTTTCCTGTTCCTGTTTCAGCTGTCGCTAAAAGATCTTTATTATCTAGGACATATGGGATGGCTTCTTCCTGGATTGGAGTTGCCTCTTCATAACCTAAATCAGCCAATGCTCTTTGGATTGGCTTTATTATTTCTAATTCGTTAAATTTCATGTCTACCTCTAGTTTCTATTTTATGACTTTACTAGTATAAGGCTTATTAACATATAAAGCAAACATGTTTATTCAAAC
>CAYWKT010000148.1:0-1826 GCA_964458985.1 uncultured Erysipelothrix sp.
TTTTTTTATATATTATGTAATTGTTAAAAAATTATAAAATATGCTTGACACTTGTATACATCTTGTATATGATAAACATATTGTCACCGCTTACAACGTAGCGTGTATATCCAAAGGAGGATAAAATGGACTATAAAGGGGTAGGGAGAGATATCCTAAAACATGTAGGAGGAGTTTCGAATGTTGTTAGTGCAAATCATTGTGCTACAAGATTACGATTACAGATTAAAGATAATACACTAGTTAATAATGACGCACTAAAAAAACTTGATGGTGTATTAGATGTATTAGAAAGTGAAGAGTTACAAATAGTTGTTGGTAGTAGTGCTGATAAATTATATGCAACTTTTAAAGAAAGTGGCGTTAAGTTAAGTGTAGATGTAAGTACACCAGTTTATAATACTTCACCTACTTGGCGTCTTGCGTTCTTCGCGTTAAATAATACAGCGACAAACATATACCTAATAGGGATTGGTTATGTTTCGTATTATGCAACTGGTATCGCCGGATTACTTGTTACAACAGTTGGATTTATTTTAACGGCAATGCGTTTATGGGATGGAGTTACGGATCCAATCGTCGGTTTACTAATTGATAAGACTGATGGTAAGTTTGGTAAGTTTAGACCGTTTATGGTTTTAGGTAACGTTATATTAGGACTATTCTTCTTATTAATTTACTACACAACGTATAAAGTTCCTGAGTCGTTTAGATTAATTTACTTTGTCGCATTATATTCCGTATATATTTTAGGATACACATTCCAAACGGCATGTACTAAAGCAGGTCAGGCGGTTATGACTAATGATCCAAAGCAAAGACCAATGTTTGGATTTATAGATTCAATTTATAATACATTATTATTTACTGTATCGGCGGTATTTGTTTCTAACTACTTAGTTCCTAAGTATGGCGGATTTACCGAAATCGGATTATTCTTTGAACTATCATGGTGGGTCGTAATTTTATCTGGAATCTTTACTATACTTGCGGTTATCGGTATTTGGAAGCGAGATCGTACAGAATTCTTTGGATTAGGTAGTGAATCTGCGGTTAGTGTTAAAGATTATTGGCCTGTAATTAAAGGTAATCGTCCACTTCAAATGTTAATTGTAGCGGCAGGGACTGATAAGTTAGCTTCTCAAGTTTCAAGAAACGCAACAGTCGGGGTCATGGTTACTGGTATTATTATTGGAAACTATGCTCTAAGTGGAATCATGGGTATGATTTCCCTAGTTCCAACTATATTAATTACTATGTGGGGTTCTAGATTTGCTGGTAAGTTTGGACAAAAGAAAGCACTTGTATTTGGAACACAAGCAGCTATGTTGATGTATGCAATCTTATTTATTTTCTTCATCGTTGCCGATCCAACTCAAATTAGTTTAAGTAATATTAACTTAACGACAATCATTTACATCGTAATTGTAGTATTATCGGGAGGTGCAGTTGGAATCTCTGGAGCATTTGTTATTCCGATGATCTCAGATTGTGCTGACTATGAAACATATCGTTCAGGTAAATTCGTTCCTGGAATGTTAGGGACATTATTCTCATTTGTAGATAAAGTTATATCATCATTTGGAACGACTATCGTAGCCTTAGGAGTTGCGGCAATTGGGTTTACTCAAGCAATGCCAGATGTTACTGATAAACTTACTCCACAATTATTCTGGATGACAATGTTCTTATACATTGGAGTACCAATGCTTGGTTGGATCGCTTCATTAATTGCAATGAAATTCTATGATTTAGATGCAGAGAAAATGGCAGAGATTCAAGTTGACTTAGCTGCTAAACGTGCGGAACAAGCATAAGATAACTAA
>CAYWKT010000149.1:0-1823 GCA_964458985.1 uncultured Erysipelothrix sp.
AAAATATCTTATAATATAAAGGAAAAGAGGTAATGATATGTGTAGAAAAGTTATATTAGATACTGATCCTGGTATTGATGATACATTAGCGATCGCAGTGGCGCTTGCATCATCTGAGTTAGATGTTATCGCAATTTCGACTGTTTATGGAAATGTGTCGTTAGCGCATACGAGTGAGAATGCGCGTTTAATATGTGATATTTTAGAAAAAGATGTTCCAATATATAGTGGGGCGAGTAAGCCTTTAGTTAAGATTAAGCCTGATGCAAGTGCGATTCACGGATCTGATGGTTTAGGTAATTTACGTGATAAGTATCGTGATCAAGTCGAAAGTTTAAATACTGTAACTGAAGGTCTATACAATACTTATAACTTAATTAAGAATTCAACGGAGAAGATTACGATTATTGCGGTTGGACCATTGACTAATATTGCGACGTTGCTATTATTTGATCCATCAATCAAAGATAATATTGAAGAGATTCAAATTATGGGTGGCGGAATCAATCGTGGGAATGTGAATGAGTTAAGTGAGTTTAATTTTTTCTCTGATGCAGAGGCAGTTGAGATTGTCTTAAATAGTGGAATTAAATCTTATATAGCGACATTAAATTGTACTGAAGAAGTATATATTACTCCATCTGAGCTTGCGTTATTACCGGAAACTAATTTGAAGCAAAAGTTAATTAAAGAGGCTGTTGGGTTCTATGCTTCTGAAGATCGTAACTTACATGATGTTTGTAGCGTCTTAATGGTTACACATCCTCATTTCTTTGAGACAGAAGAAGTTTCGATGCAAGTAATTAAGAGTAATGATAAGACAGATGGTCTAACTTACTTATCTAATACACTTGATAATAATACTAGTATGATGAGTACTGTTAAGCGTGAAGAGATTATTAAATATTTAATTGAGGTTATTAGTAATGAGTATGCCTAATATTTTAGTTGTCGGTAGTATTAATCAAGATATTACGCTCTTTACAAGTCACATACCGAGTGCTGGAGAGACAATTATTGCATCTGATATAAATACATCACTTGGTGGTAAAGGGGCTAATCAAGCCGTTGCCGCAAGTCGTGTTGGGGCCAATGTAAGTATGATTGGCTCAGTAAATAAAGAAGATCATAAAATTATTGATTTCTTCAATAATGAAGGGATTAATAGTAGTGGTATTGTTTTAAGTAATAGTGAAACTGGTCGAGCACATATTACGATTGATGATAGTGGTGAGAATAATATTATCGTTTATCCAGGTGCTAACTTCACATTAAGTGTCGATGATATTAGAAATCATTCACAGTTAATTAAAAATAGTAGTTTAGTTTTACTTCAAATGGAAGTAGCTTATGCGACTAACTTAGAGGTTGCGAGATTAGCGAAAGAGTATAATGTTCCGGTTATTTTAAATCCAGCTCCATATAGTAGTGAGATTGATGATGAACTATTATCATTAGTTGACTACTACATTCCAAATGAGACAGAACTAATGCAGACGATGAATAGTAAAGACTTATCAATAGATGAGATAAAAGAGTTAGGTTTAAGTTTTGCGAGTAAGTATGATCTAAACTTGATTGTTACGATTGGTAGTCAAGGTAGTTTACTATTTGAGGATAATGAAGTTATCCACATATCGGCTTATAAGAGTGAAGTTGTGGATACTACAGCGGCCGGCGATAGTTTTATCGGAGCATTTGGAGCGGCGCTTGTATCGGGATATAGTTTAGAGAAGAGTATTAAGCTCGCTTCTAAGTTTGCATCACTCACAATTCAAAGTAAAGGTGCGATTGATTCGATTAAACATGTAACTCTTGATGAG
>CAYWKT010000150.1:0-1818 GCA_964458985.1 uncultured Erysipelothrix sp.
TTTTCATTAGTCAAATACTATTTCTTTACTTTCGATCATATCCATTAACTGATCATAATCATAAATGAAATAATCGGCAATCTCTTTTATTTCATCTTCATTTTGCTCAAAGGCTTTATCTGCGATACCTACAACTTTAAAACCGCCCTCTTTTGCAGTTCTAACAGCATAAAGTGCATCCTCAAATACATATGTGTTCTTTATTTGGCTTTGTAGCATTATAGCTGCTTCCTTGTAAACTGTTGGATATTCTTTACCACGATCTACATCACTAGTTGTAATGATAAAGTCAAATCGATGGAGCATATCAAGTTGCTTAAATACTGATATTGCATTAATATTTTTTGATGCTGTCGCAACACAATATTTTATACCTTTTTCATCCATATAATCTAAAAATCTATTTAAACCTTTTTTTAGAGGAAAACCTTTACGATAGTTTTCTCTGACTCTTGTATTAATTATATGGTAGAACTCGTGCTCATCAACAACTTCATTATGAAATTCATTAAATTTCTTAGGAAACTCCCAGTGATTGAAATCTTCTAACTGAAGTTTATCTTCTTCTGTTAAAATAAATCCCATATCCTCTAAAACTTCAAATCGAACATCATTAAACATTTGCATTGAATCAATTAATGTTCCATCCATGTCAAATATTACGGCACTTTTCATATGTTTCTCCTTTAGCTTAACTCAACCTTTAAAAAGTTTTTACTCATTAAATCACGACTAACTCTAAATACTTCAAGTGAAGTGTTATTTTTTATTACGTAAGAGTAATTGTCAAAATCACCTGATTCTTCATCCATTCTTATATTATTAGATTTATCTGGTACATAACCAACGATAGTGAATTGATTGCCTTTAAGCATATGTTCTACTTCATGATCTTTGAAGTTCGAATCTTCATTGTAGAAAAATACTTTTAGTTCAGTATCATTCATTAAATTTACTTTATCTTTTATTTTCATATAATCCTCTATTCTAAATATTTATCGCGAAGACTATCAATATCTTCTTGTGTAAATCCTAACTCTTCAATGACGTAATGTTCAACACTATCATATTTTTCAAGTGCTTTAAAAGCTGGTTCAATAAACTCCATTCTTACTCCCTGAAGGACGCTCATTGCCTCAATAAGTGCTTCATCTTCAATATCCATTGGATTTATTTCCATCGGTTTTATTTTAACACTTTCATTAGTAAGTAAATAATCATAAATTACATCTTCTTTAGATACTCCTAATAATAGTAGTACAAGTGCACTTCCATATCCTGTACGATCTTTTCCTGCAGTACAATGTTGGACAATAGCACCCTCTGTATTAAGCACCAAGTTAAGCATTTCTTTATATACTTCTTGTCCTCGGTCAGATTCTACAAACTTACGATTTTCTTCCCCTAATAGATTAATTAGTGTCTCTTGTGTTATGTTTTCAATTGAAAATTCATCACTACCAGTTCCACTACCTGCGAATTGGGCAATCGTAGCAATTGGATCTAGTAAATGTACTTGTGCATTTGGAATTTCAACATCCTCATTATTGTAGCGTTCTTCGTCACTACGATAATCTATGATATCGCGAATATTAAGTGATTCAAGTTTATTAACATCATCTTCAGTTAACTTTGATAATGAATCAGCTCGGTATAATACATTTTTCTTTACAGTTTTTCCTTCATGACCTATATATCCGCCAAAATCTCGGAAATTATAAGTACTATCTAATTTTATTAATCGATTATTCATAACTACCTCCATATAAGTTATTATATCATGTCTAAATACTTTATGAAAAAGGATCCACATTGAAG
>CAYWKT010000151.1:0-1807 GCA_964458985.1 uncultured Erysipelothrix sp.
ATGATGGTTCAAAGTATTTTATTCTACTACGGACTACATTCAGTAAACATTCCAATTAGTGCGATGGCATCGGCATTTATCATTATTTCAATTAATACATCTGCCTATATGGCCGAAATACTACGTGCTAGTATTCAAGCAATTGATAAAGGACAAATGGAAGCTGCCCTTTCAATTGGTATGAGCGAGATGCAAGCAATGATTCACATTATACTTCCGCAAGCATTAAGAAACTCAATCCCAGCAGTTGGAAACGAGTTTATCGTAAATCTAAAAGACTCATCAGTCTTAAACGTAATTACTGTATCAGAGTTATTCTATCAAGCAAACCGCTTAAATGGAATTTACTATCGCCAACTAGAGCCATTCACAATTATCGCAATTTTATATTTAATTATGACACTAGTTTCAACTAAGATATTAAATATCGTTGAAGATCACTTAGATCATCCTAGATCTAGTGGTCCATCATCACTTACTACAAATGAAGTATTAAATACACAAGGAGATATGTAATATGAACTTTCTACAAATAAAAAACTTAAGAAAATCATACGGAGAACTTGAAGTTTTAAGAGATATTAATCTTGATATTCAACAAGGTGAAGTCGTCACATGCATTGGACCAAGTGGTAGTGGTAAGAGTACTTTACTTAGATGCTTAAACTTATTAGAACAATATGATGGTGGAGAAATTTACTTTGAAGATCAAAATATCGATGCCAAAGAAAACGATATTAACGAGTATCGCTCACACGTTGGAATGATTTTTCAATCATTTAACCTTTTCAACAATAAAACTGTTTTAGAAAACTGTACTCTTGGACCAATCAAAATACTAAAAAGAGATAAAGATGAAGTTGAAGCTTTAGCACTTAAAAATTTAGAACGAGTTGGAATGTTAGACTTCGCTAATAGTAAGTCAACGCAATTATCAGGTGGACAAAAACAAAGAGTAGCAATTGCCCGTGCCTTAACGATGCAACCTAAATTCTTACTATTAGATGAGCCGACAAGTGCCCTAGATCCTGAAGCAGTTGGGGAAGTATTAGACATTATAAAAGAACTTGCCCTTGAAAACTATACGATGTTTATCGTAACGCATGAAATGAGTTTTGCGAAAGAAGTATCTGATCGTGTTGTCTTTATGGACAATGGAGTTATCGTTGAAGAAGGATCTCCAGAAGAAATATTTACTAATCCACAAGAAGCACGTACTCAAGATTTCTTAGATAGATTTATTAATCAATAATTAAAGTAATACATAATAAAGGCTCACAAACTAATCATTTGTGAGCCTTTTTCTATAATATAATTACTTTAAGCGGGTATGCGATTGCCGGAATCGAACGTGTTGACTTATGATAAAAAACTAATAATTGCTTATTCACAAGTAAGTCCTTCACAAGATCATGATGTGACAAGCTAATAACACGACTTTCTAAATTAATCTTAAGTTGATTATCACTACTAACTAAATCTTCATCAAAGAAGTCAATCTTTTGAAATAGTTCATCCTCATTTTGTGCGACTATTAAAAATAACGGTGTATATTGAGGCGGCTCACTCATCATCATCGGACTATTTTCATACATGTATATGTAAATCTGATAATTGACACTTAAGTCTTCAACTTCTTTCTCATGAAAATACTCATCTTCCAAAATCATTAATGAGTCTGGAACTAAAATAATTTCACGTCCATGACTGTCACTTTCAACCATAATTGATTTATGATCATGTTCGATTCTAATCTCTACAATACGAGCAACTCTTGTAATAATTCTATCCATTTAAAACGCCTCCT
>CAYWKT010000152.1:0-1748 GCA_964458985.1 uncultured Erysipelothrix sp.
CACAATTCAAAGTAAAGGTGCGATTGATTCGATTAAACATGTAACTCTTGATGAGTTATGTGAGTTGATATAAAGTTTAATATTGCTTGTTATAGTAGTGTAAAGAGGTGGAATTATGTTTAAAATATTAGTCGTTGAGGATGAAGTTAATACGCGTAAGTTAATGGTTGCGGTACTAAAGAGTAACGGTTTTAATGTTTTTTGTGCTGGCGATGGACAAGAAGCTTTAGATATTATGGAGACTCAAAACATCGAGTTAATCGTTTTAGATATTATGATGCCGAACATGGATGGTTATGAGTTAGTTGAAATATTGAGAAAACATGGTAATGACATTCCAATCTTAATGGTTAGTGCTAAACATGAAGCACAAGATAAACGTAAAGGATTTAGACTTGGGATTGATGATTACATGGTTAAGCCCGTTGATGAGGAAGAGATGGTCTTAAGAATTCATGCACTGCTTCGTCGTGCTCAAATTTCATTTGATCGCAAGATTATAATTAATAATACGACGCTTGATTATGATTCATACACGCTTACTTATAAGGATGAGTCAGTTTTACTTCCACAAAAAGAGTTTCAATTACTTTTTAAACTGTTAAGTTATCCTGGTGTTATCTTTACTAGACTTCAACTAATGGATGATATATGGGGCATGAACTCAGATACTGATGATCATACAGTTAGTGTTCATATTAATCGTTTACGTGAGAAGGTAAAAGATAATGAAGATTTTGAAATAATAACGGTCCGTGGTGTTGGTTATAAAGTGGAGAAAACAGAATGAAAAAGTTTTTTAAAGAAAAACTAACGTTAAGGTCAGTACCGATTCTTTTTGTCCTTTCAATTTTTATTTTCTCATTCGCAATTATTGGCCTATTAACCGCACTTCTCTTAAGACTTAAGTTATATGCTGTAATATTTCATTATAGTCCTATTTTATCATTAGTATCGACACTACTAGTAAACGGTTTTATTGGAATGATTATTGCGACTATTCTAGGCAAAAAGTTAATTCTTCCAATTAGAAAAATAATTGAGGCAACTCAAAAAGTTACTGAAGGAGATTTCTCAGTTAAGTTAGATGTCGATAGTATTCGTGAGATTGAAGCATTACAAGTTAGTTTTAATAAGATGACGGCCGAGCTTAATTCAGTAGAAACATTAAGAAGTGATTTCATTAGTAACTTCTCACATGAGTTTAAGACGCCAATTGTCTCGATTCGTGGTTTTGCGAAGTTGTTGTTGAATGAAGACTTACCAATTGAAGATCGAAATGAGTATTTAAGTATTATTATTGAAGAATCAGAACGGCTAACTAATTTATCAACTAATATCTTAGATCTTTCTAAAGTTGAAAATATCGAGATTGCGGGTGAGAAGAGTTTATTTGATCTTGATGAGCAAATAAGAAGAGTTATCGCAATGATGGATTACAAATGGCAAGCTAAGAATATTAACTTAAATATTAATCTTGAAGATATTGAAATAGTTAATGATGATGAACTACTCTCACAAGTGTGGATAAACCTAATTGATAATGCAATCAAGTTTAGTCATTATGGTGGAGATGTCGATATCGATTTAAAAGAAGATCATGTAAATAATGAAGTAGTATTTACGATTAGAGACTATGGAGTTGGAATGAGTGAAGAAACTCAAAAACATTTATTTGATAAATTCTATCAAGGTGATAAGTCACATGCCCTAAAAGGAAATGGTCTAGGATTAGCTCTAGTTAAACG
>CAYWKT010000153.1:0-1724 GCA_964458985.1 uncultured Erysipelothrix sp.
AATCATATACCATTTCAGTTAAAATTACCACTAAACTTAGGACTTATGATTGATTTGTAGAGTGAAAAGTTAACTTCCACTTTGTTTTTTTTAAGTGGAAGTTAGTCTTTCAAATATATTTTTATGTTTCTTTATATAATATATGGGTGGCTAGTTGAGAAAGGAACTAGTGCTATGAATGAAAAATATAAGAAACATTTAACGCTTGAAGATAGAGAAAAAATGCAAAGAGGAATCATTGAAGGTATATCAAAGTCATCAATGGCTAAAATTATTGAAAAAGATATTTCAACTGTAAGCAAAGAAATAAAATCTAAAAGAACACTTGATTATAGATGTAGAATGAATCTCGAATGTACTAATTATAAAACATGTGTCTTTGGTCGCGTATGTATAGAAGAGTGTCCTGACTATATTAAGTACAAGTGCATTAGACGAGACCATTCTGTGGGTGCGTGTAACGGATGCTCTAATTATAGAGGATGTCGCTATAATAAGTTTCGTTACGATGCTACTATTGCTCATAAAAAATATTTAAATACATTATCTGATTCACGCCAAGGTGTTGACTTAACGACAAGTGAAGCAAAAGAACTTGGTGATAAGGTAAAGACTCTCGTTGATCAAGGACACTCACTTTATCAAATTGTAAATGATAATAAAGACATAACTGTATCTGTAAAAACCTTATACAATTACATTGAATCTGGAGTATTCAGAGTATCTGGACTTCTTGATATTAATCTTAGACAAAAAACATCAAGAATACGAAAGATATCTAAAGACCCCAAATTCAAGAAGCGAGCGGACCGCAAGTACCTTAAAGGAAGACAATATGAAGATTACCTTAATTACATTGAAGCTAATCCTAATGCGAGTGTTGTCCAAATGGATACCGTTTATAATGATGTCAGTAACGGACCATTCATTCAAACATTTAAGTTTTTGAATTCCGGATTTATATTTTGTGTGTACCATAGAGAAAAAACATCAAAAGCTATGGTTAGTGGAGTTCATCTACTCTATAACACATTAGGTTCTGATGTTTTTAGTAAACAGGTAAATGTCATTCTTACTGACAATGGCAGTGAGTT
Source organism: uncultured Erysipelothrix sp. (assembly GCA_964458985.1). Taxonomy (GTDB): domain Bacteria; phylum Bacillota_I; class Bacilli_A; order Erysipelotrichales; family Erysipelotrichaceae; genus JAAZDN01. The sequence goes on from CAYWKT010000153.1 coordinate 1,095, forward strand.
TTATGACGCTCTCAACATGGAATTTATCGACGGTGCATTAAGGACTCACATTTTTTACTGCGAGCCGATGCAATCAGGACAAAAAGGAAGCCTAGAAAACAAACATAGAGAATTACGCTATATTCTACCAAAGAAGAAAAACCTAAGTGCATTAGGTCTTAAAGATCAAACATCACTTAATGTTATCACTTCCCACGTAAACTCAGCGTCTCTCAAAACTCTGAATGGGAAGTCATCGTTAGAACTCATCAGATTCTTGTATGATGACATGTATGATAAATTAGTAGAATTTGGAATAAAAGAGATACCCAAAAATGACATCATCTTAAAACCGTACCTACTTAAAAAATAAATAACAGTTTAAAAACTAGCCACAACACAACTAATTAAAATCAAAAATAAGTTGACGTTAGTCTTACATTCTAAAAAATGCATCGCTTTCTTTAGCTGTTTTAGTCATGAACTAAAACTCACCTTACCTAGTAAAAGTATATCAAATTTTTTAATAAGAGAACTGAAATAAGATAGTGAATCATTCGAAACACAATCTTAATCAAGTTTTTCATTACTTTATAAAAATATTCTCGCACTTCAAATTCCGAATTAATAAGTGGAAGTTACTTTTTCAAT
>CAYWKT010000154.1:0-1658 GCA_964458985.1 uncultured Erysipelothrix sp.
TTTAGCACTTCAAATCTTGAACTAATAAGTGGAAGTTACTTTTTCAATGAACCAAATAATTAAGTATAGTCTACGAATATAACATATTATCGTATATAATATACTAAAGAGAAGAGGGTATAAGAATGTATTATGATAATATTACACAACTAATTGGAAAGACTCCACTAGTTAAATTAAATAATTTAAAAGATGAAGAAAATCTTGAGGGAAATATATTTGCTAAAGTAGAGTTTTTTAATCCTGGTGGTAGTGTTAAAGATCGAATTGCATACGAAATGATTGAAAGTGCAATTAAGAGTGGTAAGTTAAATAAAGAAACAGTTATATATGAACCGACCAGCGGTAATACTGGAATTGGAGCAGCACTAGTTGGCGCTGCGAAAGGGTATAAAGTCGTCATAGTAATGTCTGAGAGTGCTTCGGTGGAAAGACGACAAATAATTAAGGCTTACGGTGCAGAAGTAATTTTAACTGATGGTGAGTTAGGAATGAAAGGGGCAATGGCTAAAGTTGAGGAATTAATGAGTGAAGATTCAAACTCGATAACACTTGCTCAGTTTTCTAATGAAGTTAACCGAAAAACTCATGAAAATACAACGGCGGTTGAAATATATAATGATTTAAACAAAGATGTTGACGTTGTCGTCGCCGGAGTTGGAACAGGTGGTACACTTACTGGAATATCTCATTATTTAAAAAAGCAAAACCCTAATATTGAAATTATTGCGGTTGAGCCAGAAGATAGTTCAGTATTAAGCGGAAATGAGCCAGGTAAACATAAGATACAAGGAATAGGGGCAGGATTTATCCCTGAAGTATTAGATCAAAAAGCTTATGATCGCATTATTCAAGTGAGTAATGAAGATGCAATAGCTAGTTCAAAACTTTTAGCGAGTACGGAAGGAATATTTGCTGGAATCTCATCAGGAGCCGCAGTTTGGGCAGCTATACAAGTTGCGAAAAATGAAAAGTACAAAAATAAAAATATAGTTGTCATATTACCAGATACAGGGGAAAGATACTTGTCTACAGAGGCGTTTCAATAGTGAGTATGTTTGAAACTATCCAGGCATATAAAGATAAAGATCCATCGATAAATAGTATTTTAGAAGTTTTAATTATGCCCGGGCTATGGGCAACGGGCTTTTATCGAGTTGCTCATTTTGTAAATAATTTAAAACTACATTTTATTGCACGACTAATAAGTAACGTTGGAAGGTTCTTTACAGGGGTCGAAATTCATCCAGCTGCTAAGATTGGTAAGCGAATAGTTATAGATCATGGAATGGGAATTGTTATTGGTGGAACAAGCGTTATAGGTGATGATGTCTTAATTTATCATGGTGTTACGTTAGGTGCGACACGATTAAGTAATAGTAAAAGACATCCGACGATTGAAAATAATGTAATCATAGGAGCAAATGCAATTCTTTTAGGCGATATTACAATAAGAAAAAATAGTACAGTAGCCGCAGGAGCAATCGTTTTAAGTGATGTCGATGAAGCGATGACAGTTGTCGGAGTGTATAAACGTAAGTAAAGAAATAATCATATTAAATTATGTAGAAAAAGGGCATATTTATATTGACTTATTAAACTAATAAGCATATAATGATACATGGCACTTTATGCCAATAGTAGCCCCGGAAACTACT
>CAYWKT010000155.1:0-1656 GCA_964458985.1 uncultured Erysipelothrix sp.
GTAAAGAAAAAGATATTTGCGAAAATGTAATAATTAGTCGTTACTACTTAAACTACTATCCAAATCATAAAGATAAAGTAAACGTGAAGTCATTATCCAAATTACTTAATAAAAATTATAATCAAGTATGTAAATTATTAAACAATTTAATCGATATTGATAAAAGTCACTACATCTCATCAAACATAGTCGATTATATTTCGAATAATGCAGATATTGAAAATAAACTTATTTTGTTTATTCAAAATAATACATTAAAGTACGATATAAATTTACCTAACTACCCTAGACGCTCAGGATATAGTAATAGTGAAGATTATTATCGAGCAAAAAAAGATTATAAGGCATATAAGCGGAGTTACTTAATTAAAATAAATTTACTAAATGATCATTTCAATATCCCCCTTGCGTTAAACGATGAAATGGTAAATTACATAAATAAAGTAAAAAGAAAAGTATATGCTGATAAAATGTATAACAGTTTGAGTGATATAATCAATCTATCTAATGCGAATCTTTATGAGATTGTGAAATTATACTTAGAAATATACAGACAAGAAAGTTTAAGTAATATCTATTTATCGATATTTAGCGATGTTGTGCACGTCGAAGTAAAATCAATATTAAAAATAATTAGTTAAATCGAGAATGATTTAGAGCGTAAACAAAATCAGTACAAAGTTGAAAGTAAACTATTTGGAAGAAGTGGAATTAAAGTATTTGATGAGATTGATCAATTAAGTGGATTTCAGTTTGAGGATTACTTACATGAGTTATTTAAAGAGTTAAACTGTCAAACAGTAAAGCTTCCATATTCTAATGATTATGGGGCTGATTTAATTGTACACTTTAGAAATAAAAAATTAATTGTTCAAGCAAAAAGATATAACGAAAATAATAAAGTGTCTTTGAATGCTGTCCAAGAAGTAGTCGCAGCCAAAAAATACTATAAAGGTGAACTTGCGATTGTCATTACGACATCAACGTATAGTAAAAGTGCTATTGAGTTAGCTAAAAGTAATAATGTTTGTCTTATTGATCGATTATTACTTTTAAAAATTATTAATGATAAATCATACTTTACGCAACTAATAAATCGATACTTACATATGAACTAAATTATTATTAATCAACTGTGCTATGATAATAAAGAGGTGTGCTTATGTATAAAATAATGTTAGTAGAAGATAATGAAAATATTAGAAATGAACTTGCGTCATTTTTAAGTAATAATGGCTATGAAGTATCAAGTTTAGAAACGTTTGAAAATTCAATTGAAGATATTTTAAAGAGTAATGCAGACTGTTTACTACTTGACTTATCACTTCCAAATATTGATGGCCATTATATTGCCAGAGAAATTAGAAAAGCTAGTGATATGCCAATTATCGTCGTTACAAGCCGTGATAGTAAAATGGATGAATTAATTTCAATTAATACTGGTGCCGATGATTATATAACAAAGCCCTATGATCTTCAAATCTTATTAGCAAGATTAGAATCACTGTTGCGTCGGGTTAATAAAAATGATGTAAAAAGTTCTTATAATATTTTGGACATTACAATCGACCTTGAAACCGCAAGTGTCCAAAAGGATAACTTTAATTTAGATTTAACGAAAAATGAAATATTAATCTTAACTTATTTAATTAAAAA
>CAYWKT010000156.1:0-1654 GCA_964458985.1 uncultured Erysipelothrix sp.
TGGCAGGGGTAGCAGGAATCGAACCCGCATCCTCGGTTTTGGAGACCGGTATACTACCACTGTACGATACCCCTGTTTGCTGCTTTAATATGATAACATATCTGAACTTAAAATACAAATGTTTTTTTAGATAAAAGAAAACTAGGCTGTGCCTAGTCTTCAAATTGTGATTCGTAGTATTCTACTAACTTTTCTTGTGTTACATCTAAGTCAGTTAATAATTTATCATAAGCCGTAATTACTGCTTCACTGACCCCTTGGTCAGTAGAGTTACAGTTGTTTGGTGATAGTTCACTAGACTTTTGTGTTTCTGCATCAAAGATACAGTATAGTAAGTCTTCGTTACCATCTTTTCCTTTTCCTGGCATTTCAAATTCTACTAATCCAGCTTCTGGGTAGTATTTAACTACTTTTGATGATGAGTTTGCTGAAGCTAATACGTAAACGATTTTGCTATCTGCACCTTTATCATAAGTTAATACTGTACCATCTTCTTGTGTTAATACTACAGTATTTTCATCTTTAGATAGTTCCCCATCTTTTTCAAGTTTACTATCTAAGCTACCGCTTCCACAAGCAGTAAGGAAAAGTAAAGCTACTAAAGCTATAAGTGTTTTTTTCATATTCTTCCTCCTAGTGCGTAACTGATATTTTTGCACGCTTATATATTATTCACTAATTTGTATTATATTTTCAGAGAAATGAAAATCTTTCTAATCTTTAATTTCTTCTTCCATGACGTATGCAATCCCGATTGCACCAGGCCCTACATGCACTCCAATTACTGGTCCAATACTCACTATATCCATTGGAACATCAATAACTTCTTGTATCATATCTAAATATTTGCTGGCTTCATCATACGCATTTATGTGATGAATAGTAATCTCTTTTACATTATACTTTTCATGATCTTCTACTAACTTTCTTATCATCTCTTTTTTAGCTCGTGTCTTAGTTCTTACCGTTTGATATGAATCTGCGTTTCCATCTTGTACAGTTAAGATTGGTGTTAGTTTTACTGCATTTCCTAATAGTTTCGCAGCTCCCCCAATTCTTCCGCCTTTGTGTAAGTAATCTAAGTTTTCTGGGGTGAAAATAAAACGACTAGATCTTTGTGTATGATTAATTATATCAACAACTTCTTGAAACGTTTTGCCTTCATTAATAGCACGTGCTCCTTCAATTACGATAAAACCTAACTGCATTGAATTCGTTAAAGAATCAATTATTTCTATATTAACGTTTGGATACTCATTTTTTACGATTTCAGCGCACATTAATGCACTTTGATACGTCCCGCTCATTTCACTTGAAATGAATACTCCAACTATATCATGATTATCTTGCGCATACTTACGCATTGTTTCTAATATCTCACCGGTTGCTGGCTGTGATGAAGTCGGTATTCCTTCAATACTCATTCGCTTATAAAATGTATCATTATCTATATTTATCTCTTTTATACTTTCTTCATTGAAAACTACATAGAGTGATAATATATCAATGTTAAGACTTTCAACTAGTGATTCATTAATGTAAGATGTACTATCTGTAATTATTTTTATAGACATTATTCTACCTTCTTTCATGTATATATTATATATCAAATTTCCGCTTTTATGTTAAGATAGTGATGGTGATAATATGAGGA
>CAYWKT010000157.1:0-1651 GCA_964458985.1 uncultured Erysipelothrix sp.
AGGATAACTAGCTTATTTGAAGTCGCAAAATATATTCCTATATATGCCCAAATAATTGGTATATAAATTACTTTATTTCTTAACCTCACTGATACTGAGTAAGTTATTAAGCTAAATAGTAAAAGTATAAAAAACCAAAAGAAGTTGAATGGACTATTAGCTAGTAATAGATTTTTTTGTACTATAGTAGCGACTATATTTACAATTGTTGCAATCATTAGCCAACCAGCATACATACCGTAAGTTATTTTTACTATTGGATTAATTTTACTTCTTTTTTGAATGATCACTATTTTAATTAAGCTATATAATAAAATTATAATTAATATAGTTGATACTACCATAAGTAAATAGGAGAATGAGATTGTCCAAAAAATATTCGATAAAGCGGATATGTTTACTAGTATCCATGTTCTATCTACATACTTTTCAATATTATAGTTATCGTTTTTGCTTAGAAGATATATAAATGAAATAAATAGTAAAGAATATATTAATCCCCATATTGAAAATGCATAACCTAATGGCGTTATTGGTGTTTGATACATTTTCGAAACATCAGCTTGCGATAAGTTATTAATATATCCCATTGCAGTAATGTAATTAAACCCTAAGACTATTATGTATAGCAATACATTTGTCAATATTTTTCTTTTTGTCTTCATCTAATCACTCCTAATCTCACTTACATTATACCACTATAAGTGTTTATAGTATAAAGTAAATTAAAGTTTTCAGAATGTGAAAAAGTCTGATGATATCATCAAACTAATTTATATTTTTAATAATTTATATAGTCGAAGTCAATTTAATTTATTATATTTAGTATTTTATTTACTACACTGTTATCATTATTAGATCCTATAACTTCATCTGCCACAGACTTTAATAGTTCTGTAGCATCTTTCATCGCATAGCCTTTTTACACAAAGCTAAGCATTCCTATGTCATTATTATAGTCACCAAAAGCTATAGTTTGAGTTTTATCAATTTCTAAAATTTGAATTAAGTTCTTTAATGAATGACCTTTATCAGTATTGGGAGGAACTGCATCTATCCATCTTTCGCCTGATAATAGTATGCGATGTTTATCTACTGCTTTTTGTACTATATCAGACTCAAAAATATTTTTAGCTCCATTTGGACAATGAATACTAAAACTGACAAAATCTCCAAAGCGATCTTTAAGATCATCGACAATCTCATATTCCTTATAGAACTCATCTAATAGTTTGTAATCAACAGCTTTATCATTTGGGATTTTTACATAAGAAACACTTGGTGTTGCAACGGCAATTGTAATATCATTAAATGTTTCAAAAACATCAATAATTTCAATGTAATCATCGTGATTAAATGTGTTAGTATAAATAACTTTATCATTTTGTGTAATTAATGCACCATTATCGGAAATAATATACAAGTTTTCACTTTCATAAGATAATTTACTTTTTATACTTTCAACACCTCTTCCACTTGCAGCGACAAATACAATATCTAGATCATTCAGTTTATCTACCATCTCAATAAAGTTATGTGGCAGTTCATCATTGTCATTTATTAATGTACCATCTATATCAGAAACTACTAGTTTTAAATTTTCTCTTGTCATACCTAACCTCCATATAAAATTACACTGAACTTAATCTTT
>CAYWKT010000158.1:0-1646 GCA_964458985.1 uncultured Erysipelothrix sp.
AAGAAATTAAAAGACGTCACGTTTTTAAGGTGACGTCTAATTATTACTCAAACTTACTAGAGTAGGCTTGTGGGTCTTTACGCCATTCAACTAAACTTTCTAACTGATTTTCGTCAATGTAGTTTAATGATAATGCTTCTTTTGTAAGTGTTGTATAGTTTGATAACGTGTGTAGTTTAATGTTAGCATTAGAAAAGTTTTCTTCTGCTTTACTCATTTCATATGTGAAGATTGCCATTACTGATAAAACTTCCATTCCTTCTTCAACTAATGCTTCACATGCTTTAATACTACTGCCACCTGTTGAGATTAAATCTTCAATAACGACGACTTTTGAATTAGGTTTTAAGTATCCTTCAATTTGGTTTGTTTTACCATGACTTTTAGAAGATGATCTTACATATGCCATAGGTAAGTGCAATTGATCTGATATCCAACATGCTTGTGGAATTCCAGCTGTAGCTGTTCCGACAATTGCATCAACTTCAGGGTAGTACTTTTTAATTAATTCAACTAGTCCTTCAGTAATCGCTTTTCTTACTTCTGGATAACTAATCGTTAATCGATTATCACAGTAGATTGAGGATTTTAAACCACTTGCCCAAGTGTATGGTTCATCAGGACTTAGTGTGACTGCTTTTATTTCTAATAATGACTTTGCGACTTCTTTACTAATATTCATTATTGAAACTCCTTTCTTATTTGCTCATAAGCTGCTTTTGGATCTAAAGCACGAGTTATCGGTCTTCCTACGACAATATAGTTTGAACCTAACTCCTTAGCAAGCGCAGGTGTTGTAATTCTTACTTGATCTTGAACGTTATTATTATCTAATCTAATTCCTGGTGTAACAGTTAAAAACTCAGAACCTACGTGTTCATGAATTAACAGAGATTCTAATGGAGAACATACTACGCCATCACATCCTGCATCTTTCGCAAGTTGAGTATAGTTAACTACTGATTGTTGTAGAGATTTCTGAACTAATTGCTCTTTTTGCATTGCTTCTTCGCTAGTTGATGTTAGTTGAGTAACGGCTAATAACTTAATGTTTGATCCAATACCGCGTCTTGCGGCTTTCATCATTTCAAGTCCACCTACTGCATGAACATTAACCATATCGACATCTAACTCGCTTAAAATTCGCATTGCTCGCTCTACAGTGTTTGGTATATCATGTAGTTTTAAATCTAGAAAAATCTCATGTTTATTTTCTTTGATTTTACGCACGAACTCAGCTCCGCCGTTATAAAATAACTCCATACCAACTTTCACGAATAATGGTTCCTCAAATAAGTCTAAGAAACCTAATACTTCTTCTTGTGTCTCAAAATCTAATGCTACAATTACTTTGTTCATAAAAAATCATCCTTTCTTTTTTCTAAGTATGCCATAAAAAAATCAAGAATTAGTAAAATTATTACACTTTTTACTTATCTTGATTATTTTTAATGATTTTTTCATACTTACCTCCAAAATTTAGTTAAAAAAACTTATTTTGAATCAAATAAGTTACTTAAGATATAGTATACAAAAATATTATAGTGTACCATATAAACCTCTCGTGTTTACTTAATGGATTCCATGGGATAGAATATCATACAATTAAAGATGATGTAAGTCATAATTAATAAAATAATTAAGTA
>CAYWKT010000159.1:0-1631 GCA_964458985.1 uncultured Erysipelothrix sp.
AAATATTACACGGAGATAGAAAATGAAGATAAGAAAGAATTTACCATAACACTTTCTAATAGTAAAACACTATCTAAAAATATTCCTATCAATTTTAATGTGGGTTATCTTCATCTTCAAAAAATTTATAATCAATTAAACATACCTAAACTGATTAATGATATTACCGTTCAAACTAAAATTGAGTATAACCTAACGAATATCTTCGCTGATTTGATTTATGGAAGAATACTATTTCCAGCTAGTAAAAAATCAACTTTTGAAGAAACGAAGAATCTATTAAAAAGACAATCTTACGATATTCAACACGTATACAGAGGTTTGGACATTCTAGCAAAGAATTCAGATGTTATTCAAGAAACCTTATATAAAAACAGTAATAAAATAATTGATAGAGACACTCAAGTACTTTATTATGACTGTACTAATTTTTACTTTGAAATTGAGGAAGCAGATGATTTAAGAAAGTATGGCAAAAGTAAAGAAAACAGACCAAATCCTATAATACAAATGGGTTTGTTCCTTGATGGAAGTGGCATTCCTCTAGCTTTCGATATAACTCCAGGTAATACTAATGAACAGACTACTCTTAGACCATTAGAAAGAAAAGTAATAAGAGATTTTGAATTATCTGATGTCATAGTATGTACTGATGCAGGTTTATCCTCTATAGCAAACAAAAAATTCAATGATATAGGAAATCGAAAATATGTAACTGTTCAGTCTTTAAAGAAACTAAAAGGTCATTTAAAAGAATGGGCTCTAAATCCTGAGGGGTGGTCAACTAAAGGCAGTGATAAACTAATTAACATAAATGACTTAACTCAAGATAACCTACATCAAATATATTATAAAGAGAGATGGATTACAGAAAACGGAATCGAGGAACGTCTGGTAATTAGTTATTCCTTAAAATATGCAAACTATCAATCCTCAATTAGAGAGAAGCAAGTCAATCGAGCAATCAACAAAATAGAAAGTAATCAATCAATAAACAAAAGCAGCAACCCTAATGATGTTAGACGATTTATTAATGTAATAAATACAACTGATCATGGAGAAGTAAGTGATAATTCAGTTTTATCCCTTAATGAGAATCAAATAAACAAAGAGAAAATGTATGATGGTTTTTATGGGATAGTCACTAATTTGGAGAGTTCACTTGATGAAATTATTAAAATTAATAAAGGGAGATGGGAGATAGAAGAATCATTCAGAATAATGAAAACAGATTTAAAATCACGTCCCGTGTATTTGACCAATGAATCAAGGATAAAAGCACATTTTCTGAGTTGTTTTGTATCTTTACTTATCCTAAGAATACTGGAAAAGCAATTAGAATATAAATATACAACAAATGATATAATCAAAACATTACGAACTCAAACAGTAGTTGATATTAAAGGTATTGGCTATATACCTAGCTATACAAGAACAAATTTAACTGATCATCTTGATATGTTAAGTAAAACAGAATTAAACACAGAGATAATTGACAGAAATATGATGAAAAAGAACAAAAGAAATACTAAGATTTGATTACGCACAATTAGAACATAAGAAAAAATCCGAATAAGTCTTAGTATATAAGGTTTATTCGGATTCGTTTATGTTTAAGTGTCAAACTCGAG
>CAYWKT010000160.1:0-1613 GCA_964458985.1 uncultured Erysipelothrix sp.
GATTAATTAGGGATACTTAGAGAATCGCAATGTAGTTTTCTTTGATATTCATCATAACTAATTAATTATTATAAATAATAAGAGAAGGGGGACATATAAATGTCAAAAAGATTTCCAGAAGGTTTTTTATGGGGTGGAGCTACTTCTTCATCACAAATTGAAGGTGCTTATAATGTTGGTGGAAGAGGTTTATCTCATTTAGATTTTATTCGTAGAGTAGAAAAGTCAGATGATGAGAAAGTTTTCCCAATTCAAGTTACTCCAGAAATGTTTGCGGATGCGGAAGCAAATCAAGATACTTATAACTTAGCTTTTAGAAGAGGTAATGATTTCTATCATAGATATGAAGAAGACATTGCTTTACTTGCTGAAATGGGATTTAAAACATTCAGAATGAGTATCGCATGGGAGAGATTATTCCCTACTGGATTAGAAGAAACTCCACAACAAGATGGTGTAGATTTCTATCACAGAGTGTTCCAAGAGTGTCGTAAACATAATATTGAACCTTTAGTTTCAATGTTACATTATGATATTCCAGTTCATTTAACTAAAACTATTAATGGATGGGAAAGTCCAAAGACAGTTGATTACTTCGTTCACTATGCTAAGTTCATTATTGATGAGTATAAAGATGAAGTTAAATACTGGCTAACGTTTAATGAAATTAACATGTCAATGCATTCATCTTACTTAGGTGGGGGAATGTTTGTTGAAAAATCAGAGAAGTCAGAAGAGTCATGTGTTCACCAAAACTTACATCACCAACTAATTGCAAGTGCAAAAGTTGTTAAGTACTTCCATGAAAATCATCCAACAGGACAAGTTGGGAACATGAACTGTATGTTACGTAACTATCCATTAACTTCACATCCAGACGATGTTTTAGCAACTGTCCAACAAACTCAGTTCAATCACTCTACTATCGATGTTCAAGTAAAAGGAGCTTATCCAAAATTCTTACTTAACTACTATGAAGAAAATAATGTAGATATTGACTGGTATCCAAATCATGAAGAAATATTAATGGATGGTAAAGTAGACTTTATCTCTATTAGTTACTATCATACTGCAGTAATTAGTACTGATGAAGATAAGAAAGAACCTATTGGAAGATTCGTTCGTAACTTAGAAAACCCATTAATTCCACGTACTGATTGGGGATGGGGAATTGATCCAAACGGTTTAAGAATTGCATTAAATGAATTAAACTTTAGATATGGTCTTCCTATCTTTATCGTAGAAAATGGTTTTGCATCAAGAGAAGAATTAACGGCAGATAACAAAGTTCATGATGATTACAGAATTAAGTATTTATCAGAACATATTAACGCAATCGCAGATTCTATTGCGGATGGTGTTGAAGTTATGGGTTATACTCCTTGGGGTTGTATTGACCTAGTAAGCTGTGGAGATGCACAAATGACAAAACGTTATGGTTTTGTATACGTGGATGCAGATGACGAAGGTAATGGTACTTATGATCGTTACCGTAAAGACAGTTTCTACTGGTATAAAAAAGTTATTGAAACTAATGGTGAAGATTTAAGTCACACACCAAATAATTAATAAAATATAATAATAAACTCTTACTTAGTAAAGTATCATATAAA
>CAYWKT010000161.1:0-1608 GCA_964458985.1 uncultured Erysipelothrix sp.
AAAAATCAGTAGAATATGTTAGAAGAAAGGTATTTAGTAAAAAAGACAGCTTTAAAACACTAGAAGAAGCTAATCAATATTTAGAAAGAGAGCTTGAAAAGTTAAATTCTAAAGAACAAAAATACAATGAAAATAAAAGTGCAAAGGATATGTTAAAAGAAGAACTACCACATTTAATAAAACTTATGCCAACATATGATATTTCAAGGGTTTTAGAATTAAGAGTAAATAAATATTCTGTAATAAATATTGATGAAAACAAGTATTCAGTTCCAGATTCACTAGTTGGTAAATTTGTAACAGCTAAAATATATCCACATAATATTTTAATCTATTATGACAATGAAAAACAAGCTGAACATAACAGAAATTACAGCTCTCATACTTGGAATATAAAAATAAAACATTACCTAAATACATTAAAAAAGAAGCCCGGGGCAATTCACAGAAGCACAGCCATGCAACAAGTGAATCCCAAGCTTCAAAACATTTATACTAAATATTATACACAAAATCCAAAAGATTTTCTAGACCTAATTGAAATAGTTTCAAAAGAAGGCTTAGAAAGTATAGAAAGAGCAATAAAAGTCTTAGAAAGAATAAATCCTATGGATATAAACACTGAAAAAATAAAGATGATTTGTAATAGAAAAGAAGAAACAATTACAGATAAAGCTACTGAAAACACTGATATTGAAGATCATTCAAAGATCATATTAAATCATTATGGAAACTTACTCAAAGGATCAGCAGAAGATTTTGATAAGGAGGCTTTAATAATATGAAAATAGATAAGCGAACTGATGAAATAAAGGATTTTTCAAAAACTTTAAAGCTTCCCTATATAAGTAGAAGCATAGAAGAAGAAATAAAAGAAGCAAATAAAAATAATTTATCATATGAAGATTTCCTTTTATCATTGCTAGAAAATGAGACAGACTTAAGGAAAGCTAATGGAATAAAAAGTAGAATAAGACTAGCTAAATTTCCCTATAAAAAATATATAGAAGACTTAAGTCTAGAAGATTTACCAGAAGATGCAAAAGATAAAGTGAAGTTGTTTTCATCTTTAGATTTTATAGAAACAGGGCAAAATATAATCTTAGCAGGAAATCCTGGAACAGGTAAAACTCATATGGCAATAGGACTTGGAATTAAAGCTTGTAACAAGGGTTATAAGGTTCTTTTTACCACAATACCACTACTAGTAAATGAATTAAAAGAATGTAGGTCAGATAGGACATTAAGAGCTTTTGAAAATAGATTCCAAAAGTATGATCTCATAATTGCAGATGAACTTGGGTATATTTCTTTTGATAAAGAAGCCTCTGAACTTCTATTTACCTATCTGTCACTAAGGGCAGGAAGAAAATCAACAATAATAACTACGAACTTATCATTTGAAAGGTGGGATGAAATATTTAAAGATCCAGTAATGACAGCTGCAATGATAGATAGGCTTACTCATAAATCATATATTGTAAATATGAATGGTAATTCTTATAGATTAAAAGAGACCAAGCTTTGGTTAGAAGCGCAATAATTTTTTTATCTTGACTAGGGGAGAATTCGATTATAATTTAGAGGAATTTTCAGTTGACAAATACA
>CAYWKT010000162.1:0-1592 GCA_964458985.1 uncultured Erysipelothrix sp.
CTTATAAAACACTTACACCGAGTCAGTATGAAGTTGTAAATAATATCTTAGTTGATATAGCTAGTGCATTAGAAAATAACGAAGATAGAACAATTATTGTACACGGTGGTGCTGGAACTGGTAAAACAGTTTTAGCTACTCATTTAATGAAACTTTTATCAGATAACTCTAAAAAGAATGTTTCGACATTAGATGAGATTGAAGAAGAAAAATTTAATGCAGATTTAAGCGTTTTAGAAAATACAACTCATAGACTAGTTGTACCTCAAAGTGCTTTAAGAGAGACTTTAGGTAATGTTTTTAAGTCTGTAAAAGGATTAAGAAAAAATATGGTCATTGGTGCAAGTGAAATTCTCCCTAAAAATAGTTATGATATTATATCAAATAATGAAAAAGAAATTACGGTTGCTGTCGTAGACGAAGCACATAGGTTAAGACGAGCTGTAAATATATCAGGATTTCAATATAAGCAGTTTGCGGTTAATGATAAAAAATTAGGAGTTGAAGATTCTAATGAACTTGACTGGATTGTTAAATCTAGTAAAGTTCAAGTACTTTTTTATGATTCAATGCAGTCAGTAAAACCTACAGATATTACAAGTGATTTACTAGATAAAGCTATTGAAGGAAATAAGAAAACGGAATATCATCTCGACTCACAAATGCGAGTTCAAGGTGGAGATAAATATATCAAGTATATAAATAACATATTAGATGAAAAAAATCCCCATAAAGAAACGTTTAATGAGTACGAATTTAAACACTTTAATAATATAGTTGATATGGTAAACGCGATTAAAGCAAAGAATGATAAATATGGTCTCTCTAGAATTGTATCAGGATACTCTTGGAAATGGGAAACTAAAGACATTAGTTTAGATAAGATAAGTAAAGATAATTTATACGATATTGATATTCAAGGTAATAAATATATTTGGAACAGTACGATGATTGACTGGGTAAATAGTAATAATGCAATAAATGAAATAGGTTGTATTCACACAATTCAAGGTTATGATTTAAATTATGTAGGTGTCATCTTTGGAGAAGAAATTGTTTACAGAAATGGGAATATAGAAATAATTAAAGAAAACTATTTGGATGTCAATGGTAAAAATACTATACCAGATGATGAGCCGGAAATTTTACTAAATTATATAAAAAATATATATAAAGTGTTTTTAACTAGAGGTATTAAAGGTACATATATTTATGTAGTAGATGAGCCACTTAGAGAATACTTAAAAACTTTTACGGAATCTGTTTAGATTCTCAACAAGTGTTAATTTTTTGCTTAAATGTTTTAATAATAAGTTTAAAGGAGGAAGCTGTGAAAATATATATTAATAGTATTATATACAAGGAGATTGATTGTATTTCAGAAGTAGTTGCATATTTGGAAAGTGATGTTGGTCCTAGTATGTTGAAGGTTACTGAACTGATTGATGGATACAAGTTTGATGTGAGTAATAGTGTATGTGATGAGATTAATGATATTAACTATGTTGAGCTAAATAGGGCTCTTGTTTCTGATTATTATAGTTATTTAAAGTATATGAGTAAGAGTGAGCGTGGAATATTATAGAAGTTAA
>CAYWKT010000163.1:0-1587 GCA_964458985.1 uncultured Erysipelothrix sp.
TTAACTTTTGGTAGTGGCTCAAGTTTAAATTTTTTAAGTGCATCAACGTAATCATTAATTCCATGAATACCTCTGAGTATTGTCGACTCATTTTCAGGCGAGTAAATTACGATTGACGGAAATCCTCTAACTCCATTAACCATCGTGTATGCAATATCATCCTCTAACTCTGACAGTAGCTCTGGATTATAGAAATCGGCTAGAAACTTATCAATGTCTAAATCTAACTCTTTAGCGATCTCAACGAGTACTGACTCTTTTGAAATATCTTTATCTAAGACATATACAAACTCACGAAGCTTACGTAAGTATATTTCAGCTTTATCTTCATCTTGAATTTTAGCTGCTAAGTAAGCTAGTGATGGTGGATAAGATGAGTCAACTGGATACTCACGCATTACTTTCCCACTAATTGGCATATTAAACATTTCACCCATATTCTCCATGTTTGCTGCCATCTCTTCTTGAACTTCCCCAACGTATGGATTTTTAGGCATCATCCCACCAAGTACATTTTTAAATTCAAACTGATCTTTAAACATTTCTTTCATTTCCGCAATGACTGGCTCAAATGCAAAACATGCAGAGCATAGTGGATCAGTGAAATACTCAATTAACACTTTATCCTTCACAACTGGTGCTTTATATTCATAATTACTTAAATCTACATCTAGATTAACTTCACAAATTCCCGTATCTAAATTACATGCGACATTTCTCATTTAAATCTCTCCTTACTTACAACTCCAAATCCAACTCCTAACTTATCTAAGTTTTTGTACGCGATTTTGGATAAAGTAGTTGTCTTTTCCATTTTATTAATTTCGTTTATATTATCTGTACCATATATTCTTGATAAACTTTGATGAGGTTGATTATGTTCTGCGACAATCTCAAATAAGTTTTTAAATTTTATCATGTTGCTATAGTCTGGAAGTAAACCTTCTAATTTAGGATATAAAAACCACGTCCTACATACGTATAAATCATATTCATATTCACTAAAATACTTACTAAAAAACTCATTTGCCATCTTAAAACTATTCACAACAGCTTCAGTCCTAATATCACTATCACGTTCAATATGAACGTACACAACATTCAACCCTTCAAAATAAGTCACTTTATCATTAAGTTTCATATAATCTAATCCACTTCTTTCAATCTCTAAATAAGTAAGTGGATATTTTCTAAACTTAAGCGAGCCTATCTTAAAAGTCTCAAGTCTAAACACATAACCTAACCATTTTATATCATGTGCACTTAAACCATAAGCATTATGCTCATTATAATATCGATCAACTCGCATTTTAAAATCTTTTAATGAGTCATAAAAAATATCGAATGGAATATTATTTTTAAGATAAAAGTTATATAGATTTTCAATTTCATACAAAGTTATTAAAAGTCGTTGTTTATCACTAATACTTTTATCTTCATTAATAAATAACTCTTCACTAAATGGATTATCATATTGAATCAAATTATTTATCTTTACAAACTCAATAAAGTCTAAGTCCATATTTATCTTATTTAATACATCATTTAAATTATACACGTACATCACCATGTTAATTATACACAATT
>CAYWKT010000164.1:0-1553 GCA_964458985.1 uncultured Erysipelothrix sp.
GGTGCACTAAATGTTTGAACTTCATTAGTCATTGGATTTTCAATAATTAACTGATGAGCATGAAGTCCTAATCGTTTAAGCGTTTTAGTCTTAGCACCATATTTCTTATCACCGACTATTGGATGTCCGATATCTTTTAAGTGAACTCGTATTTGATTTTGACGTCCAGTCTCAATATTTACTTTTAATAAAGAATTTTCTTCAAAGCGTTTTAATACTTCATAATGAGTTACTGCTCTTTTACCTACTCTACTTGAAAAGACTAAAGCTTGATTATTCGTATTCAAGTTTGAAATGATTGTATCTTTATCTTTATTAACTAAACCTTCGACATACGCAACATAGATACGATCTTTCGCAAGTTTATTCCAACTATCACGATATAATCTTTGCGTATTTTCATCTTTCGCAAACATTAAAACACCTGATGTACCTTGATCTAGTCGGTGCACAATATGAACCATAGCATTTGGATTTCTCTGTGAAACGTACTCATTCACTAAATCAAAAGCCGTAATTCCATCATCCTCAGAAAAAGGAACTGATAATAATCCACTTGGCTTATCAATGACAATTATTTTATCATCTTCATATACAATATCAAAAGCTAAGCCAAACTTTTCATTATAAGATTTAATTTGAATTAAGTCCCCTTCTTTTACTGGATCATTAAACTGGCTAGTAACTTTAGAGTTAATACTAATACAATGATTTTTTAATAAACTTTTTAATTTCGTACGGCTATATCCAACTTCCGCATTCACTATATAATTTAAGAGAGTATCGCTCTCTTGGACGATTAATTTTTTTATCATGTTTTCCTACTTTCGTGAGTTATATTATAACATAAACATGAGACTAACCTTTTTCTTATTGATTTTACTATTAAAAACAGAAAATAATACCATTTCGAAACATCATTTGAAATTAAGAGCAGTAAAGTTGTCGGCAAAAGTATAGTTAGATATAATCAATAAGGAATTTAGGAGGAATATTATGTCAAACATATTTGATTTATTAGATAAAAGAAGTTCACGTTACGGTATCAGTAAACATGAAAGCGTAAGTAAGGAAGAAATATTAGAGTTAGTTGAAAAGGCAATTCAAAAAACACCATCATCATTTAACTCACAATCACAAAGAGCAGTCGTTCTATTTGATGAGCAATCAGACAAGTTCTGGGACTTAACATTAGAAGAGTTAAGAAAAGTTGCACCTGCGGAAGGTTTTGAAGCAACAGAAATGAAAATCGATGCATTCAAACAAGGAAAATCAACAATTCTATACTATACAGACACAGCAGTGACTAAAGAATTACAAGAGCAATTTGCACTTTATGCTGATAACTTCCCAGTTTGGGCACAACAAGAAAATGCTATGTTCCAATTAGTCGTATGGACAGCATTAGACTCACTAGGATTAGGTGGATCACTACAACACTACAACCCATTAGTTGATGCAGTTGTAGCAAGTGAATTCAACATTCCAGAAGGATGGCAATTAGTTGCACAAATGCCTTTAGGAAAACCAGTTGATGAACACTCAATCAAAGA
>CAYWKT010000165.1:0-1539 GCA_964458985.1 uncultured Erysipelothrix sp.
TTTTTATACACTTTTTCAACACGACTTGCGACTGATGTTAAAACTTCATAACTTATCGTATCTCTTCGAACTGCGACATCTTGGAGAGAAATATTATGTCCAAAAAGTTCAACTTCATCAAACTGAGTGACATTTTCATCAACTTCAACCATAATTTGATCCATACATATATTTCCGACAATCTTATAATATTTATTATTAATAAAGACGTTAGATCCTGTATCTGATCTTAGTAGCCCATCGGCATAACCAATTGGAATTGTTGCGATAAATGTCTCTTCTTTAGTTTTATAATTACTTGCGTAACTAACAGTACAATCTTTATTTACTTTTCTTATGTTGACGACTTCACTTATTAGTGAGACGACATTTTTTAGGTTGTAATTAGTAATTCCACCATATAATCCAATACCGATTCGAACGGCATTCGTAAAATTTTCTTTAAATATTAATGAGCTATTACTACTAGCGGCATGAATATATTTAAAGTCAAATTGTAATGCTTCAGTTATATTCTTAAAAGTATTAAAGTCTTTTGTGATATTTTCTAAATCATTAGAATAATAATGAGTGAATATACCTTCGATCTGAGTAATATGTTGAAGGGCATTAATTGATTCACTTAGCTGCTCAAGCGTATCATGGCCTAATCTATTCATTGAAGTATTAACTTTTAAATGAACTTTTAGATCTTTAACTTTAATTTGCTTAGCGTAATCACTAGATACGACAGTAATTGTTAGATCATATTTCTTAGCAATTTCTAAGTTTTCTAAGTGAACATAGCCCATAATTAGAATCGGGCATTTAATATTATTCTTGCGTAAATATATTGCTTCATCGAGCGTTGCGGTACAAAGGTAGGGGCTATTATTTGCTTCAAATAACTTTGATAACTCTAGACTACCTAAACCATATGAGTTTGCCTTAACGACTGTAAATACTTGCTTGTTTGTCTCTTTACGATATACATTTAAATTGCTTAGAACGTTTGCTAAATCAACGTTTAACACTGTTTTACGATCGCTCATTATCTAATTTGAACCGTATTAGCTTGCGCTATTCCAACAATTGAAGTAAGGATAATATCAATTAAAGAGAATCTTGTGTTAAAGCTAAAGAATGAGTTTATTAGCATCGATGTAAAGCCACTAATACTCATTGGAATTCCTGAAAATATAAAGTATAAGTACATAGCGATAAAGGCACTTACAGCAGATAATATCGCAGCGATAACTAAAAATTCACTCGTCGTTCCGCGTCCAACTTTTCTAACAAACATCCCCATTAAATATCCAATGCCTAAGATTGCAACGTAATAAATTATATTAAATTGCATACTAATCGCAACTTTAATTGCGAATGCCCCAACTACTCCAAGTACAAGTGAGGCTGGTACCCCATATAATAGGGTTTTAATAATTCGATCTTTTTTACTAACTGCATGATAATCAAATTTCATTTTTACCAACTCCTTATCTTATTATATCAAATTAGATAAACTATGTATCAACTTTTAATACATTTTAATGATGACGT
>CAYWKT010000166.1:0-1501 GCA_964458985.1 uncultured Erysipelothrix sp.
GGTGCATCAGGTGTTCACGTTAAGACTTTATACAACTTTATAAAATCTAAATAAATAAAAAAGCCAGAACTTAAATGTCCTGGCTTTTTTATTACTTATTAATTATCATATTTTCCTTGTATATTGAGTCAACTTCACATAGTTCTGCGTATGAATCAATTTCAACAATATCTTCCGCTTTAATCTCATGAATATTTATATTGTAGTCTTTCTTGAAAACTTTTAAAGGTACTTCATCCCAGAACAATTCTTTTCCTCCAGGCATCTCATACGCTTCTTCAATATGCTTACTCATTTTTAAACCATCTTCTTTAGACCAGTAAGAAATACCATACATTTGATGAGTATTAACTCCACCAATATTTACATTAGTGACTAATGTACCTTGAGTATCAAAACACCAATCATCAGTTCTATCCATTTTAACAACTTTATAATTAGTATGTTGTTCATACTTTCGAATTACATTTTTATTACTTAAGTATAAATCAGATTCTAAAACTATGGCATTCTCTAATTGATCTTTGATTAAGATTGCACTTGAAATGTTATTGGCAATGTTGTAGTCATCATTATCAATAAATTTTAGCATTGGATATTTTGGAAGTAGTGTATCAAACTGTTCCTTTAAATATCCACGGACGATTGTAATATCTTCAATACCTGCATCTAAAACTGCATCAAGTAATGTATCAATCATTCTTACACCATTAACTCTAATTAATGGTTTTGGAGTATTGTATGTTACAGGAACAAGTCTTGATCCAAATCCAGCCGCAAGGAATATTGCCCGTTTAACTTTATGTGTTCTAGATAAGCATACGCCTCATCCGTAACTTTGTACGTTGTATCTTCATCTTGAACTAAGTAGTTATCACTAACTAGCTCACTAATTACTTTATTTACTGGACCGACTGAGATACCTAACTCAGTTGCGATTGCTCTTTGTGATAATTTTTCTGTTTGATATCTTTCGATATAAACTAGTACATCAAATTTATTTTTATTCATACTTATACCTCCGTTATATTTTTTGTTAAGACTAATCAAGAACTTAAATGCAATGAACCATAATTCCAATATAGTAATCATATCATTTGTAAAGAAATATGAGAATAGTTCGATGATTGTATTAACTAAATTTACAATATATGTAATCCTGCAAATGTGTATATAGTTTGGTTTATAACATAAGTGATATAATTTAATAAAGATAACTATATAGAAATCAATAGATAAATGAAAAAGTTTGAAAATAAATTATTTGATTAATAGTTAAAAAATTGTTCTTTGAAAAGTGAATGTGTGTATGTTAAAACAAACTAAAAACAACTATGATTAATAGTATTATTTTTATCATTATTTAGATGAAATTAAATTAATTGTTTTTCGTCAAATTCTATATTATTTACGAGTAAATGGTAAATTATTCTTATGAGTTTTCTGACAACATGTGACTTAGCTCCAAAGTGTGATTTACCTTCTGAAATCTTTAAGGTAT
>CAYWKT010000167.1:0-1467 GCA_964458985.1 uncultured Erysipelothrix sp.
CGTGAAGTGAAAAAGTAACTTGTAATATAATTGATAAAATTACCAAAGTGTAAAATTACCGTGGAAACTGGATATAATGTCCTTGTTTCACCTTTTTTTAAGGTATAATAATGATGAATAAGATGTTTTTTTGTAATATTTGGGTACCTTAAAGCTCTGTTAAATTATGAAATTTAATTTTTGTAAAACTAAGTTGTAGTTTGTGCCCTATGTTTTCTTACATAATTACTTTATTATTTTAGTAGAATTGGCTTTCTGATTACTTGGTCAATATCTACTTTATTAATTCCAAATGATTCTAGGTCTTTGTGGGAGAAATAGAATGAGTAAGCTTCATATGGTGTTCTACCATTTAAGCTTTCAATTGGATAATTTGCGATATGAGAGAACATTTTATTCAAATCACTTTGAGTAAGTGAATTAAAAGACGTTCCTTTAGGAAGGTATAATCTGATGCTACGATGTGCATTTTCAATTTCGGCTTTTTGCCAAGATTGCATTGCGTCACAGTAGAAGATTTTTCCTCTCTCAAGTGAAACGTCTTTTTCTATGTAATGTTCAATCTCATTCGCTTTACTGAACTCACTTCCTCTATCCGTTAATATGACTTTAAATAGATCTTTATAACGAGTAAGACCTAAAGCCTCTGTGAGATCATTAATGGCTCTTAGAGGATGTGACGCTTCCATATTATCTTGAAGGACACCAAATAAAAGATGTGCTCTTACGAAGTGAAAGGTTGTAATGACTTTGCCGCCTTTAACACCTTCTACTGTGTCCATTAATACGATATCTTTAATATCATGTTCTTCAATGTATTTGAGATAATCGTCATAAGATCTACCTTTAATATATTCACGTTCTTCTTTTGATCTTCGTTTATCTTTGGGTTTAATCTTGTAGCGGACTTTACGTTGTAAATCTAAATTTCCGATATCAGGAAGGACTCCATCATCAATATAGTTATAGAGCGTTTTTTCGCTAATCATCAACTCAGGAATTTGCCTAACGATAATGTAGGGTGACATCCCTCTATCTAATAAAGGTTTAATAATATTTGAAATGTTCTTAGCCTGAAGGCTCGTGAGATTAACACCGCTTCTTGAATCTGTAAGAGACTCATCATAGTCTTTTTGAGCTCTTTTTGCTTCATAGCGAAAGCGATCAAGCTTACAGGAACGAAATTCTACACATCCATTACAACTACCCGGTGAACGGTCTCTACGAGTACAAGTTGCTCGTTCATATTGATGACAACGAATGCATTCACCCGGCCTACACTCGGCAAGATGTTTACACGAAAATTTATCGTGACCAACATAAGATCTAAAGCGTCTAGTTTTGATTTCATAAGCAATGGTAGAAACAGATCTACTGAGCAGTCTTGCAATATAAGTTTTTGATTGTCCAAGATGAATACATCTTTCTATAATAAGTCTTTCTTCATAACTTAAATGTTTTCCTTTT
>CAYWKT010000168.1:0-1467 GCA_964458985.1 uncultured Erysipelothrix sp.
TAATAATAAAATGAATTCTTATAATCTAAATAGTAGACATATAAAACTAATACAATACTCAAACCATTTAACATTGTAAATAAATCACTCATATAACTTATTGTAATGATCGATGCTAAATTACTTAAAACATTAATCAGTAAAATATAAGGTATAAAATTTAGTTCATTAGTTTTATTTTGATTTGAAAATTCTTTAAACTTAAAAGCAGTTAATGATATTATAAAATTTGAAGTGACATTATACTTAATTAATACATCAAATATATTAAGGTCAATAAATTTATAATGAAACATAATACTAATGACTATCGAAAAAACCGATAGTGCCATAACTAATAGTGCATATTGATTACGATTAATTTGATTAAAAGTAGTCTCCCATAGTGCATAAACTAATAAGCCCAGCATACTAATACTTAAGCTCGTAAGTAAAATAAATATTGAGTTATCAAAAAATAAATTAATTACTTTAAACAAAATTGGCAAAATTCCAAACAAGCCAGTAAAACTGACTAATCGAAATAATTTGCTTTCTTTAGCACCTATAAATAATTTACTAATTAGTATAAAAGACATTACGACGAGTAATATGTATATTAAGTTAGTAAAGTACTGCATTACTTTTTCTCCTGATTTAATTTATAAATATCAAAAAGTCCATCATTGACAAGATCAGGTGCATGTTTAAACTCTGGTAAATGCTCCGTGAATAAATTTGCAATACCACCAGTTAAAACTTTATTAACTTTACAGTTTAGCTCTTTTTCAATCGCATCAACGAAGCCAATAACTGAAAATAGTGTTGAATACATTAATCCCGATTGAATTGATTCAACTGTATCTTTACCTAATAATTCAGGCGGAAATGCCAACTGGACATTTGGTAAATGTTTAATACTATTGTTTAAGGCAAGCATATTGTTTTGAACACCAAGCATAATCGAAGCACTAACTAATTTTTTGTCTTTTACTAAAATAATTTTTGAAGCACTACCCATATCAACGACAACTGTCGGAATATCACTCTCGATAACCGCGACACTTGCGGATACTAAATCAGCACCTATTTCAGCTGGATATTTTAATCCATCAGAGATGCCTGGATAACTTTTATAATCGACAAAGTATGCCGGTTTATTAAATTTATCTTCTAGCGCTTTTGAAAGATCACGAATTATTGAAGGAACGACACACGAAATAATATAGTCGACATCATCTAAGTTCCACAACTTAATTAAATCCTCGACAAATAATTCTGGATTCTTTTTGATCATTGATTTTTCTAAGCTTACTCGCTGATATCTTTTTTTACTACCATTTTGATCATACAAGACGCTAACTGCATCTGTATTACCTATATCTATTGTTACTACCATCTAATCACCTAATATAATACTAAACGTTTATACTAGATATTTCAATAAGAACTAACTCAAAGTCATACAATACTCTGAGTTAGTGCTGA
>CAYWKT010000169.1:0-1466 GCA_964458985.1 uncultured Erysipelothrix sp.
TTTATTAAAAAAATGTCTTAACCGAAGTTAAGACATTTTCCTTAATTTTACTATTATTATCATTAATAATTTAGTGCACAATCATTAATAAACTGAAAATAATATGACCCAGTAGGCAATTCCTTCGACAAACTCATATCCAACTCCAATTGATTTAAATCGAGGGTTTTGGTTATTTTTTTTATGAGTAGCGGAATTTTGTAGGGCGTTAAACACTGATGTGGCACTATCGTGTCCACTATATAAATTTTCGCCATGAATTAGTGATTCATTTAAACTATATCCAGAAGAGCCATCAGGTCTTTTATGCGAGAAATGCGTTGTAATGTCAACGGCTCGAATATTCGCATATGATTGAAGCGTACTAGAGTAAGTAAGCTGTGCGACTCCATTTTGACAACGTGAGTAATTAATTTCGTTCATTAATTGAATCCGTCTGTCACTTGATGATTGAAGCGAACATGTAACTGGTTTTTTATCAGGTACTTTATCTATCTTAGGGGGAATATCTTTTTCGACTTCTTTATCTTTGATAATCACAGGCTTATCTTTTTTCTTACTACCTTTAATAATTACTTCATCTGTGACTTCATCAATAACTTCTGTAAAATATCGACTTCGAGAAATTTCTTCTTCACCTTCATATTTTACTTGGAAATGATAGATTGACTTACCGTTTTTACCAACTACTTTAACCTCTTCGTATCCTTCATCAAGAGTCTCATCATATTCGACAACTGTAGAGTAGGGGAATTCTTCTTCGACAGTTTCTTCTGCAAACGTATATAAATATTCTCTTTGATTAATTAATGCCGATCTGTCGTAATCAACGATATTATCAATAGGCACTGTTTGAATACTAAATTCATTAATACTATATGCGAATACATACATTAAAAATAAAAGCGTAAATATCTTTACCATAATCACACTCCTTAGTTCACAAATTAAATAATATCACAAATCCGAAGCATTACAACACTTTGCTGTAAATTTCAAAAAGTTTTTATGAAGTTTCTACCGTGTTAAGTAAAAAGCCTTGACACCTAATTTATTCAGTGCTATAATCAATCAGGATTAGGAGGTATACTATGGCAGTAAAAATTAGATTAAGAAGAATGGGTTCAAAGAAAAAACCTTTTTATAGAATTGTAGTTGCGGATTCAAGATCACCTCGTGATGGACGTTTCATCGAAATTTTAGGTAACTATGATCCAGCATTAGTTGATAATAAAGTTACTTTAGATAAAGAAGCAGCTTTAAAATGGTTACACAATGGTGCTCAACCATCAGACACAGTTAAAGGTTTACTATCTTCAGAAGGTGTTATGAAAACTTTCCACGAAGAAAAACAAGCTAATAAAAAATAATTATTAATTAATTATCCAAAAGGTGCATACGCATCTTTTTTTATCTTGAATTTACAATATAAGTGCAACACTGCATAATAAAAGTCTCATTGAAGT
>CAYWKT010000170.1:0-1431 GCA_964458985.1 uncultured Erysipelothrix sp.
TTTTTTATTTTTCCTTAATACTACTAAAGGTGGTAGCGGTTACTTTAGCCATTTGATAAGATTGACTAAGAGAGACTAGGAGGAAATAATTAATGAGTAAAAAGATAAAAATAGCTTCAATTGGTGGAGGATCAAGTTATACTCCGGAGTTAGTAGAAGGATTTATAAAACGTAGTAGTGAACTACCAATATCAGAAATTTGGTTTGTCGATATTGAAGAAGGTAAAGAAAAATTAGAGATTGTCGGAGGCCTTGCTAAAAGAATGATTGAGGAAGCAGGACTTGACTGGAAAATTCATTTAACATTAGATAGAGAAGAAGCGTTGAAAGATGCTGACTTCGTAACAACCCAATTTAGAGTTGGACTACTTGATGCAAGAATAAAAGACGAACGAATTCCTTTAAGTTATGGAATGTTAGGTCAAGAGACAAATGGTGCAGGAGGTATTTTAAAAGCATTTAGAACGATACCTGTTATCTTAGAAATTGTCGAAGATATGAAACGTCTATGTCCAGAGGCATGGTTGATTAACTTTACTAATCCAGCTGGAATGGTAACTGAAGCAGTAATTAATTATGGTAAGTTTGACCGTGTTGTCGGTTTATGTAATGTTCCGATAGTTCATGAGAAAATGGAATCAGCAGCAATTGAAAAAGAGCCTACAGACTTATTCTTCCATTTCGCAGGGATAAACCATTATCACTGGCATAAGATTTTTGATAAACAAGGACATGAGATTACTAAACAAGTAATTAAAGGTATGTTTGAAGAAAAAGTTGACATTGTAGAAAATATTTTCAACATCCCATTCCTTCAAGAACATGTAGAGTCAATGGGCATAATTCCGTGTGCATACCACCGTTATTACTACTTAAAAGATGACATGTTAAAAGAAATGTTAGAAGACTATAAGAAAAATGAAACACGTGCTGAAGTAGTTAAAGCAACTGAAGCTAAACTATTTGAACTGTATAAAGATCCAAATTTAAAACATAAACCAGAAGAGTTAACTCAACGTGGTGGAACATACTATTCAGATGCTGCATGTGAAATGATTGCATCACTACATAATGACAAGCGCAATGTGATGGTCGTAAATACAAAAAATAATGGTGCAATTGTCGATCTTGACCCTAACTCAATCATTGAGATTAGCTCATTAATTACATCGGCCGGACCAAAACCTATCGCATTTGGAAAACTTCCATCAGGACCAAGAAGTGAATTACAGAAAATGAAAGGTATGGAGGAGTTAGTAATTAAGGCAGCTATTACAGGAGACTATAATTTAGCTCTAGAAGCGTTTATGTCGAATCCATTAATTGAATCAGGTCATGTGACTAAAAAATTATTAGATGAAATGTTAATTGCGCATAAAGATTACTTACCACAGTTTGCGGATAAAATAGTTGAACTAGAAAATAAATAAT
>CAYWKT010000171.1:0-1418 GCA_964458985.1 uncultured Erysipelothrix sp.
TGATATAATTAAATACAGGAGCGTGTTAAATATATGAAATTTGAACTTGGAAATGACGGTCTAGTTACTGTCGTACAATTATTTGAAAATGACGATAAATTAAAATCTGATAAATTACTATCTGATTTAGTTGAGTTAGGTGTATTCAAAAATAAAAAGAATGAAATTTACTTTGACTATACACCTAATCAAGCAAGTACATTATACTTATCATTAGGGGCTAAAGATAAGGTATCTGTAGAAGATGTTAGAGTTGCATATCATAAAGTCGGAAAGACTCTTACAAAATATAAAGTGTCTACTGTAAACGTTGATTCAAACGACTTTGATCATGATACTGCAGCATATACTGTTGCGATTGCGGAAGGATTACTACAATCAGAATCAGTGTTCGATAAATATTTAAGTGAGAAAGTTGCACTTACTTCAATTGATACTGTTTACTTTAAAGAAAACTCAAACATTGATACTTTAGCTGTAGTTAATGAATTCCTTTACGTTTATGCAGGAATTGAAGTTACTAGAGAGTTAGTTAATGAAAGACCAATGCACTTATACCCTGAATCTTTAGCAAATAAAGCTAAAGCAATCTTAGAGCCAGTTGGAGTTACTGTCACAGTTTATGATAAAGCACAAATTGAAGAGTTAAAAATGGATTCATTCTTAGCTGTTAGTTTAGGATCAGATAAAGAACCTAAGTTTATCGTAATGGAGTACAAAGGTAATAAGGAATCGGATGTCATTACGGCATTAGTTGGTAAAGGTGTTACTTATGACTCAGGCGGATACTCACTTAAACCACCACTATCAATGGACACTATGTTCACAGATATGGGTGGAGCAGGAACTGTAATTGGAACTATGTTTGCAATTGCATCTGCAAAACTTCCGCATAACGTAACTGCACTTGTCGCAGCAACTGAAAACCTAGTAGACGGTAGCGCATTTAAGCCAGGAGACATCATTAACTCAATGAGCGGTAAAACTATTGAAGTTTTAAATACTGATGCTGAGGGACGCTTAACACTAGCGGATGCACTATGGTATGCACATGATGTAGTTAAAGCTGATCAAATTGTTGATCTAGCAACACTTACTGGTGCATGTATCGTAGCACTTGGAGAAATTACTACTGCAGCTATTACGAATAACGATGATTTAATGCAAGAAGTTCTAAATGCTTCATTAGATGCTGGAGAGCCAATTTGGCAACTTCCAACTAACGATACTTATAGAAGTTTCGTTAAATCAGATTATGCAGACTTATTAAATACGAGCAAAGGATCAGGTGCTGGTACAATTACTGCAGGATTATTCTTAGAAAACTTTGTCGGAGATACTCCTTGGGTTCATTTAGACATTGCAGGAACTGCACATTCTAAATCAGCTAGAGGATACTTACCACAAGGTGCATCAGG
>CAYWKT010000172.1:0-1379 GCA_964458985.1 uncultured Erysipelothrix sp.
GTAAATATCGTTAAAAAGAAAGCAGCAATGGGAGAGCCTTTAGAAATCCCAGATTACGCAATTGATATGCATACACAACGTGGTCAAAGAATTGGAAGAGACTTCAACCATTTCTTAACTGAAGCAAGTAAAGTAATTCCAGAAGCAGAAGTTGATAATGACTACTTTGAAACATTACAAAAGTTACAAAATGATAATCCGGATGAAAATGATGTTCCAAACAAATTCAAATACAACGGTTGGCAGTTTTAATAAAAGGGGAAAATAAAAAATGAAAAGATTATAGCAGCGTTATTAATGATTACATTATTAGTTGGGTGTGGATCAACTAGTGATAAAGATTCAGATAAATTAAGTGTTCTACTTATGTTAGAACATACAGGAGATTTCTCATTCAACGATTCAGCTTTAGAAGGAATTAAACGCGTTGAACAAGACTTTGGCGATAAAGTTGAAGTCGAAGTAATTGAATATGGACTAAAACCATAACAAGAAGAGGCAGCATTTTACCAAGCAGCAGAAACTGATTATGACATCGTTATTTTCTCATCAGGAGTAGATATTTACTTAAACGAATCATCTAGTGACTACGACGATAAAAACTTCATCATCTTCGATAACTCTGTCGATTACACAGATGGTAAAAATAAAAATGTTTTCTCACTAAAATATAAACCAAACGAAGGATCATTCTTAGGCGGATACATGGCAGCAAAAATGAGCGATACAGGTGTAATTGGATTTATTGGTGGACAAGATGTACCAATAATTAGTGACTTCATGGTTGGATATATTCAAGGAGCATTATATGCAAACCCAGATATTAAAATCGCAACATCATATGTTGGAGCATGGGATGATAGTGCGACAGCTAAAGAGCAAGCACTAGCAATGTATAGCCAAGATGTATCATTAATCTTCGGTGCAGCAGGTGGATCAGGAGCAGGTGTTATTGAAGCGGCAGCTGATCGTTCAAAATTAGTCTTAGGTGTTGATAGTGATCAAGCTAGCGTTTATGAAGCACAAGGAAAAATGGAACATGCACAAGTAATCGCAACATCAGTCGTTAAAAATACTGGTGAATCATTATACCAAGCAATCGATTCACACTTACAAGGAAACTTAGAATTTGGAACATTAAATACATTAGGCTTAGAAGAAGGAGTTATCGGACTTGAGGATAACAAATTCTATCAACAATTAGTTAGTGAAGATATTCGTAAAGAATTAGTTGAGTTAGAAGCAAAAGTTGTGAGTGGTGAAATAATCGTTAAGTCAGTTAACGATTTCACTCCAGAGGAAATTACTGAATTCAAAAATTCAGTTAAACCATAATATAAGTAAGAATAGCACTGTGAAAACAGTGCTATTGTAATTTA
>CAYWKT010000173.1:0-1363 GCA_964458985.1 uncultured Erysipelothrix sp.
TCATGTTAAACTATAAGTGGTGATAAATATGGAATATTTTGTTTTTAGATTAAAAAGAGGCGATGACTTAAGAGCATCAATAATGAAGTATGCGAAAAAGCACGATATTACATCAGGTGCAATCGTTAGTGCAGTCGGATGTGTAAGTGAAGTAAACATTAGAAAAGCTGATGGAGTTAATGCATATTTTGAAGTTAGAGATTATGAAGTAGTCTCACTTTCAGGTACCATTTCTTTAGATGGTCCTCATTTCCATATCGCACTTTCAAATGAAAATTTAGTTACAATCGGTGGACATCTCCTTGATGGTACAATCGTCAATACGACAATGGAAATTGTCTTAATGAAATTTAATAAATATACTCTGAGCAGAAGTTTTGATGAAGAAACTGGATATGCTGAGTTAGAGGTTAAGGTTAATGAGTAATCAAGAAAATAAAGTAAAGAAAAAAAGTGGATCTCGAAAAATTAGAAAACAGCGAGTACTAGTTTTACTACTTTTAATCTTAGTAGTGAGTGTTAGTGGTTTTCAATTAGTTACGACTATTAGATCGAAAAATAGTGAAGATGATACGTTATATACAGCGTTAGTTTTTGATGAGCCTTTAAAACAATCTTTAAAAATATTGACGATTGAAAATAAAGGTAATGAAAAACTTTTTAATAATCAAAATAAAGCGATTGAATATTCAGATTTAAAAAACTTTAAAGAAGAAAACTTAGATAGATATATTGCATATCATGAACGATATCCAAAACTAATGGAATCTGATGTTATGTGGCGTGTTAATGCGAACTTTGACTATGAACCATATGCAAATGTTATTTACTTAGATGATTCAAGTGATTATGACGTAGTTGTCAATAAAAATAGAGCATTAAGTAGTTCGTTTGTTCCTAGTGACTTAGTTTTATTAGAAAAAGTTAGTAACGAATTTTACTTAAGAGAAGAGGCAGCTCTAAACTATGAAGCATTAGTTGAAGAGTTAGAAAAAGAAGAGTTATCGATAGATGTTAGTAGTGCTTATAAAAACTACAATACAATTAATAGCGAATATGATGAGAAAGATATATATTCTGTAAAAGCAGGTCATAGTGAAGCACAGTTAGGTTTAGCGATTAACGTTTTTGATCCGACTATGAGCAGTGAAAATTTTGAAGATAGTTTAACTTATCATTATTTAAAGAGTAACGTTCATCGTTATGGATTTATTTTTAGATATGCAAATGAAGATAAGACATTATTGTATCCAAAAGATTCAAGTCATTTACGCTACGTTGGAAAAGATATCGCAGTTGATATGTATGAAAAAAATATTAATTGCTTAGAGGAGTACTTAGATAAACATGGAAATTAAAAACA
>CAYWKT010000174.1:0-1354 GCA_964458985.1 uncultured Erysipelothrix sp.
GTACAATGGTATAAGTGTTTAAAATAATAGGGGAGTGGTTACATGTTTTACATATATATTCTAAAATGTAGCGATAATACCTTATACACAGGCTATACTGTAGATCTTAAAAAAAGGGTAGAAGTGCACAATGCAGGACTTGGCGCCAAATATACGCGCGGCCGCTTACCAGTCACTTTAGAATATCATGAGGAATTTGATAATCGTAGTGATGCCTTAAAAAGAGAGTATGAGATTAAACAATATTCTAGAGATTATAAGTTATCTTTAATAGAAACATATGGTCATAATAGAAGTAAATAGTCTGTATGAATTAGAAAATAGAGGTGGATTATGATGAAAGTAATCAAATACATACCTGGAATTCTTTTTACAATAGGACTAGCGATAGTATCCTATTTAATTAGTGATTTAATTCCAATGAACGTATTAAGTGCAAGTGTTATAGCATTATTGATAGGGATGAGTATAAATCCTTTAATCAGAGAAAATAAATCATTAAGTGTTGGTTTTAAATTTACATCGAGTGTAATTTTGAAAACCGCAATTGTGTTAATGGGAGCATCATTAAGTTTTACTCAAGTAATTAGTGTTGGGAAATATTCATTATTTGTAATGATCTTTACACTACTTACCGCATTTGGTGGTGGATACTTAATTGGTAAAATATTTAAAATGGATTGGAAATTATCAAGTCTTATCTCAGCTGGTACGGGTATTTGTGGTGGTTCCGCAATTGCGGCAATTGCCCCGACAATTGATGCAAAGACAAGTGATGTTGCCTACGCAATATCCGCAACATTTATTTTTGATATAATTATGGTTATTTTATTTCCGATTGCCGGAAGATACTTTGGTATGAGTGATATGGGCTTTGGACTATGGACTGGTACTGCAGTTAACGATACATCTTCAGTAGTTGCGGCAGGATATGCGTTCTCAGAAGCAGCTGGTAACTACTCATTAATTGTTAAATTAACGAGAACATTATCTATCGTTCCGACAGTGTTAATCTTTTCGTACATTAATACACGAATAAATAAAAATGATACAAACCATAGTAAAAAAGAATTTAATATTAAAGATATATTCCCATGGTTCATTATTTTATTCTTAGTAATGGTTGGCATTAAAAGCGTTGGACTAATTTCTGAGAACTTAAGTGTTACACTATCCAGTATTAGTAAGTTTGGAATGGTAATGGCATTAGGTGCAATTGGATTAAATACGAACTTTAAAGAAGTGAGTAAATCAGGTTTTCTACCTATGGTACACGGATTCTTAATTTCTCTATTAGTTGTAGTCGTCTCATTTGTCGTTCAAATGATGATTGGTCAAATATAATTATTAAATC
>CAYWKT010000175.1:0-1350 GCA_964458985.1 uncultured Erysipelothrix sp.
AAGTAATAAATACTTTAGTGTAAGACAATTAATTTTTATAACGATATTTATATGTTTGATATTTGCACTTATCGTTTAAAAGTTTATATTATTATGTGTTTTGCTTATAATATTATTTAAATCGTGGCATAATTTTTAATAGTAACGTAAAATAAGAATAGAAAGAAGGAATATAATGATAATTCAAAGTGAAAAAGTATGGATTGCGGGCGTATTTATCCCAGCACAAATAGAAATAAATGATGGTATTATCACAAATGTTTATCCGATTAATACTAAAGAAGTAGATAAAGACTATAAAAATGAGAGAATAGTCCCAGGTTTTATTGATATTCATGCCCATGGAGCATATGGATTTGATACAAACGATGCGAATGTCGAAGGGATGGAATTATGGCTAAGTCGTCTTCCAGAAGAAGGAGTTACAAGTATTCTTCCAACGACAGTTACTCAAAGTGAACAAGTATTACTAAATGCCGTAAAAAATGTTGCGAAAGTTAAAAAGCTAAATCCTAAAGGGGCAGAAATTATAGGAATCCATTTTGAAGGACCATATTTAGACGTACCACATAAAGGAGCGCAACCAGAACAACATATCGTAGCTCCAAATGTCGAGCAATTTAAAAAGTTTCAAGATGCAGCCGAAGGCTTAATTAAAGTTATTACGATGGCAGTTGAACATGATGAAGACCATAAACTCGTTCAGTACGCAAGTGATAATGGTGTATTAGTTTCAATTGGACACTCAGGAGCTACTTATGATGAAGCACTAATCGGGATTGCGAATGGGGCAAACTCATTCACACATGCCTTTAACGGTATGAGTGCATTAACTCATCGTGAGCCAAACAATGCCGGAGCATTAATGCGAAGCGATGTTTACTCAGAAATAATTGGCGATACAAGACACGTCCATCCGGCAGTCGTAAACTTACTATATAAAGCTAAGCCAGATAAAATGATTTTAATTACTGACTCACTATCACTTAAAGGAATGCCAGAAGGTGATTATGAGCTAGGTGGAAATAAAATCGTAATGGATGAGTATGGAACAGCGTACTTAAAAGAAGCTCAAACAATCTCAGGTTCAACATTAAAAGTAAATGAAGGTTTAAGAAGATTAGTTGAAGAGGCGGAAGTTCCATTTAAAGTGGCATTAGATTCTGCGACAATAACTCCCGCAAGAGCATTAAATGTCGATGATCATAAAGGTTTAATTAAAGTTGGCTATGATGCCGATCTTGTCGTCTTAGATAAAGACTATGCAGTCGTTCAGACTTACGTAAAAGGTCAAGAAAGTTTATAAATAACAAAAAAGCACTATGTCTAATATTCATAGTGCTTTTTAAA
>CAYWKT010000176.1:0-1324 GCA_964458985.1 uncultured Erysipelothrix sp.
AAAAAAAACAGGTAGATTATTATCTACCCGTCTTAATTATCTCATGAAGTACGGTGTAACTTGTTTTGGTAAGTTAGTTTCTTCATCATAAATGATTGTTGGGTTACCTTTGATTAAAGGACGCATATGATCTAATGCTTCTTGTGTAACTCCTTGGTAGTTTGGAAGAATCCATTCTTCTGGGAAGTTACGTACGTGGTTTGCAATATTACTTGCATCAGTAGCGATAAATTCAACATCATATTCTGGTTGATCTTTTCTTACTAAACCGACCATTTTTCCTGTAAAGTTTTTATCGATACTACGCATGTGTGCTGACATACCTAATTTGAATGATTCAGTAACGTCAACTAATGATTGCTCTGTAGCGTGTGATCTTTGTGCTGTACTTAAGTCTTGTACTTTAACTCTTTCAGCTGCACCTTCATTTAAGATTAATGTTTTAAGTGCTTCACCAGCTCCACCTAGAATAACGTGTCCAAATGTATCATTCTTGCTTGCTGCTGCCGCTAAGTAAGTTCCATCTGCATAACGTGCACCTTCAGAAATAACGATATACGCTTTGTTTTTCTTAGCGATAACTTCTTTAAATGCTGCTAAGAACTCATCTTTATCAAATGGTTTCTCTGGTAAGATTGTTAAGTCGACAACACCGCTTAAGTTTGCAGCTGCCGCTAACCAACCAGCGTCTCTTCCCATTGTTTCAAGAACGAATACTTCTTGACGAGTATAAACGTTATAATCTTGCCATGTTTGGTACGCTGTGTTTGCGATAAATTTCGCTGCACTTGCATATCCTGGTGAGTGATCAATAACCATTAAGTCATTATCTACTGTTTTTGGACATCCAACAAAGCGACGTCCTTCAATACCATTTTTCTCAGCATATTCAGTTAATGCTGCAACAGTATCCATTGAGTCATTTCCACCAGTGTAGAACATTGTTTCAATATCATATTTTTCCATTACTTCAAATAATCTCTTGAAGTCTGCTTCGTTTTCACGTAGTAATTTATATCTACAGCTTCCTAAAGCTGCAGCTGGAGTTTGACGAAGAATTAAGTTCTCCTCTTCACTCATATCAGTTAAGTCATAAAACATTTCCTGTAAGATTCCTTCAATACCGTGTAATCCACCGTATACTTTTCCATATACTGGATTTAATTGATTTGCTTTAACTACTCCCGCAATCGTTGCGTTTATTACTGCTGATGGTCCACCAGACTGTGCTACTAAACAATTTGCCATATTATAAACTCCTCCTTATATTTCATCTTTAAGTATACCTTATTTTCAAGCATAATTCAAAAAACTGTTACATTAT
>CAYWKT010000177.1:0-1220 GCA_964458985.1 uncultured Erysipelothrix sp.
TTTAGTAGTTCTAGAATAAATAAAAACTCGGTTTCCCGAGTTATCTAAATAATGCTGTAAGTACTAAATTAATACCGATTAATATTAATGGTATTCCAATAAACATTCCAATAATAGTCGCACATAATATTAAACCGACGATTATTAAAACTAATCCAATGATTGCCGATATCATTTTACCTGCTAGCGATAAAATAAATTTTGTAATCATTGTGATTAACTTGAATGGAAAAAATATAATATCCTTAATCATTTAAACCAACACCTCTTAACTGTAATAATTTTTGATTAAATCCATATTCTTTTTGAAGTTCGATAATATTTTCTAATGCTTTTTCATCTCTAAACCCGGTATATCTTGCTCTAATCATTAGATTTTTTAAAGAATGATCACTATCGATATATTCAATAACTTGTGTATTGTATCCACTATATTGAAGTACGTTAGCTCTAACTGTATCAGTAATTAGGGCACTCATACGCTCTTTTACGATATTAAAGTTAACCATCTTACTAAATCTTTCTGATGTAAGTTGTGTATATAACTCATTTTGACAACACGGAACACTTACGATGTACTTAACTTTCCACTCTAGTGCTTTGTTTAACGCTAAATCAGTTGCGATATCAGAAGCGTGTAGTGAGATAACCATATCGACATCATTTATTTCTATCTCATTAATATCTCCGTGAATAAACTTTAAGTTTTCAAAATTATATTTCTGAGCTAGTTTAGTATTATCTTTAATAACTGACTCTTTTAAATCGATTCCAATCATTTCAAGTTCAATATTTTTCGTCTTACTTAAATACTCATATAAGACAAATGTTAAATATGATTTCCCTGATCCAAAGTCGACAATTTTTAATTTCTTAATATCTTCATTTTTAATAAGATCATCAACTAACTCGACATACTTATTAATTTGCTTAAACTTATCTTGCATTGCATTTAAAATTTCATTTTCCGCTGAAACTATTTTTAAATCTTTTAGTACATCCATTTGGTCAAAGTTATTTAAGACATAGTTTTTACTACGATTATGTTTAATCGCTTTTGTGTCATTATCACTCTCTTTAAACCTTTTTAATACACTACCTTTTTTATTTACTCTAATATTGTAATTACGATTTCGTGTTGATCCATCTACTTGTTTATATTCTTTGAATAGAGTAAATAAGTAATCCTCTAACTCTCGTTTATTTAAGTTTTCATGAAA
>CAYWKT010000178.1:0-1193 GCA_964458985.1 uncultured Erysipelothrix sp.
TTTATAAATTGAGTTGAATTATTTTTTAATAAGAAGATGATTCCAGCAATGAATCCTTTTGGCATCGCTTGATCATTACTTGGCTGTCTTAAGATTGCTGATAACATAATGTCATCACGAGTTTCATCATCAAGTTTACTTAATGATTCGTTAACGCCTTCTAACAGTTCAGTGTTTTCTTTCGCAAGACCAATTGAGACCGTTACTTCTTCTTCATCTACTTCAAAGCCTAATCCTTGTTCAAACTCGACGTACATTAAATCATCGTTACTTTCAGTAATTGCCATTGCGACTGGTTTTTCTGATACAAAGGCATCGATTGCGCTACTTGTCAGTGATGTCGTAAGTGATGGGAAACTATCAAGTGGCATACTGTGATTTACATTTTCAATCTGATCAACTAGTTGATCATGAATTGTTCCAATTTGCGCTGAGACTGTCGCATTTGCGAAGTCACTTAATGATTTAGCATCGGCATATTGACTATCTTTTTTAACGACTAAGACCATATCACTCTTATAGTAAATTTTTGAAAAACTAACTTCTTGACGACGCTCAGCAGTATCAGTCATACCTGCGATTATTAAATCAATGTCTCCAACTTTCGCAGCTTCTAATAATCCAGTGAAGACCGCGTAGTTTTTAACGACTAATTGCTTATCTAAATCATTCGCAATTATTTTCGCAATCGCAACATCATAACCATCACAATAAGCTCCATCTTCAGCAAGTGGCATACTCTCTTCACTTTGAAAGTTTTGTGTCCAGTTAAATGGTGCATAGTTACACTCCATACCGACAACTAATGTATCTTGTTCACTATCTACGTTTGGACTACAGCCAATAAGAAATAGTAAACTAAAAGTAATAAACATAAATTTTTTCATCATATTTCCTCCAATAAAAAAAACCTCATAAAGAAGGCTCATATGTTTACAAATTCATACAGTCTTAGCTCCTCTTCGTTATGAAGGAGTGTCATAGGTATTTCCTATAACCCCGTAATATAAATATGTCTACTTATATTACTCGGCAATGATTACCTTTCAGTATAGTCTTAGTCTACCGACTCATATACTTACTCATTTGCATTGCTGCCTCTATTCGGTTTTATTGAATGTATAATACCATTGTTTCATTTTATATGCAAACTTATTAGTTGATTAGATAGTGTAATATAAATTATGTGGTAA
>CAYWKT010000179.1:0-1167 GCA_964458985.1 uncultured Erysipelothrix sp.
CTTTTATAAATTATAACACACATGTAATTTGAAATAGGATGCATTACTTATTAGTACGTAAAATCTTTTCGCTTAATTATAACTAAGTTGATAATAGCTAAGACTAAACTCCATATCGATAACGTCACGACACCATTTAAAAATGTGTAAGGAGTCGTCCCCATTAATAATCTAGTTGGGGCTAAAAAAGTAAAAGGTAATATTTTTAATACCACTTTTCCAATGAATAACTTATTTAAAACTAAACTTAAACTAATCGATAATAAAATTGCGATTAAATTTATAATCTGATGATTAAATAGTAAACTAAATAACGTATTCAGAGCTGAGATAAAAATAATGACTAAGAGTAAATACGCAAAAACTAATATAATATATTTAGATAGTGGTATTAGTGTAAAGTAGTACAGCGGAATTGATGATAAGCAACCTGATTCTAAAGAAAAACTTTTAGATGATTCAGTGACAAATTGACTTACTGGTGCGATACTGCAAATATCTTTATATCGACTATAATTTGGATACGGTTTATAACTATTAATAACTCGTGAATAGCGCATCGAAGGACTGTAGCTGCTCAGTGCATTTTTACTAATAAAAATCGGATAGTCAATTGAATCATAACCATTAACTGCATACAATATTAGCCACGTAATTATTAGTGGACTAAATAGTAAGATAATCATACTTACAACTGATGAAACACTCTTCATAATAAAATACCTAATTCTTCGCGTCGGACTCGTTAGAATAGTCTTAATAACACCTGAGTTAAAGTCTCGATAATAACTATCAAATACTAATAGAGCGACAACTACTGTAAGCAGTAGAAAGTATTCGTTTAAATAGTTTGCGATAAAGAAACTACTCGTTAAATCATAGGCAACCGTTTCCGGATAATTATTTATATAAACCGTATATAAATGATATAAGTTAAGGGAGCGATCATTGTAGTAATCAAGTCTAAGTACGGCATCAGATAAATCTAAATCATCAAACTTATGGGATATATTAGACTTAATAAATTGTTTTATTTTTAATATTTCATTAATCTCATAAGTATTTTTGCTTAAATAATCTTTTCGGTTTTGATCTGCGTTATCATACTCAACTATGATATTATCAGTCGCAACATCTAATAAATAAAGACGAGCTTCCATTTGAAAT
>CAYWKT010000180.1:0-1159 GCA_964458985.1 uncultured Erysipelothrix sp.
TTTTTTTATTATGGTATTTCATTAAATTAAATCCAATACAGGTTAGTGTCATCTCTAAAGTAACGGAGTTTATGCCTCTTCTTCTAAATCTTGTTTTTCCAAAGTTACTTTTGATGACAGCGAATGCTCCTTCACTTTGAGATGATCTATTATTTTTTAATATTTTTCCTGATTCACCACTTAAGTTTTCTCTTACTTCATTCTCAAATTCTTCTAATATTGGATTATGTGTTATTGTTCTATGTTTTACTGATTTCGTACATAGTTCTTTAACTGGACATTTTGTACATTTCTCAGTACTTAATGTATAGTTTATTCTAAAATACTTACCTTTCGTGTTTTCTGATTCTGATATAATATGCGTTTTATGACCTTCTGGACAAATGAAATTACCTTCTTCATCTCTAATCCAGTTTCTTTTTAAGTATTTTCTTCTCTTAAACTTGGCACTTTTTTCTCTACTATAATCACTAAATTTAATATATAGATTTCGGTGATTTAAAGTCAGATACATATAATTATCATAACATCCATAACCGGCATCAGCTACAACTTTTTCTGGAATGAATCCATAAACTCTTTTGTACTTCTCAAGAAAAGGCTGTAATGTATATTGATCACTTCTGTCTTGGCAAACTAGAAGATGCATAATATATTCATCACTTACTCCTAATTGAATATTATATCCTGCTTTAAATTGATTAACTCCTCCATAGTAGTCTTCTTTCATATGCATCATTGTCGCATCATGATCTGTTTTGGAATAACTATTACGAGTGGCTCCACATATATCAATTTTCTCTGAGCATTCTAATAATTTGATTAAATAAGATACCAAATCATCCAATAACCTTTGAAGTGATGATTTACCGTGTCCTCGTCCGTAAACTATCTCAACATCTGATTCAATCAACTGCATTATCAATTCACTAATTACTCTATCTATAAGTTCAATAGTTATTTCCTCATAAATTATATTGAAGTTATAGTTTAGATTTAACTCTTCAAATAATCTTTTTGTATCCTCAATCCTTTTGCTTTGAGTTTTTAAAGCTACTTTCTTCCAAACGAAAGTGTACTTATTTGCGTTTGCTTCAATCTTAGTACCATCAATATATATAATACTTGTATCAATATTATCTTTATCTATTAAGTACTT
>CAYWKT010000181.1:0-1146 GCA_964458985.1 uncultured Erysipelothrix sp.
TTATAATTTAATATCTTGATTTTAAGATTGAATCAATCGATAAAAGTTCTTTATTTACAACTGCACGGACTGTCTTCTTTGGATTAACTACTTGCGATATTTTAAAATCTGTAAACATAGAGTTAAACATATATGCTTCTTCCCATAATATATTATGCGATTTTTTAATGTGTTCAGTAATTTCAAGTCCAGC
The DNA here is from genome assembly GCA_964458985.1 of uncultured Erysipelothrix sp. Classification (GTDB taxonomy): domain Bacteria; phylum Bacillota_I; class Bacilli_A; order Erysipelotrichales; family Erysipelotrichaceae; genus JAAZDN01. The sequence goes on from CAYWKT010000181.1 coordinate 194, forward strand.
ACTAACTACAGCTTCGTCTAAACTATCCTCTGAAGCTACTACCATTACTTCTGTATCGTTTTCGATAATTGGCCAATTAATCGCTACATTTTTTATGAGCGAAACTTTTATATCGACTTGTGCTTGTACTTCAAGTCCAGAAATACATAACTCTCCATCACCCATAATCGCATGAACATCCCCAAGGGCAAGCATTGCCCCATCTTCATATATTGGAAAGTATACTGTAGCACCTTCTCTAATATCAGTCGTATCCATATTGCCACCATGATTGCCAGGAATTCCAGTTGGTACTCCTTCTTGATTTTTACCTGGTGAGACACCAATCACGCCTATCATTGGATCAATTGGTTGTCTAAGTCCAAGAAAGTTAACTTCATTATCTTTAATCTCGACAATTCTCGTTAGAGGTTTACTAACTTTACTACCAAGAGCTCCACCTTCAGGCATGACGACAATAGATCCTTGATTAGCTACATTAATTTTTAAAATATCAACTTTTAACACATCACCGACTTCCGCATTTTCAATGTAAAATGGTCCTGTCGCTGGATTAACTTGTGAGAAGTCAATATTCGAGACCAAATCATCTTCATCTTGAACTTGCTGAAAGAAGCAATCTTGAGTATAAACTCTTATTACTTCTCCATCTTTAAGTCTTTCAAGTGGCTTTAAACTATGTTCAAACTTGTATATTACTTCATCTGTCTTTATAATCTTCAAATTAAAAACCTCCTTCATTATTCTAATCTTATCAAAAGTAAAGTAATAAAGCAAAATAATCAAATAAAAAAATCAAAATATGAAAATAACTTGTGATTAATAGACAAATACAACAAAACACTTTTAATAAAGGTCCTATTTAAATTATTGCTTAAGTTAAATTAATCAATAAACTCATAATAAGAATCATAATTATTGCCTAAAATAAGTTGTATTAAAAAAGCGATAAT
>CAYWKT010000182.1:0-1131 GCA_964458985.1 uncultured Erysipelothrix sp.
GTAGAGATTTTGATAAATGACTAAGTAATGAATGGTTAATCTGATGTTAATAATTGTTCATAATGTGAATATTCACAAACATTTTCGATAAGATTCACAAATAATATTAATATATTCACAAAAGGCTTGAAATTATATTAACCTTGATATATAATAATTTCACATAGGAGGAATAATATGAAAAAATTAGGAAAAATTTTATTAGCAACAATGGTTACTTTAAGTCTATTAGTTGCGTGTGGAGGTAGCGGAGGCGCTGCTGGTGGAAAAGTTAAATTAGGAGTTGCAAGTGTACAACACGTAAGTGAAACTGCAGATAGAAAAACTGATGAGCCAGGTGCTGAATTTATTACTGTAGTTGCTGGGGTAGCACTTCAAGATGATAAAGTAGCATATGTAAAAATTGATGAATCACAACAATATGCATACGTAAGAGGCGGAGATGTTTTTGAGGGAGAAGCTCAAAAAACTAAAGGCGAGAAAAAAGAAGCTTACGGAATGAAAGATCAAAGTACTAAAGATGGTTTAGGAAAAGAATGGTACGAACAAGTTGAAGCTTTAGAAGCTGCAATTATTGGAAAAACTAAAGATGAAGTTAAAGCTTATTTCTCAAGTGAAGAAGTTAAAACTGCATCAACAATGTACTTAGATGATATGGCAGCAGCTGTATTAAAAGCTATTGACAACACTGTAGAAGTTTCAGGAGTTTCTAAAGTTGGATTAGGTTATCAAGTTGCAGTTAACGTTAAAGCTGACGGACTTAAACCAGAATCAGTATTAGACTACGCTTTAATCGCAGTTGATGCTGACGGGAAAATCGTTAAAGCTTTATTAGACAACGCTCAAGAAAAAGCTGAATTAAAAGACGGTGAAATCGTTTATACTAACGTTGGAAAAACTAAAGGTGAATTAAAAGAAGCTTATGGAATGAAAGAGTTTGGACCTGAAGGAACTATTGGAAAAGAATGGAACGAGCAAAATGACGCATTAATGGAATACTTCGTTGGAAAAACTCCAGCAGAAGTTACTGCATTAGATGCTGATGCTAAAAACATTGATGATATCAATACTTCAGTAACAATCGTTATTGCAGGAGCACAAGCTGCAGTTAAAAACGCGGAAGCAAACTTA
>CAYWKT010000183.1:0-1128 GCA_964458985.1 uncultured Erysipelothrix sp.
CGGAACCGTACGTACGGTGGTGTGAGAGGGACTTAAATGTCACCTACTCGATTGTTTAGGTAGTCTAAATAAAAGTTATTTGCTAAAATGGAAATGAGAAGAGGTAGATCATGAAGAAAATTGTAGTACTTGAGCCACTTGGAGTAAGTGGACAGTTAGTAATCGATGAAATCAATCAAATAAGTGAAGACTATGAAGTCGTATATTACGATAATCGTAATGAAGATCCAAAAGTAATTTTAGAGCGTGTCAAAGAGGCAAGTATTATTGTCTTAAGTAATATGAAACTTGATGCAGAAATATTAAGTCAATGTGAAAACTTAGAAATGGTTAACGTTGCCTTCACTGGCTTTGATTTAGTTGATATCGACTATTGTCAAACAAACGATATAATTGTCTCAAATGCTTCAGGCTATGCAACACAAGGTGTAGTCGAGTTAGTATTTGGCCTTTTATTAGACTTATACCGTCAAATTACGACAGGAGATAACTATGTTCGAAATCAAAAAACGCATCATAGTTTACTAGGAATCGAGATTGAAGGTAAGAAATTTGGAATCGTTGGTGCCGGAGCGATTGGCAGTAAAGTAGCCCAAGTTGCGAATGCGTTTGGTGCCGAAGTATATGTGTACAACCGTAGTGCTGTAAACATTGATAACGTTACTCAAGTATCACTTGAAGAACTTTTTGAAACTTGTGACATTATCTCAATTAACTTACCGCTAAATGATGCGACAAGAGGTTTAATTAATAAAGACTTAATTGACTTAATGCATGAAGATAGTGTACTAATTAATACCGCACGTGGTCCAATTGTGGATAATGATTACTTAGCAGAAGCACTAATTAATAAAAAAATTGCGGGAGCTGCAGTTGACGTCTTTGATATGGAACCACCAATTCCAACTGACTACAAACTATTAAGTGCACCGAATACAATATTTACACCACACGTTGCATATTATACACAAGAGGCGATGATTAAAAGATTTGAGATTGTTAAGGATAACTTAGAGGCATTCATTGCCGGCAGTCCAATTAATAAAGTTTACTAGATTAAAAAAAGGGGCTGTAACGAAATGGATGAATAATTATCATCTATGAAGTTACAGCTTCTTTTTTCTTTAT
>CAYWKT010000184.1:0-1128 GCA_964458985.1 uncultured Erysipelothrix sp.
GTAGATCCTACAGATCCAGAAGTTCCTGTAACTCCTGAAGTTCCGGTTGAAGTTATTGAAAAGGTAACTGTTCCGATTGAAGAAGAAGTTCTTGGTGCTGAATCGGATGATTCACTAGAGCAAGATGATCAAGTAAATACTGGTATTTATGATTATAGTATTATTTATTTAGGTACTTTACTTGTTTCTGTATTCTTGTTTATCGTGTTATATAGTAGAAGACGTAAGTTAAAAGTATAATTCTTGATCTTTTACTTTAAAGTTGTTTATAGCTAATTAGTTTATGCTTGTTAGTTATAGAAACTCCCCAAGTGAAGTGCATTTATTTTAGTGTTTTATTTACTAAAGTAAATACACTTCTTTTTCTATGATGAAACGTTTACTTATGTTAAAATGAGTTTATAGATGGCTCTTTTAATGAGTTTGTGTACAATTTATTCAATAGTAGTATCAATAATGCTTTTTGATGATAATGTTGCCTATATTCGATTTAAAGCGTGTTTTAAATTGCGTATTAGTTGCGACTTTGATTAGAGTGCGTATAATAGATAATTAGTAAATGAAAGGGGTGCAAATTATGGAAAAAACATTTATTATGATTAAACCTGATGGAGTAGAGCGTAAACTAGTTGGAAAAATTGTTTCGCGTTTTGAAGAAAAAGGGTTTAATTTAGTTGCAACTAAGTTTGAAGTTATGAATGAAGATGTTGCGCGTATGCATTATGTAGAGCACCTGGATAAACCGTTTTATGATTCGTTAGTTGAATTCATTACTAGTGGTCCAGTATTTTGTATGGTTATTGAAGGGGAGAGTGTTGTTGAGTTATCAAGAGTTATGATCGGTGCAACTAATCCTCTAGCGATGATTCCTGGGACTATTCGTGGTGATTATAGTGCAAATTTATCAAAAAATATTATTCATGGATCTGATTCTGTAGATAGTGCTAATCGTGAGATTTCACTTCATTTTCCAGACTTAGGTTTATAGGCATATAAAAAGTTCTCATTTGATTCTCTCTCACTAAAGTGGACAAGATAATCATTTGAGAACTTTTTTTATTTGTTTACTGTTATCATATCGTAACTTAATGTTTCTTCCATTGATTTTACGATAATCTTTTTTAATAC
>CAYWKT010000185.1:0-1103 GCA_964458985.1 uncultured Erysipelothrix sp.
ATGAAAAAACTTTAGTTTGTCCAAACTGTGAATGCAAAAGACTTAAATATCATGGATCATATATTAGAAAATTCATTTTGTTTTATGATATTTACTATATTTCAATTAGGAGATATCGATGTACTAATTGTCGTTGTACTCATGCGATCATTCCTATATACATAATTCCTTACCAACACGAAAATCTTTTCTTTGAAGATCACTATTATAATATTTATAAATTTATAGGTTGCTTGTTATGTCGATGTTTTATGAAAAAACGTAATTTTTCTTTCGGTTTCACATGACACATACTTTTATACCAAACTTTCTTGTAATAATTAGAGTGTAAGTTAGATTACAGGAAAGGATTTGATGATAATGTTACTTAAAAATTTATTATTTTCATCTACACATAACTATGACTAGAATATCTAACTCTAGTTATTTTAGTCGTGAAGATCTATCTGCTATGTTTAATATTAATGAAGATATTATTGATACACTTGATGTTAATCATAAAAATGACGGTGTTTATGTCAGTATAAAACTTAAGAAAGAAATACATAGTTGCCCAATCTGTGAGAGTGATACAGATAAGATTAAAGATTATAGAGAGCGTAAAATACTTCATGCGGTGTTGACGAATACTCCATGTTTTATTTTATACAAAGCAAGACGATATCAATGTCGAAATTGCAATAAGTCTTTCTTCGAACATAATCCATTTTCTCATATGAATATGAAAGTCTCTGTAGTGACCGTATCTAATGTCCTTAATGACTTAAAACATGTGGGTGAGACATTTAAGAGTGTTGCACAGCGTTATGGATTATCGCCAACGACTGTATCTTCTATATTTGATGCTCATGTCTTTATCTCAAGAAAAAGACTCCCTGAGTTATTATGTATTGATGAATGTTATGCATACTCTGGAGCTAATAGTAATTACGTTTGTATTCTCATTGACTTCAAATCAAAAGAAACAATCGACTTACTACCATCACGTAGAAAACAAGATCTCATTAGATATTTTGATCGAATACCATTAGAAGAGAGAAAGAACGTTAAACTACTTTGTATTGATATGTGGGAGACTTATCGTATTGTCGCTCAAGATAAAC
>CAYWKT010000186.1:0-1088 GCA_964458985.1 uncultured Erysipelothrix sp.
ATAAAAAAGACCTAGCGTAAGCTAGATCTAATTAATACTTATACCCATAAATCTTGTGGGTATTTTTTATTTTCTTTCATTTCTTCAAATTTCTCGACAACTTTTGGTTTATCTTCTTTGTAAGTAACTCCAAACCAAGAATCACTACTGTTAAAGACTTTTACTTTAACTCCTTTACGTTCCATTAAACGACCAATATCGTTTGGTAGTAACGCTTCAGCTTTAAGTGGATCTTTTTTCACATCTGTATCTAAGAACTCTACAAATAATTCTTGTAGTAATGGAACTACTTTTGGTGTAAATGCCCAGAAGTTCATTGATGCAAGTAAGTTAGCTTCAAGATCGCTCCAAGTTCCATCTTCTTCTTCAAATTGAAGAACACCATCATTTTTCATGATTTTTGATACTTCATTAATTTCTTGTAAGAATCCATCTTCAACTTTACAAATAGCACGAGTTACTGCTCCACTATCACTTAATGTATTTTCTAATTGGTATCCCATTAGTGCAAATTCATTTTCGTCTTCAATGTTTGATAAATAGTTGTACATTTGAACGAATGCGTCTTTACCGTAGTAGTCATCCGCATTTAAAATAATGAATGGCTCTGTTACTTGGTTTCTAATTGAAAGTAGTGCATGTGTTGTTCCCCAAGGTTTTACTCTATCTTCAGGAATTGAGTAACCTTCTGGAATATCATCTAATGATTGATATACATATTCAACTTCAATATGACCTTTTAATTTATTTCCTAACTCTTCGTTAAATGCTTCTTCATGTTGTTCTTGAATGATTAAGTATACTTTTTTAAATCCAGCTTCAATTGCATCATAGATTGTAAAGTCAATAATACTTTCCCCATTATTTCCAACTGTATCTATCTGTTTAAGTCCACCGTAGCGACTTCCCATTCCAGCAGCTAATATAACTAATGCTGGTTCTACTTTAGTCAAATTACTCATCAAATCTCTCCTTTATGTTCTCTTCACATTATACCCCATATTACTTATTTTATCGATATTTTGTTGAAGTTCTTTGAAAAAGCACTATTACATAAGTAAAGCCCAAAAATTTGGGCTTTTTTTTAA
>CAYWKT010000187.1:0-1067 GCA_964458985.1 uncultured Erysipelothrix sp.
ATAAATAGTTGTACATGAGAAAGAGGTTTTTTCTATGAAAAGAATGTTAAGTGGAATTAAGCCAACTGGTGAGTTACATTTAGGTAATTATATCGGGGCTTTAAGAAATTTTGTTAAGTATCAAGATGACTATGAAATGTTTGTCTTTATCGCTAATTTACATACGATTACTATGCCACAAGATCCTAAAGTTATTAATAAATATTTACACGATGCAGTTGCATTATACATTGCATGTGGATTAGATAAAGATCGTGCAACGATTTTTCTACAATCAGATATTTTAGAACATGCGAACTTAGGTTTTATCTTATCGTGCCATACGTATGAAGGTGAATTAGATCGAATGACACAGTATAAAGATAAAAAGCAAAAAGGAATTGATGGCTTAAGTGCAGGTTTTTACACATACCCGACATTAATGGCCGCAGACATCTTAATTTATGATGCGGACTTTGTACCAGTTGGTGATGATCAGAAGCAACACGTCGAACTAACACGCGATTTAGCGCAAAGAATGAACAATCGTTACAAACCATTATTTAATGTTCCAAAACCATTAATTGCGGAAGTTGGAGCTAGAATTATGGACTTACAAGATCCAAATAAAAAAATGAGTAAATCTGATGAAAGTGATAAAGGTTGTATTTATTTACTTGATGATTTAAAAGTTGCGCGAAAGAAAATTATGTCTGCTCAAACTGACAGTGTAAACCAAGTTAATAATGATCCAATCAATCAACCAGGAATTACTAACTTACTAACTATATATGCCGCACTAAGTAATATTACAATTGATGAGGCTGAAGCAATGTTTAAAGATTATCGTTATGGTGATTTCAAAAAAGCTGTTGCCGATAAAGTAATTGAACTGTTAGAAGAAATTCAAAGTAAGTATAATGAAGTAGTTAATAGTAATATTATTGAAGAAACATTAAGTGAAGGAAAAGAAAAAGCTTCCGCATATGCGAAAGCCAAACTAAATGATGTTATTAATACATTAGGAATTAACTTATAAAAAATAAAGTTTAAGAATCGAGTAGGTGACATTTAAGTCCCTCTCACAC
>CAYWKT010000188.1:0-1061 GCA_964458985.1 uncultured Erysipelothrix sp.
AAAACTCAGTTTTATTTTTGTCTAAAGTTGTAAATAAATGTTATCATTATAGAGATGAAGGAAGTGTTATTATGGAATTTAATTACTCATTAAACGATATGGATATGAGCAATTATTACAGTTACTATATAAAAAACTCGAAAGAAGCCCAAAAGAACTTAAAGAAAGATCGAATTAAAACGATAATTTATGGTTTAGTCCTTCTAGTATTATTCGGCTATTTTTTTATTGATTCAGAGCCTTTAATTATTGGACTAGCAATAATATATACAGTTTTTACATTTATGTTTTTTGAAAGAACTGTCGATAACAAAATTAAAAAACTTACAAAAAAAGCTAGTAGCAATGAAGAACTAAAAGCTGATTATGAAAATATTAAATTAGTTATTACCGATAAAGGTATTGAAGAAATTACTAGTCAAACATATTTTAAAAAATGGGAAAATATTTATAGTATTGATTATGTTTTAGGATATACGTTTATTTTTCTAACTCACAATAGCGCAATAATTATTCCGCATCGTGAATTAGAGGATGATGAGCTTGATATATTTGATGAAATGATTGAAAAACACTTTGAAGGTAAAATTAATTACACAAACTAAACTAGTTAGCTAGTTTTTTTTTTTTTATTTAATTCTCTTACTAATTAAATAGGCAGCTGTAATACTAATTAAGTCAGTTACTACAAATGGGAGAAAGTATAAGTAAATAAGATTATAGATACTGATTTCCGTAATATTAATGTAATTAAAATTAAAATAAAGTAGTGATAGTGAGATTATGTAAAATATTATATAGGCGCATGTGATTGCCTTAATTGATTTATACTTTGCGATAATAAAACTATATGCGATAAATCCAATAATAAAACTAAATGATGGGGCCATGATGATCATTGGTCCACTTATTCCACTAGCGATAGGGACAAGTCCGACTAGTGCAGTTAAAATATATATGATTATACTTGATGTAATTTCTTTTTCAGATAGTTGTAATGCAAGTAGTGTAATCATTAAAAGTTGTAATGTCATTGGGATTACTCCGATGACAATTTTTAT
>CAYWKT010000189.1:0-1035 GCA_964458985.1 uncultured Erysipelothrix sp.
GGAGTTATTTATAACCAGGGAGGGTTTATGAAAAACTATAAAAAGAATAAAGAATTCTTAATTTGTATTGATAGTGATGGGTGTGTAATGGATACTATGAACAGTAAACATTATACTTGTTTTGGACCTCAATTAATTGAAATATTTGATCTGCATCATCATAATGATTATATTTTATCGTATTGGAATGAGTTGAATTTATATTCTAAAACGAGAGGGATAAATCGATTTGTAGGGCTTTATACGACTCTTGAAAAATTACATAAAGAAAAGATTATTAAAGATGATCTATCGGATTTAAAAATGTATGTGGAAGAGAGTGAGTCATTATCTAATGATAGTTTAATAAAACTATTAGAAGTGAAGGATAGTGCAATACTTAAAAAAGCATTAGCATGGTCACATGCGGTAAACTCATGTATTGTACAACTTCCAAAAGGTAATGATATTTTTAAAGAGTCGACTGAAAGTCTCATTGCTGCGCATGAAATGGCGGATGTCGTTGTCGTTAGTGCTGCGAATAAAGAGGCATTGATTGAAGAGTGGAATCGATTAGATGTTGCAAAGTATACGAATATGATATTTGGACAAGACTATGGTAGTAAATCAGAAATCATTCGTGATTTAAAATTAAAAGGTTATAAAGAAGAAAATATTTTGATGGTTGGAGATGCGCTAGGTGATTTAAAAGCTGCGAGAGATAATGATGTATATTTCTATCCGATCATTGTAAATGAAGAAAAAGAAAGTTGGATTGAGTTTCGAAAAAATGTGTTAAGTGCTTTCATAAAAGAAAACACATTTAAACAGTTAGAAGATACTTATATAAAACGTATGAAATCAGTCTTAAAGTAGAGTAATATCTATAAATAATATAAAAATAAACCAGTGAATGTAAATTTATTTACATATTGCATAATAACCCTTGACACTTGTATACAAGAGTAATAAAATAGTCAAGCGTGTAATGCTTTCACTGGTTTTTTATATATTAAGAACTTCCTTTCGTCAGTATGAATAAAGGGATGCGGTAAA
>CAYWKT010000190.1:0-1004 GCA_964458985.1 uncultured Erysipelothrix sp.
TTATGTTTTCAAAATTAGTAGGTATCGACTTAGGTACAGCAAATATGTTAATTTATGTTAAAGATCAAGGTATTGTCTTAGAAGAGCCATCAGTAGTGGCAATTAGTGCAGAAACAAGAAGAAGTTTAGCGGTTGGAGCTGAAGCAAAAGCGATGTTAGGTAGAACACCTGGACAGGTTTTAGCAATCAGACCATTAAAAGATGGAGTCATCGCTGACTTTGAAGTTACAGAAATGTTATTAAGTAGTTTCATTAGAAAATTAAAATTAAAAGGTGCGTTTTCACGTCCAACTATTTTAATTTGCTGCCCATCAAACATTACATCAGTTGAGCGTAATGCGATTCGTGATGCGGCATACCGTGCAGGAGCGAAAAAAGTATACATCGAGGAAGAGCCAAAAGTTGCGGCAATCGGTGCAGGTCTTGATATCGCAAAACCATCAGGAAACTTAATTTTAGATATCGGTGGTGGAACGACTGATGTTGCAGTAATTTCATTAGGTGAAATTGTAACTAGTACATCATTAAAAACTGCCGGAAATAAATTTGATGCAGATATTATCAAATACATTAAAGAAAAATATAAATTATTAATTGGAGATCGTACGGCAGAAGAAATTAAAACTACAATCGGAATTGCGTGGCCAGGAATTAGTGATGAGACTATTTCAATTAGTGGACGTGACTTAGTTACGGGACTACCACACACAATGACATTAAGAGCAGAAGAAACTGAAATTGCATTTAGAGAAAGCTTACAAGAAATAGTTAGAGCATGTAGAACTGTTTTAGAGCAAACTCCACCTGAACTTTCAGCGGATATTATTAATACAGGTGTTATGCTTACAGGTGGTGGAGCATTACTACAAGGTATTGATGAACTATTAGCTCAAGAGTTAAACATTCCAGTCTTTATCGCTGACAACGCATTAACTTGTGTTGCAGAAGGTACAGGAGTAATGTTAGAAAACTTACATTTATTCGGTAATTAATTAATCGAGGGA